>JACQDW010000202.1 GCA_016200845.1 Burkholderiales bacterium | reverse complement strand
GTGCTTCTATTCTTTCCCACTGATCATCCCTCAATAGCATTCTAATCATCCTTGATTTGCCCAAATACAAGGATGTAAACACATTTCGAGAAAAGTTAACAGGGGTGTGAGTAAATAAATATGTCAACACGCCCTAGTTCATCGGCTTTATTTTGGAGCATGTCGCGGCGTAGTTTTCTTTTGCCTGAAGGTCCTTGAAGTAATAGCTCGCCGATCTCTGTCAAGGTAAAACCAGCCCGTCGCGCCAAAGTGATGAATGCCAGTCGTTCAATCACGTTCTCGTGATATTGCCGACGCAAGCCCTTGCGTCCGGTCGAGGTGATCAAGCCTTTTTCTTCGTAATAGCGCAGGCTGGAGGCCGCTAGCCCGGTTTCTTGAATCACTTCTGCAATATCCATCATGTTCTTTCCAAAAAATACTTGACCTCAAGTTGGCTTGAGGTTCTATGCTAGTTGATACCGTCTGCTCATGCAAGCTAGGGCACTGATGGCATAATCGGACATTAAAAATTAAGGAGTTCCTATGGAAGCACATTACTGGCATCAAAAATGGCAGCGCGGCGACATCGCTTTTCATCGCGAGGAAGCCAACCCGCATCTGGTGGCGCATTTAGGTAAATTAAATCTGGCGCAGGGCAGTCGCGTGTTTGTGCCTCTGTGCGGAAAGACCAGAGACATCGCTTACTTGCTCAGTTGCGGCTATCAGGTGCTCGGTGTTGAATTGAGCGAATTGGCGGTGCGCGAATTGTTTGCACAATTATCGGTCACACCGCAGATCACGCAGGTCGGTGATTTGTCACGCTACAGTGCTGATGGCATCACTATTTTTGTTGGCAACTTTTTTAAATTGAACGCTGAACTCGCGGGTGGGATAGACGCAATCTATGACCGCGCCGCGCTAGTCGCATTGCCATCGCAAATGCGCCGAGATTACACCGCACACCTCATTAAATTAAGCCAAAACGCCCCGCAATTACTGGTGACCTATGAATACCAACAAGAGCTCATCGATGGCCCGCCGTTTTCAATTTCCGAGCAAGAAGTGTCGCAACACTATGCGGATGTTTATCACATCAATTTGCAAGAGCGTGTGGCCGTGGAGGGCGGCATGAAGGGCAAGGTGCCTTCTTGTGAGGCGGTGTATTTGTTGCGGGGATGAATTGGACAAGCGAAGTACGACAGTCAAGAAATCCAGTTTATTTTTTAGGATTAGGCGAGGGTTCGAGCAATTTGATGTGAGACAGGTTTCTGCATGAGAGTTTGTCGTTTCGTCTCGAACCTATTTATTTTGCCATCACGCTGACCTCATCGTGCGGGTGTAACCCGCACGTACATTAAAGCGATCATGGTTTTGGCTTTGTTGGGTCAAATCGAAGTCCGGTTACTGTAACCCTAATTTTTCAAGAACTTCACCTATAGGAATGAACAGTCCAATACCAGTTGCATCGTTCTTTTTTAAGGTTGCTACGCCAATTAATGCCCCACTGGAATCCAGTAGGGGGCCGCCACTATTCCCCGGGTTAATTGCGGCATCGCTTTGAATAAAATTGGCTCCGTCAATTTTACGTTCTGCACTGACGATACCCTTGGTGACTGTGCCACTTAGTCGTTCACCAAATGGTGATCCAATAGCGTACACTTCTTCGCCAATTTTACATGCGGTTTTCCGTATCGTTAAATTAGTCGGCGCTTGCGATTCAGTTTTTATTAGGACGACATCACGTGAGGGATCCTTTCGAGTAACGACTCCCGTGATTGAGTGTCCACTAGAAAAACGAATCTTTACAAACTTTGCTTCGCCCACAACGTGATAGTTTGAAATGATATAGCCGTCGTCACCTAGATAAAATCCCGTTCCATTTCCTGTTGTCGTCTCAATTGTTACAACGGTCGTCAATATGTCTTTAGAATTTTTTTGAACGCCGCCATTAAATCTTTGGCCTTCCTTAATTTCAATCTTGCTGAACTCGGATTTGGCTTCAAGGATTGCATCATCTTTGAACATGTCGACATACTTTTGATCTGAAAAGAGTTCAGCAAAAGCATTCAAAAATAGGACGCGGTCATAGTCTTCGATTTTTATTTTCTTCTCAGAAGAAAAGTGGCCTTCGATAATCTTTCCGAACATGATTTTTTGTAATTTCGTTGAGAATAATTCGACTTTTAGTTTGATCCGCGAAGAGCCTGAGATACCTTCACTATTGCTGCAAATATCGTAATTCATCTCTAGTAAAGTTATACCAATGCGAAAATCTGGCTCTACACCTAATTTGTCGGAAAACGCGGATTCATCGCCGCTATATTTGGGATAGCCTAACGTATTGCTTTTGTCGAGGTAAGCCTTGCTAATGCGAGTAATGTTGTATTGATCTAGCCCGGCGGTGTAGTAAATGTCGCTAGGGTCTGAGCAGAATAAGCCGTGTGTGATGCTCCCAACTTTACTTGATACTTCGATCGTGCTCTTCCAACTCTTAAATTGTGCTGTCTTGTGAAAATTTTCATTTGAGACGTTGATTTCAACTCGTTCAGCAGCGACGCTCAGGGAAGTTTTGAAACATGTTCCTGAAAAGAAAATTATGATGCAATATAGAGTGGTAAATATTGATTTCAAGGTAAAGTTTCCATTCAAGAAAAGTAGATGTATTTGCGGGAAGTCTGAACCAATCACTTCTATTTGTTAAAGTGAACGGGTAGGTTGAATTTGGTATATTTAGCACGATAGTATGCACCAAATTTGATAAATTTGGCAAGTTGAAGTGTTATTCGAAAATCGGTGAATCATTGCCAAATTAGATTTGTATGTGAGCTCGTTCGTTGCACGCGCTAATTGCTCAAGACAAAACACTAAACCATTTCTTATCGATGACATAGTGCGGCCAGCTGATGAATCTAGGATAATAGCGCCTACTCAAATTTAACGCTCTTTTGGAATTCGTCATGGAAATTAAGGTCAACTTTCTCGATAAACTTCGCCTTGAGGCTAAGTTCGATGATTTTACGGTGATCGCTGATCAGCCTATCCGTTATAAAGGTGATGGCTCTGCACCCGGGCCTTTTGATTATTTTTTGGCGTCGTCGGCATTGTGCGCCGCCTACTTTGTCAAGCTCTACTGCAATACGCGCAATATTCCTACTGAGCATATCCGCCTCTCGCAAAACAATATCGTTGATCCAGAAAATCGTTACGCACAGATTTTCAAGATACAAGTCGAACTGCCCGCCGATATTTCTGCCAAAGACCGCGAAGGAATTTTGCGTTCGATTGAGCGTTGTACGGTCAAAAAAGTAGTGCAAGAAGGGCCTGAATTTATCATTGAAGAAGTCGACAATCTCGATGCCGATGCGCAGGCGCTGTTGACGTTAAATACTAGCGCAGACGCTGCCACTTATATCCTCGGCAAAGATCTACCTCTGGAGCAAACCATCGCCAATATGTCTGGCTTGCTCGCGAGTTTGGGCATCAAGATAGAAATCGCATCGTGGCGCAATATTATTCCGAATGTGTGGTCGCTGCATATACGCGACGCGCATTCGCCTATGTGTTTCACCAATGGCAAAGGCGCGACCAAAGAAAGCGCCTTGGCATCCGCTTTGGGCGAATATATCGAGCGCTTGAGTAACAATCATTTTTATGCTGGTTCGTTTTGGGGTGAAGACATTGCCAATGCTGAGTTTGTGCATTATCCCAACGAGCGTTGGTTTAAACCCGGCAAAAAGGATGCGCTGCCTAAAGAGATTTTGGATGACTACTGTTTGGCCATTTACAACCCCGATGGTGAACTTCGTGGTTCACATTTGATCGACACCAATTCTGGCAACGTGGCGCGCGGCATTTGTACGCTGCCCTATGTGCGGCAGTCTGATGGTGAGCTGGTGTATTTCCCCTCCAACCTGATCGAAAATCTCTACGCCAGCAACGGTATGAGCGCGGGGAATACGCTGGTCGAAGCGCAGGTGCAATGTCTGTCCGAAATTTTTGAACGCGCCGTCAAACGCGAAATCCTCGAAGGCGAAATTGCACTGCCCGATGTGCCGCCAGAAGTGCTGGCGAAATATCCGGGCATACTCGCAGGCATACAAGGTTTGGAAGAGCAAGGCTTTCCGGTGCTGGTGAAAGACGCCTCACTCGGTGGGCAATATCCCGTCATGTGCGTCACGCTGATGAACCCGCGCACTGGCGGTGTGTTCGCCTCCTTCGGCGCGCATCCTAGTTTTGAAGTTGCGCTGGAGCGCAGTTTGACTGAATTGCTGCAAGGTCGTAGTTTTGAAGGCCTGAACGATTTGCCCCCTCCGACTTTTGTCAGCAATGCGGTGACCGAGCCCAACAATTTTGTGGAACACTTTATCGATTCCAGCGGCGTGGTGTCGTGGCGTTTTTTCAGCGCTAAGTCTGACTACGAATTCGTCGAGTGGGATTTCTCCGGCCAAGGCGAAAACTCCAACGCTGATGAAGCCGCGACCCTGTTTGGCATACTCGCAGAGATGGGCAAAGAAGTGTACATGGCGGTCTACGACCAACTAGGCGCGACCGCTTGCCGCATCTTGGTGCCCGGTTATTCAGAAGTGTATCCGGTCGAAGATCTGATCTGGGATAACACCAACAAAGCCTTACTGTTCCGCGCTGATATTTTGAATTTGCATCAGCTAGATGACGCTGCGCTGGAAGCTCTGCTAGATCGCCTGGAGAACAACGAGCTAGACGATTACAGTGACATCGCCACCTTAATCGGCATCGAGTTTGACGAGAACACAGTCTGGGGACAACTCACCGTGCTCGAATTAAAGCTGTTAATTCACCTCGCCTTAGAACAATTCGAAGACGCGCAAGATCTGACACAAGCCTTCCTCCAATACAACGACAACACCGTCGAACGCCGACTGTTTTATCAAGCCTTAGATGTGGTGTTAGAAGTCGAATTAGATGACGAACTCGATCACGACGATTACGAACCCAACTTCCGCCGCATGTTCGGCAACGAACGCATGGACGCAGTATACGGCTCATTAGAAGGCAGCGTGCGTTTCTACGGCTTAACGCCCACAAGTATGAAATTGGAAGGCTTGGATAGGCATCAGCGCTTGATTGATAGTTATAAGAAGCTGCATGTGGCGCGGGGGAAGGTTACGGCTGCATCCAGCTAGGATTACGAGTCGTGGAAGAATCTGTAATGATTGCTTTCGTTCACGATGCAGCATTGAGTAAGTGTGGGTTTAATAGAAGCAGATAATCTCGACATACGGAGTTGAGTTTTGAAGCACACTCCCCTTTTTTTGTTTATTTGGTGCACTGGAATCACATGGGTTGATATGATGTATTAAACTAATCTTAATACACGATTACCGTTGGCCAACGACTAGAAAATGCAAAATATTCCTGAATCAAAAAAGCCCCCGTATTTTGAAGGTAGGCGATTGCCACTGGGTGAATTGTCGCCCATGGAGTTTGAAGAATTCGTCGCCGCTGCTTTGACGTGCATAGGAAAAACGCAAGGTGTCGAAATACAAGGAATGCCGTCGGGATCAGGGGATGGCGGCTTCGACATCAGTGGAAAGGACTTACTTTCGGGACGCATCGTGTGCATCCAATGCAAACGTCAGGTGAAATCTATTGGGGTCGCCCAGGTCGCTATTGAGTTGGCGAAAGTTGCGGCAAACTCGAAAATTGAAGGTTCGGATGTAGGGCAGCACAGATTTATTTGCACTGGTGGTGTTACTAATGAATTGATTCAATTGTTGCGTGGTGATTTTCGTTCGAAATTAATTTCCGAAGCTGGCAACCGGCTTGTCAATGCAAAAGAGGGAGAGCTCGCTACTTTAAAAGTGAGATTGGTGACACTTGGAGAAGATCCACGCTCAATAGTTAAATCTTATATTGATGGTTTGGACAAGTTGATTGTGTGGGATCAAAATGGTTTTGATGTTGCCTTGTCGAGCCGGTGGAGCGATGTTTTAGATGTCATCGAACGGTTCTTCAAAATTGCAACTGTCGTTCGTGAGTATCCTAGAGCCATGTTTGATCGTGCCGCATATGTTAAGGAAAATGGTAGTTTTAAGGCGATTGTCGAACCTAGGTTTGCAAATGCAGGACTTCCATCAGGCATCTCAGCTCCGGCAATTCTTAATGCCGATATAGCAGCGACGAGAGAGTATCAAATAAAGAATTTGCTTGATTTGGCAGAATTGGAAGACGGATCGTTAACCATACTGCTTGGAGAAGGCGGAGTAGGAAAGACGACAACGCTCGAATTGGTTCGGTCAAAAGTTCTTCAAACTCATCCAGACACCGCTCTTGCGATTTATATTTCATTAGCTAGTTATCTGCCTGGGGCGTTGGATCGTCTAATTCATCGAGAGCTGGGAGTTGATTTCGGTATTTGGCGTTCACTGCCTGATCGCATTGTATTGTTATGTGATGGATTGAACGAGTGTCCATCAGAACACATTTCGTATTTCTTTGACGAGTTGAAAGCGCTTCTTAAGCGGCGCTTGGCGTCATGCATTGTCACGACAAGGGAAACTTCAAGACATAGAAGTGTTGTGCTGCCAGTCGCGCCTCTTGCTTGCATTCGTGTAGAACACCTTACACCAACCGCCGTGCGTCAGATCGCTGAAAGTACACTTGGATCTAAGCAAGCAAATGCGTTTGAAGTGGCTTTTCTCGAATTTGCGAATCGCGCGCATTCCCCCCATCTTTGGACGCCTTTTTCAGTAGAAGTTGGATTGGCATGCTGGCGTTTGGACTCGGCTTTACCAGCCACACTGGGAGAAATGATCGAAAAACTTATTTATTCTAGGTGTAAAAAAGATGCTGAAGTATCTTCTCAATTAGTTGGGCAGGACGTCGTCTTGAAGCTTGCAAGTGCGCTGGCATTTAATTCCCTTGTTAACCAAAGTCAGCTTGGATGCGCTGAAGTTGAGGCTGGTAAGTGGATTCGGGATGCAAAGTCGTCATGTTCGGATGTGCTTGGTGTTGCTGATATGTCCGAGCTCTATGTGATTGCGCTACTAAGGCATCATGATCTGCTGCATTTGTCGGCGACGGGGTTTTACAGTTTCGGTCACCAACTTTTGATTGGCGCACTAGCGGCTCCTATTTTGGCGTGCAACTGGAAAGATCATCTTCGCAGCACTGAAGATGCACTTGCTGATGATGCTTGGATTTTCGCATCACGATTAATTCCCCATTCGGAAGTAAGTGAATTTTTGGAAGAGATGTTTCGTGCCGATCTTCTTCTAGGAGCGAGAGTAGCTCGCGAATTGCCCGAGAAACATCATAGGGACGCTGAACAATTTATTTTTAAATCAATCGCAAATGAAGCGTCAGAAATATTGCGACTGCATGGCATCGCGGCTCTTTCTGAGTTGGCAACGCCGGGGGCGATTGCAAAATTAAAAGAGCTCTCCAGCGTATCTAAACCTCAAACCATTGAACACCATGCTAAGTGTGCTCTAGCTGCCACCAGTGACATGGATTTGTTGCGTAGAATTTTGCCCGAAGTGGAGTCTATGCGGGCATTCCCTGGAACAATGTCAGGTGGTGTTATTAGGATTTGGGAAGAGGCACCATATTCCTCTCGACTTCGGGTCGCGAGGGATTGGCTGGCTGTATGCCAACCTGGGATAAACGTAAAGGAGTCCCTTGCTCTCGTCGCTTATGAGCGAAACCCAAATGACTCTGAACTAATTCAAAGGCAACTCGTTGCAGAGATGGATCTTGATCAATGGCGACACGTGCTCTATGCGCTGAACCAAATACTTCCAGCACGGGCAATTGAGATTTTCGAAGAAAATTTAGCAGAGGCTAAACTACCAAAGCTTAGGGCGATGCTAATTCAATTAGCGGCCGGTATCGGGATTCCTTTTGATTTGAGGCTTGCCTTTGATTGTGCGCTTTCAGATTTGGCGGACGAACAGCCTGACAGTTTGGTTGAGCACGAGTTGTTTAACCTAATCAATAACGTGATCGCCAAAACGACACTTCCTCCAGAATTGATTGCCATCGTTGAGCGTGAATTGGCATTAACCGAAAATGTGAAGTCTGGAAGACTTTGGGCGATAGCCGGATGTTTTGACAGCGCAACCGTCGCAGCAATCGCAGAAACTCGCCTGGGTGCATGGGGGAGTGATTTAGGATATGTATGTAATTATTTTCTTCAACAGTCACAATTGATGAATACCCGTAAAAGGCAAATTTTGAATCATTGTGAAGGCGGGCTTCAGAGAGAAAGTTGTTGGCACAATTGGCATACTGGTCGGGTACTTGATCTCGCTGGGACTATCGGCTTTACACCAAAGATTGTTGCTAGCTTAAGTGCAATGGTTGAACAACTTACACGGATTCGAATTGCCAATGAAACAAATCAGATAGCTTCACTTTTATCCATTGATCTTGATCTCATAAGAACCACATCGCCCGAACATATAGAGTTTGCGCTGAGCCGATTTGCAAGTGTTCTCACTAAAATCTGCTCTAAAGCAAAAGATTCACTTTCTTGTGACATTAAGCTTGCCCTACTGTATTTCGACCAAACGACTTTCGCTGGTTTCAACGAATCTCATGACTTATTGCGTGGCATTGCGAACGATGACATTGATGATGTTCTTAAAAAAATCAAGAATCCCCATGCAAGATTATCGTCGTTATGTCGAGCATGTGAGTTTGGCGCGACTAATATTCGCATCAACCTCTTAGCCGGAGAATTGGCAAACTATATTGCCGTTCCATTTAAGTTAAATTTCTTGAGCAAGGCAATTGATAGATGTTGGTGTGACGAATTACTGCAAATAGTTATTGATACGGTTGCGAGAACTCAATTTCGCTGGCAATTCAATTTGATTTGGGAATTTACCGAAATGGTCGCGAAAAAATTAGAGCCATGCGATAAAGATCGAATCAATGTTGCTCTTCAAAAAGTACGGGATAGCACTTCGAAAAAAATATTGGAGTCATGGCGCGATACGGCAGTTGGTACACGATTCGGACTGTCGCGATTGGTGATTGAATAACTTAAAATGCTTAGCTAACCGAATGAAAATTTGATTGAAAAATTATTTTTTAATTCGTTAATATTTAAGGCGTATGCAGCTTAGCCGTCAATTCCAAACCCAAAGCATTCATTACTGCCAAAGTCGTTTTCAGTGTTGGATTACCAGTGTCGCTAAACGAACGATAGAGCTGTTCTCTAGATAGTCCGGTTTCACTAGCGATTTGCGTCATGCCTTTGGCTCGGGCGACGACGCCAAGTGCATGCGCGATGTAGGCCGCATCGTTGGTTTCAAATGCTTGCTCTATGAAGCTCGCGATGGCGTCATCCGAGCTCAAATCCTCCGCCGGATCATAGCTGCTCAATTTTTCCGAAACCTTGTGGCTTACGGCGTTTTTGCTGACGTCTTTACTTGGATATTTCATTTTCCATTCCTCTGCGCTGCTTATTCAGCGTTACTTATCTACCTCGCTAGCCAAGCGTTTGGCTGTGCACAGACAATGGATTCCCATATCGCTCAAGACTCATTTAACCTCAACCAATTGCGGCAATACAGTGTGACTTATTGAGGGATTGGCCTCACGAATCACCGACTCCTTGTGTGAAAACAAGCCTATGCTGTCGCGAATAATGTGTTTTTTTTGTTGCCCATGAAATGTGACTTTGAATGGTTTGTCTTTGAAGATTGTTTTTAAAAGTGGGATCATCGTGTGCATCTCATCGGATTTGATTTCTTTTAAAAATGTAAGTGTGAATGTTGTTTTGGTTTTGTTACCGGCATAAGTGATGGATGAGGAAGAACGAAAGTCACCGATCTTCAAGAGTTGCTGTGCCAAGTCCGGTGAAATGGTCATTTGTTCTTTGGACAGAGTTAGTCGCTCAAACTCTTGTTCCCATCCCAGTTCGAGTTGCGCTGGGATAGTCTCTGTGGTTTCTGTTCTTTTGTGGCAGGCCGTAAATAAAAGACAGGCGCAGATGGATAGCAATGCGGCGGTTTTGTTCATCAGATGCCTCTCTTTGCGAAGTGGGGTACTGTTGAAATAATTGCTTACTTGTTTGTTTATTAAAGCTAGGTTACCTATTAAAATGCGGGCTGTCAAAAAACAGCCCGCATTTCTAGAGCTGCCTCCAATTGCTGCTCATGCTTAGCCTAACTTCGCTTCAACCTATCCCTTTCCTTCACCGAACGAACCAGCGTTTTCCACTTCGACCTTGCCGCAATTTTGTCTAAGGGAGTTTGCTCGTGGCGCTGTGCTTCACGTAATAGCTTGTGATAGTTCTTCAGCCTGTCCGCATCGACAGCGGAGCGCACCGCGCAGCCTGGTTCGCTTTGGTGACTACAATCGCGGAACTGACATGAGGCTGCGAGGGTATCAATGTCAGCAAAGCTCGCGCTCAGGGCTTCTTCATCTAGCTTAAGTTGCAGGCTGCGTAGACCGGGAGTGTCGATGATGCAGGCACCACTTGGGCATAGGTGCAAAGAACGTGCTGTGGTGGTGTGATGACCACGGTTGTCGCCAGCGCGCACGGCTCCGGTTTCTTGTTTGCTGCCTGTCAGTGTATTGGTCAGTGTCGATTTGCCCGCACCAGATGAACCTAGCAAGATCAGGCTTTGCCCCGCGCTCATCCACGGTGACAGCAAATCGCTGGTGGCGCTGCTGAGTCCATTGACTGCGAACACCGGGACACTGGCCGACAGCCGCTGTTCTACTTCTGCTTGCCGAGCAGCTGCATGCGTATGCATATCGGCCTTGGTAAGAAGTACCACAGGGGCGACTTCAGCGGCGTGCACCAGCGCCAGATAGCGTTCTAGCCTGCGCAAGTTATAGTCATTGTCCAGTCCCATGACCAGTAAAGCCGTGTCGATGTTGCTGGCTAAAGCCTGTACGCGCCCCTCGTTATTGCGGCGTGCCAAGTGGGTTAGGGCGGGCATGCGGGCGATCAAGTGATAGCCGCTATCGGCAGTGCCACTGAGAAGACCCCAGTCACCAACTGCCAGACTGAGTTCATCGGCAGCCAGTTCATGCAAGAGGCGCGGTAGGGCACGTGCCTGCAGGTGAATGAGACCATTGTGTAGCACCAGTTTGTCGCGGTGTACCTCGGTAATGCGTGCCACTTGCAGCGTGGCGTCTTCCGTAAAATTATTTGCCAGCGCGTGTAATTGATTGGCGATAGCGGGAGTTAAGCCGATCAGACGCAGGGAGGCGAAATCAAAATTGATCATGATAAGTGTGTTCATCCAAATTCAAAGTGCGCATCAAAGATAGATGCGCAAAGTAATCCCGCACGGTTGGCAAAACCAAGGCATGCAGGAACGAATAAAAAGAAGTTGGAAGTCGGCGCGCGATCAAACGCGCATCAACACACTAGCGACGATATTGCAGGTCGATAAAAAACTAGTATCGGAGTGGGCAGATCAGGCAGCCGACAGGAGGGCAATATCTACGGTTTTCATGCTTTTTTCTCCTGTGGAAGTTGATGGGACTTGAAGTGTGCCAGTCATGAAGCGGAGCGTCAAGTTCGGACGTGTCGTGTGTTCGGACGTATCTTTGTCCGATAAAATTTATTGTCCAGTAATGATGGACATTGAATTTTAGTGGACAAGGTGTCTTTGGTTCCCACTAGATTAGTTATATCCCTTTTGGGAAAACAATGACTACGTTGAACAACATATTAGCTTAATTTGAAAACGTTTCCAAATTCTGGCATAGTGGCGCTCAATTATAAAAATAGTTATTTCTAAACCTACCATGGAAAGTGATTCATGACGAGTTTTATGTCTTCCTCTCACGGCGATATTCCAACTGCAAAGCCTTCGCTGTGCATCAATTTTTTGCGCATTCATCCGAAGTGTTTGGCAAAGCGCGGTTTTAAGCACATCCGACAAATTAGAGAGCAATCTTTCGCCACACTTGTGAAGTGGGTGATATGTGTGAGCAGCGCATCGCTGATCAGCGCTTGCGGCGGCGGTGGTAGTCAGTCCAATGTGACACCAATTCCCGAACCAACGCTTGTCACGCCCAGCATCAATAAGCCAGTGACCGATAGCGCAGTCAAAGCCGATTTAAAACGAGAAGCGGCGACGCTGGCGGCGCAAGCTGTGAAAGACATCCGCGCGCATCGCAGTGCCGAGTCTTCATTTGGTGTGATCGCCAAGGATGCGCTGCGTTTGAGTCAGCACAAGGTCACGATTAATGGCAATTGGTCAGGCATGCTGGCAACAGGTATGTATGCGGCGCCTGGCGAGATCGTGGAAGTCAGTGTTCCATCGCAATTGGTCGGTAAGAACTACATGATTCGTATCAGCGGTCATGAAGACGACATCGGTGAGAACAAAGAGTGGCTGCGTATGCCCAGTGGCATTCAACGTAGCTTTCCGATTACGCAAGCCACGACACAAATTGCAAGCCCTTATGGTGGAGCGATTTATATTGATTTGTTAGATGGCGCAGATAGCAAAACGCCGCGCGCTTATGGCGAATTAAGTGTGACGATACACGGTGCGATCGAGGCACCGTATTTCGTGCTGGGCAAGACGAGCAATGCGGAATGGCTGAGTCGGATTCGCCAAAACCCTGCGCCGTATGCGGAATTGGTGTCCAATCATGTGGCGCTGTCGGTGCCGTCGTCGATGATACGTCAGCTCGACAACCCGGAGGAATTGGTGAAGTATTGGGACGATTTTGTGGCGATACAAGATTGGGTGGGTGGCACTGAACAATATCGCACGGGTCCAGACCGCATTAATTTTGATGTGCAAATTAGTGTGGGCTATTTGCATGCAGGTTACCCAATTCAAGGGCCTTACCACGTAGAGGCATCGCAGAATTTATTGAAGTTAGATGTCTTGCGCAAAGAAGGTGAGTGGGGCTATTTCCACGAAATGGGCCACGAGATGCAGCAGCAATCGCACTTGTGGGGCGGCTGGTATGACGGCAATGGTTTTACTTTCGAGGGCGGCGTGGAAGTCACGGTCAATATTTTTGCGAAAGCAGCGATGGATAAGATGGCGCCATTTGCTAGCACGGGGCAGGGCTCAGGTTGGGGATGGGCACCGTATGCTGGGCGCGTTCTGAGCAAAGCTAAATTAGCGATTAACGACACGAGTAAGGCGAACTTTGATCAGAAAGATCAATATCCATTTTACTTTTCTTTGGCTGATGGATTTGGGTGGAATGTCTATCGCAAAGTCTTAAGTAGTTATGTCAATGATGCTGTCAACAAAACTGGTGCTTTTCCCAAAACGAATCAGGAGAAAAAAGATCAATGGTTGATCCGCTGGTCCACGATATCAGGGTATGACATGGTCGACTACATGGTTAATCGATGGAAGCTCGACGTCAGCGACGATGCCATCAAACGCGTACATGATCTCAAGCTGCCGACATGGTTGCCCGCGACGACCAGCATCGATAATTTCACCATCGCTGCCAACACCAGCAAACAATTAGATTTGCAAAACACAGGTTTTCATTTGACGGGCAAAGCCGAGTTTGTGCGCGTGACGGCGGGCAAGCAGCACACGATTAGCCTTAATCCTGATGGCAGCTATACCTTCATGCCTAAGCCTGGCGCACTAGGACGAGATCAATTCACGGTCGTCTATCGTTCCGATGCTGGCAACGAAGTGGAAACCATCATTCAAGTGGAAGTGCAGCCTGCAAAGTAAGACAGCATCGAGCATTTGACGAGAGAATGAGCATGAAAGCACAGGGAGATGAATGTCTTCCAGACAGACTGTGCTTTCTACTCTCTCGCTTGAGTGCAAGGTCTTTTGAGAAAGTAAGCTCTCCAATTCACCCCTCCAACGACCAGTTCGCCACATTGTTTAACTTCTCCTATTTGGCTTTGTTTAATATCAACGCCGAAAGTAGAACAAACAAAGTCAAAGGGAAAATTAAATGGAAAAACAAACACGCAGTGATTTTTTAGATCGCATCCGCGTGATCTTAACGGTGCTTGTGATCTTGCATCACGTGGCGATCATGTATGGCGCTGATGGCGGTTGGTACTTGCGTTATAAAGCAGGTGACCTGCTTTCTGGCGTTTCTCTGACCTTGTTTTGTGCGGTCAATCAGTCCTTTTTTATGGGGATGTTTTTTCTTCTCGCTGGCTATTTCACACCGCGTTCTTTCGACGCCAAAGGGGTGAAGCGGTTCGTGGTGGATCGCTTGATGCGTTTAGGAATTCCCACTTTGATCTTTGGCTTTTTGCTCGGACCTTTGAGCATCGCTTTGGCCGAGACGCCAGAACAATTTTCTGTGCTCTCATTTTGCTGGCACTTGATCAAGCAGGGCAATATCAATCTTGGACCATTGTGGTTCGCCTACGCCTTATTGTTATTTTCTGCTGTCTATGTCGTATTCCGTTTATTACTACCACGCATAAGATGGAATTTATCAGTGTCTGTGCTGCGCCACTCAGCGATTTTTTTGGTATTAATGGTGTGGGGATGTGCAGCGTTTTTGTTGCGGCTTTGGGTGCCAACCGGAAAGGAACTGGGCTTTCTTCAGATCGGTTTTTTTGCCTCTTACTTTTTGTTGTTCATCATTGGATGTGCCGCATCCGACAATGATTTATTGGGTAAGATAGAAAAGCGATTGGCGTTACCGTGGATCGCTGTGAGTGTGGCGACGATTCCCAGCCTCTTCATCTACGCGGCATTAGCTGGAGCGTTTACAGGTATTCCTTTTGACGTGCACGGAGGCTGGACTTTGCCTGTCGTGTTTTACGCCTTTTGGGAAGCATTCGTGGCTTGTGGGATTATTTTGGGTTTGCTGTGGTTGTGCAGAGTCTCAGCGCAACCCTGGAAATTTTGGAATCGCTTAGCGCCGCTGACCTATCCCGCATTTATTGTGCATGCGCCACTCGTCGTGCTCTTTTGTGTTTGGTCTCAGCCATGGCAACAACATTCGTTATGGATGTTTGTTGTCGTCGGAACCGCAAGCCTGATCGCCAGTTTTGGTGTGGCGGCAGTTTTGCACAAAGTGCCTGGTGCGCGTCGCATACTTTGATGGTGGTCACGCTATCAATGAGGAATCACCATGGAGAGGGCAGCCTGGCAGCTGCCCTTTATTTACCCGCGCTTGCGGCGACACCCTAAGTCCGACAGGCTGCTAGATGCATTGCTAGTGCAATTGGCGCGCCAAGGCATCGAGTTGCGTGGCGCCACTTGTCATGACCGGACTAACCCAATCGCCAAATGTGTTGGTCAATCCGAAGCTGGCATGGTGACCTTGCTGATCAATCATAGCTATGCTCCAGAAACCGACAAACGCGCCTTGGTGGGTTAAGATCAGGGAGCCATTGGCTGTGGTGCAAGCCCAGCCTAAGTCATAATCACCATCGCGCATCGCTTTGAGGCGTTGCACATAAGATGCAGGTAAAGGTGTACTTTGGCCTTGCAGCGCTAGCAGGTGCCAGCGCAGCCAGCGTGTATAGCCCTGCGGTGTCACGCTGAAACCGCCTGATGCGGTGGCCATTAACTGCTCGACTGCATTGACATCGGTTAACAGCGCTGCGGCTGGCGTTAATCTGCGCGAAGCATCGCTCCAATGCCCCCACAGATTCGGTTCTGCAATAGGGCGCGACCAAAACCATCGACCTGTTACACCTAGCTTAGTCTGCACCATTTGCTCAAATACCGTTTCAAACGGTAGGCCTGCCGCTGCTTCTATCATCTGAGCAATAACAACATAGCCAGCGTTTGAATACAGAAAGCGTTGGCCGGGTTGAGCAATCGGTGTTTGCGCAAGCAACCATGGCAGGTAGGCGGCGCGCGCCGATTGCGGGTCGACGGGAAGAGCTCCACGAGCACGCAAATAATTCCATAGCGGTGTGTATTCTTCACCTTTATTCATTTGCGGCAGACCCGCTTTATGACTCAGCAACTGCTGGAGTGTCACTCCTTGATAAGCGCTCTGCATGTTAGCTTTTAGCTGCGGTAATACATCCACGATGCGGCTGTCCCAACGTAATTTTCCGCTTTCAACCAGGCTCGCCGCCACCATTGCTGTCATTGATTTGGTGTTGGAAGCGAGCAGAAAATATTCATTACCTTTTATACGCTCGGGCGAAGTTTTCAATAAGACGCCAGCCTGACCGATAGACTCTGTGTCCGCACGCACACTGCCAAACACAGCCCCGGCCAAGCCGCGTTGTACTGCCTCGTCACTAACTTGCTGCGCATTTGTCGCAGACGATGGTGGTACGTTAGTATGACCACCGCAAGCAACTAGGGTACTGGTGCTAAGTACCATTAACATCGCGAGCAATTGTTTGTTAAATTTGGCTGCGATACGTCGGATGCTGGAATTAACATCGCGCCTGAAACTGAGACGCATACTGTTTCTTGATACATGCATTATTTAGTTCTCCTGTCATTGAGTAGAAATGAAATTAGCAGCGCATGTGGCGCTCACCAAAACGCAAAGAGTCGCGCTCATTGAAATAGTCATTGCGCGGCGCAGTGTTGTTGCTATCGAGAGCGATGGCAAGCTTGTTATGCTTAGTACCGTTCGACGGGCTTTATGGTGTTAAAACTTAACGAATATGGAGAATGCGTCATATTAGCAAGTGAAAGCTGTTG
>JACQDW010000201.1 GCA_016200845.1 Burkholderiales bacterium | reverse complement strand
CACAATTTTTTAAGCTTATGCACGGCATCAGGCTCACGATCAAAGTTCACAACGTGGTGCTGGCTTAGGGCTTGCCGTCTGCAGTCAAATCGCTCAGGTACACGGCGGCGAATTAAGGCTACTTAATCGTCAGGGTGGAGGTAGTCATTTTATGCTTACTCTGCCAATCGAAGCCATACCAACACTCCCGCTCATCGAGGAATAATCATGCGCATCTTAATCACCGAAGACGACAAAGAGATTCGCGCCTTGATGCGTTCAACACTGAGCATAGAAGGCTTTGAAGTCATCACAGCAACCTCCATCAGCGAAGCCCGTGCCATCCTCAAGCAGAACTTACCCGATGTCATGGTATTAGACTTAGGCTTACCCGATGGCGATGGAACCAGTCTGGTGAACGAACTTCGCCAGCACAGCAATCTCCCCATCATTGTCGTCTCTGCGCGCCATCAGGAGGAACAGAAAGTACGCTTACTCGATGCCGGTGCCGACGATTATTTGACAAAACCATTTAGCATTCCCGAACTCTTAGCCCGCCTGCGAGTTGCATTGCGCCATCGTGGAACTCACTTGGCTGCGGCAAAAACGACTTACGAATTCGACCAATTAAAAGTGGACTTACAAGCCCACAACGTCACGTTAAAACAGCAGACTTTACATCTGACGCCGACCGAATTTAATCTACTGGCGCGACTAGTCCGCAGCGCTGGAAGAGTCGTCACCCATCGCCAATTGCTGACCGATGTCTGGGGACCTGAGTATTTGGAACACACCCATTACTTACGCCTCTACATGGCACAACTACGCGCCAAAATCGAAGACAACCCAGCAGAACCACACTACCTGCTGACCGAAACCGGGGTCGGGTATAGGCTCGCAGAATAAATCAGCTCCCTCCCCCAAGGGCGCTTTTGCATCGGTCCTAAACTTATGCTTTCCTAACACAAGCACCCTTACCATACTCACTCCAACCACTCTCATGGACAATTATGAGCAAACATCAACGCGACGGCGTCGCCGCCTTAACACTGGGCGCTATCGGTGTCGTCTATGGTGATATCGGCACCAGTCCGCTCTACACCATCAAAGAAATTTTTGGCTCCAACACAGGCGTACCGCTCGATGCGGCACATTTGATTGGCGCGGTCTCGGTCATCTTTTGGGGTTTGATGCTGATCGTCACACTCAAATATGTCAGTCTGATTTTGCGCGCAGACAATCGCGGCGAAGGCGGCATCATGGCGCTAACAGCGCTCGCGGCAAAAGCGGCGGGCAACACGCCTGTCAAACGCGTGACGCTACTCCTGATCGGCGTCTTGGGTGCAGCGCTCTTTTACGGTGATAGCGTCATCACTCCGGCAATGTCGGTGCTCAGCGCGGTTGAAGGACTGGAGATTATTTCGTCTGGATTCAAACCATTTATCTTACCCGTCTCCATCGGCATCTTGATCGGGCTATTTGCCGTACAACGTCACGGCACTGCGGTCGTAGGGAAATTTTTTGGTCCGGTGATCGTGTTGTGGTTCGCGGTTCTCAGCATCACTGGCCTTAGAGAAATCATGCAACAACCGGCCATTCTCGCCGCGCTCAATCCGCTGTACGCAATTCGCTTCCTCAGTCATCAGGGTGCAGGCGTATTTGTTGTGTTAGGCGCGATTGTGTTGGCATTTACAGGTGCAGAAGCTTTGTATGCAGACATGGGACACTTTGGAAAACGCCCTATCCGGCTCGCATGGACAGGCTTGGTCTTACCGGCACTGGCGATCAATTACATGGGACAAGGCGCGCTACTTATGCGCGATCCTGGCGCTATCGTCAATCCATTTTTCCGCATGTTTCCAGAAAGCTTACTCATTCCTGCGGTCGTGTTAGCGACCATCGCCACCATCATTGCTTCACAGGCCGTGATCTCCGGTGCGTATTCTTTAAGCAAACAAGCGATGCAATTGGGATTACTCCCTCGCATGCACATCCATTTCACTTCCATCAAAGAAGTCGGACAAATTTACATACCCAGCATTAATTGGATATTGCTCGCTGGCGTGCTGTTGACGGTGCTCGGCTTTGGCAGCTCTTCCGCGATGGCTGGCGCTTACGGCATCGCCGTCACAATCACGATGTTTATCACCACACTGCTCACCTTCTTTGTGATCCGACATGGCTGGCGCTATCCACTCCCACTGGCAGTGGTCGCCACGGGCGTATTTTTAATTTTCGATGCGGTGCTGGTCATCTCATGTTCGTTCAAAATCATTGAAGGCGGCTGGTTCCCACTCACTCTGGGTGCCTGTATCTTCATCATCATGGCGACCTGGCGGCGTGGACGTGAATTGCTGATCCAGCATATACGTCAAGACGACCCCGAGCTTTTACCATTCATCACCGCCTTAGCAGAAGATAACATGCACCGCGCAGCACGCACCGCTGTCTATGCAGTCGCTAATCCCGACACCGTACCACAGGCGCTGATGCACAATCTCAAGCACAATCAGGTGCTACACGAACGTAACGTTATTTTGACTGTCGTCTTCCATGACGTCCCTTGGATTCCTTTTGAGGAGCGTTTGCAAGTGGAGGCGTTGGTGCCTGGATTCTGGCGCGTGGTGCTCAACTACGGATTCAAAAACACGCCCGACATTCCCAAAGCACTAGCGTCCTGCCACACACAGGGACTGGACATCAATTTGTTTGAGACTTCGTACTTCTTGAGTCGTGAAATCGTGATACCGACCAAGGGAACTGGCATGGCACATTGGCGCGAACTCTTATTCGCCCTCATGTCGCGTAACTCGCGCAGCGTGGTTGATTTTTTCCACTTGCCGAATAATTGCGTGATTGAGCTGGGAACCAGGGTGCAGATTTAGGTTTACAGCTAGTTCGTACGATAGGTTTGCATTTGCTGCCGCCATGCAGGATCGTGATGCATTTTCTCGATCAATTTATTCAGATCATGCTGCAATTTGGATAAATGCTGTGGCAACAAAATGCGGCGTTCAAATTGGTCGTGCGGGATTTTGGAAACATGAAACCGCGCGGCCCATTCGGGTTGAATTTTCATCACATACTCATAATTTGAGCGGCTGATAATCGCCACGTCGATACGTTGTGCCAAGAGTTTGCGAAAATGATGATCTTCACTGCTGGCATCATCCCGTTTTAATTTTCCGGCCTGTGCCAACTCACTCACACCGCGATAATAATAGCCAAACACTAGCCCAACTTTTTTGCCAAGCAGAGACTCTGGATCGGTAAATTCAAAAGCTGTTTCTCGCAATGAGATTACCTCATCGGTGTCATGCACGAACGACTTCGTCCACGCATATTTGCTCTCATTAACATCACCAAACCAGAGCGGAGAAACACCAATCACTAGTCCATCTAGTTTGCCATCATTCACCAGCGCGTCGAGTCTGCGTCTGGGCAAATAATGCAGTTCATATTGATAATCTGATTGATGTTGATTGAAGTAACGCAAGACGTCAAAATACATTCCCGTATGCGCAACTTCATCGATCACCAAAGGAAGTTTAAGATGGTAGGTATAGACCTTGACGACTTCTCGGGCATAGGACATCTGCGGCGATATAACACCCAACAAAACAAAACTGATTAGCACCAATGCAAAGCGACCAAAACCTAAGCTGGTCAGGATGGTCAAACGTCGGATTAACGCTTCCAGTTGCGCGTACATCGGCTCTCTTTCAGAATATCAGGTTGATGTCGGCTCCAGTTTCGCGATTGCCTGTTTAAGCGCTTCAAAACAACGTTCGTCAATCGCTGTGTGCAAAGTTTCTGCCATCATCTCCAGCGTCCGGGGAATCGGTATCGCGCCGCGATACGGGCGCTCGGCGGTGATCGCATCAAAAATATCAGCGGTCGTGATGATCCGCGTTTCAAGCGTAATTTGATCGCTTTTTAGTCCGTATGGATAACCTGTTCCATCTAGCTTCTCATGATGCGCTCCCGCCACGCGCGCCAATTCAGAAAACGCAGAAATACGCGCCAGGATAGTTTCAGTATAAGTGGCATGCATTTTCACTTCTTCCCACTCCGAAATATCGAGCTTTCCTGCTTTATCCAACACGCTATTGCTGACACCTAATTTACCGACATCATGCAATAATGCCCCGCGCTTTAGCCAGCGACGACGTTCTGGTGGCAGACCCAAGGTCTCAGCGATCATGTCTGCATACAAAGCAACGCGCGCACTGTGTCCACTGGTATAGGGGCTTTTAGAATCGACCACCTGACCAAATGCGGCCGCGATGTCGTCGAGATAGTCTTCGTCTAAAGGAATAGTATGTGAAACTGGCTCCAACGCCACTACTGCCTGCGTCATCTGATCCGATTTTAAGACCTCCCAGAACTGCTCCTTCTGCGCGACTATTTCGAAGGCATCGACCAGGCGAGGATCAAACCACACGCCCGAACGCTCGCGAATTTCTTCCAACGCCGCCTGTTTTCCGTCTGAAGTATGAAACACATCGATCACCTGCGCCAGTAAGGCGATTCGCGCAAATATGGGAATCGCATCGCCGAGCAAGCCCTCCGGTTTTCCATGACCATTGAAATGTTCATCCAAACTATAAATGCCGCTGGCAACATCTTCAGAAAAGCGTAACAGGCGCGCAATCTCCGCACCGCGCTGACAACGCGTCGCAATCAATTCTTGCGTTATATCCGAACCATCACGCAATATCGTCAACACACTACGAAAACGTTCCGCCAAACCAGACTTCAAACCCGTGTGTTTCAGCACAAAATGCAGCACTTGCGGCAAGCTATCGCCGACCGATTTGAAGTCACGCTTAAATTGCAAATCGTCGGTCAGATACAGTTCGCAAATACGCGCCGCATTGCTACTGCAACCCAGGTCCTTCAGCAACAAGGTGTAATACAAATCCCATAGCTGATTTTCGGGTAAATGCATTTCTTTACCGATATGCATCCCTATCCAACAGCAGCGTATGCAATGCCCTTCAGGTTGGCCTTCGGTGATATCGAGCGCATGGCTCAGGGCGCTGATCAGTTCAGAGAGTTTTAATCCTGTCACCAGTTGTGGAGTATGTCCCTCACCGGACGACAAGGGTTGAAAAGAAGATACGGATGGAAGCTCAACAGAAGCAGATTCAAATGCCGCCGCCGCGCTGGGGATCGCAGAAAGCATAGTCACTCCCTAGTCTAAAATCGCCGTCACGCACTCACAAAAAGTCGGCTGGGCGAGATAGTGGATAGCATACATCAATTCATCTTGGCACAAGAATCAACCAAAAAAATTGCCAGGAAAATGAGGTTTTCCTGGCACATTTTTGAGTTCGGTAAGGGCGGGCGCCGCGCCCGTTAGTGATTCATCTCCCTTTGACCGTATTTACTTCCCCACTGCAAACAACACCGCGTTATTAATCGCATACACCTTACCATCCGCACCAATAGCGGTTGGGGTATAAGACTCGCCCATACCACTCGTTAAGCGAATTTTTTCAGTCAGTTTATTCGTCGTCAAATCCCAACGATACAAGACACCATCTTCACTATTAACTACCACCGACTTAGTGAAAGGATCAACCGCCGCGGTGTTGACGCACCATTCCATCACCGATCCAGGTGCTGCCGGATCGAGAGTCGGACCGGCAATCGTCAATATTTCTTGCATAGACTTTACACCTGCCACTAGCTTGTCATCTTGTGCCGTCTGCGGATCAATGATTGCCACCTGATTCATGCCATCACCGGAGCCAGTACCTTCATAATTATTGTATTTCACCATCAATAAATAAGAAGACGCGCCCTTATAGCTCGGCACTAAATTTGAAGGCACAATCGAAGGAGTGTCATCCCAGCCAAAAGAACCAGGTAATTTTGTTTGACTCAGATCGCTATTAAAATGCAACAGCCAACCGCGCGCATTGTGCGAACCGTAAGTGGCCTCCAACACCCCCATATAGACGTCACCATCAGGCCCCACTAATGGCGAGGCTGTACTATCATCTGACACGTTAGCGAGCGCGTTTTCAAATGGATCGATCAACTGCACTTTGCTCTTTAAGCTCAAGCTCGCACTATCTAGTGCCAATAAATAGCCATGTTGACGCGCCCCTTTAACATAATCATCGTTCACCAAGACATAGATCGTCTTCTGATCTTTAGAAACAGCGATCGCACTGTTGGTAGCGGGTTTACTAACCGCCGAAACGCCTGATATTGATCGTACCCCCACCCAACTCGCCTTCCCATCAGCACCAATGCGAGCAACGCCACTACTCAAGCCTGCTGGATTTCCAGCATTCGCGACAAAACCAAAATAAATGTTATTTTGCGCATCACTGGTGATCGGCGTATTAATCATCACCGCTTTGTCTAACGCAGCCTTGTTCGTCGCGTATTGCGTTTCACCATAGAACACAACGGTCTTAGTCACCGACGCCGCAGCATCAGCGTCTTCTTTGTAAATCACTTTACCGCCTGCTCCTGGCGCATAGACTCGATTATTCGGTGTCAGCGTCAAATTATAGGTGGGAGTCCAACGATGACTCGGCATCACGTAATCGCTATTTTCAGACCAGATTAAGGTGCCATTCTCCCCTTTGCGCGCCTCAAAACGATAAGTCAGACTTGCGTCTGTCTTGACTGGCAAAATCACGGTATTTTTTGCTGTAATCACAGGCGAGCCATAATGCACCAGCAAATAGCCTTGTGTCGAATATTGAGGTGCCAGATCAACTGGCGTACTCCAGACTATCCGTCCATAACTTTGCGTCGCCACCTGCGACAAAGCCTCGTGCTGTGCATTGCCGCCATAACTCATCCACGGTGGCCCGACTACATTCGGATTGCTATTCCCATTGGTAGTCCCCGATCCTGGATTCGTTGTCACCGGCGCAGAACTACCGCCAGAACCTCCGCAAGCAACCACGATCGATGTGATGACCAAGGCCGCGGCGACTGTCCATAACGCATGGCGCCGTGACGAATTCTTTTTCCACTGGTAGATGCTCATCGCTTTATTTCCTATTTTTTGATGGGTTAATTCTGCGCTGTCAAAAAAAGGCGACACCCTAACAATGCCTTATCCGCTAAGATTGACCGAAGTTCTCACAATTTTCAAGCAAAGTCGTCCCACGCAATTTACTTTTAATCCCAACGCTCGCATTTATGCCACACCGATTTCTCTGCTTACTTCTGTTTAGCCTGATGCTCGTTCTAATCACAGGCTGCGAACGGCAGCTCGACAAAGCTGTCGCCAGAACGCCAGAAACATCGATTCCCAAGCGAAGTTATCCCATCGTTTTCGTCACCCAAGTGCCTCTCGACGACGACAAAAATACCCGCCTCTCCGCCTTTGCCAATCATCGCAGCAGCACCCACGATGTCCCGCGTGGTGGCGATCTCATGCTGTGGTCACCCGATGGCAGCCTGCGCAATCTAACCCAAGAAGCAGGCTTGGGACAAGACGGCGAACAAGCAGAAAAAGCCATCGCCGTGCGCGAACCCTCGGTGCATCCTGATGGCGATAAAATCATCGTCAGCCTGCTCACAGGCAGCCCGACCGCCCAGAATCCCAAGCTCACTACCTGGCAGCTCTACGAAGTCAGCCAACTAGAAAAAACGCAGCAAATACGCTTTCACAAAATCCCTCATCAAGACCCGCGCTATCACTATCTCTCTCCGCTCTATGCCGACGATGGCGATCTCATTTTCACCTCAGATCGCCCACGTACAGGCGAACCCCATCTGCACCCACAATTAGACGAATACGAAGCCACACCTAGCGTCACTGGCATCTGGAAAATGAATCGGGAAACAGGCAAACTGACTCTACTCAGCCACACGCCCAGCGGCGCGTTCACCCCCATCATTGACCAATTTGGACGCATTATTTTTACGCGCTGGGATCATCTGCAACAAGACCAGCTCGCCGACCGCGACCGCGATGCAGACCATAATGGTGTCGCATTGCCGTTTCACTCGTTTAATTTTTCTGACGAAAGCGCGCACGCCAAAAAGCTGCCTAGCCGCGCCGAATTTTTTCCCGAGTCGCGGGTCGGTAGTCAAAGCGTCTTTGGTCCAGTCAGTGCGTTTAGAAATAATTTTTTCACACCCTGGCAAATCGATCAGGATGGCGGTAATGAAGAAACTTTGAACCACATCGGTCAACACGAACTCTCGGCTGGCGCGCTCACGCCCAGCTTTAGCCAAGACCCGCAATTAACCAAACAAGTGAACATGTCCTGGCGTCGCAATCGTCTCGCCATGCGCAGCGAAGGCGGTTTGTTTCACATCAAAGAAGACCCACTGGAAGCTGGCACGTTTTACGCCATCAATGCCCGCGAGTCCGCTTCGTTCACCACCGATAGCATCGTCAAAATTCTAGCGCCGCCGCAACGCAATCCCGAAGACATGGAACTGATCGCTGTCACCGCCCCCAACAAGAGTGACCGACTGCCGGAAGGCCGCTATCGCAATCCACTGCCACTCTCAGACGGACGCCTGATCGCCAGCCATACCAGCGCCCAATTACCGCCAACGGAAGACGCCAGCCTGCCCGATTTACGCTTACGTTTTCTTAGTAAAAAAAATGGCGCGACAACGCTCTCACCCGACACCTATCTCACTACAGGCATTCACAAAAAACTCAGCTGGTGGGATGGTCAACAAATCCGCCACTTTGAAGGAAAGCTGTGGGAACTAGACCCGGTGGAATTACGTCCGCGTCAAATCACCGCACACACAAAGTTCGCGCTCGAAGCACCAGAAAAACACGTCTTGCAAGAAGTCGCGGTCAACGAACAAGACTTGCGCAACTGGCTGACCGAACGCAAACTCGCCCTCGTCATCACCCGCAATCAAACCCAGCGTGACCGCGCCGATCAGCAACAACCCTACAATTTACGCGTGCCCGGCGGCGTCGCCACAATCGCTGCCGCCCAAAACGGCGACAAGCCCGCCAAAGTCTATGACATCAGTCACTTCCAGATTTTGCAGGCAGAGCAAATCCGCGCCTACCCAGATCGCCCCGGTCGCCGCAACTTGGCGCAAGCGATACCAGCATTGCACCCGCTCAATCAAGCTGACCGCCAAATACAGGGCGCCGTCCACATCGCCGCCGACGGCTCCACCGCCGCCTTCGTACCCGCCGAACGCGCCCTCAGCTGGCAAACCACCGATGCTGCGGGCAATGCCGTGGTCAGAGAACGTAACTGGGTCACCTTCAAATCAGGAGAAATCCGCACCTGCGCCGCCTGCCACGGCATCAATCGACGCAATCAAGCCAATTTCCCCGCTCCAGTCAACCCCCCACAAGCTTTACGAGAACTACTACAAAACTGGAAAAAGTCGCTAAATCAACAGCAAAATACAGCAACGTCGGCAAAAACACCAAAGTCGAATGAAAAATAGCGCAGCATCTCAGCTATCCGCCAAATTCAGACCCATATTGCAACGCAAAAACGCCAAAACCGAGAGTGAAAAGCCCTTATAATCAGAGGTTTTTGCCCCTAGGTTTTTTCCTGACAAAAGACTCTGCGCTTTATTTGTATGTTTTGCGCCTCTGCGGCAAAGCTTTAACTAAATACCAAGATGAAGGTTTTTCGTGGACTCCCCAACGCTGCATCGCGTGCACCTTGCGCCTTAGCGATTGGCAATTTTGATGGCGTACACCTCGGACATCGCGCTCTGCTGGCCGATTTACGCGCTGCTGCCACACGCCTCAACATCGAAGCGGCGGTCATGAGTTTCGAGCCCCACCCACGCGCATTTTTTGCGCAAATGATGGGTGACTTATCCAAGGCACCTAGCCGCATCGCCAATTTGCGCGACAATCTCTCAGCGCTGGATCAGGCAGGCGTTGACCGCGTCATTGTCGAGCATTTCAACGCCCATTTTGCAGCCCGCTCGCCCGAAGAATTCATACAACAAATTTTAGTCGAAGGCATGCACGTCAAACTCGTCATGGTCGGCGACGATTTCCGCTTTGGTGCCAAACGCGCTGGCGACATTCACACCCTGATCGAAGCGGGGCAACGCTATGGCTTTGAAGTGCAAACCATCAACACCGTCATGCGCGACGACAAACGCATTTCCTCATCAGCGGTACGCGCCGCCTTAGCGGCGGGCGACTTCGCCCATGCCAGCGAATTATTGGGACGTCCTTATCAGATTTCAGGCCACGTCACTCACGGACAAAAGCTAGGTCGCACCTTGGGTTTTCCCACCTTAAATTTACGCATCGCCCACCACAAACCCGCCGTCATGGGCATCTTCGTGGTGCAAGTGCATGGTTTAGGTGATCAAGCTTTACCTGGCGTCGCCAGCATGGGCGTGCGCCCGACAGTGGATGACAGTGGCCGCGTCCTGCTAGAGACGCACGTACTCGATCAACAGGTTGATGCTTATGGCAAAATCATCCACGTCGAGTTTTTGCACAAACTGCGCGACGAAGAAAAATACGTCGATCTGACTACATTGACTGCTGCCATCCATCGCGATGCAGAACAGGCGCGCAGCTACTTTCAACAACGCCACGGCTCTGCTACCGACCGAATTTGAAGGACGCCCAGCGTCCACCTTCACACCATTTCCAGTTTTTTAAAATTTCAGTATTTCAAATCGAAGCGAAACTCAACATGTCCAACGATAAGCAAGCAAAACCAGCCAAGGGTCAATCAAATAAGTATCCGGTCAACATGACCGAAACCCCGTTCCCCATGCGCGGCGATCTCGCCAAACGCGAGCCACAATGGGTCAAGCAATGGCAAGAAAAAAAAATTTACGAACGCGTGCGTAAAGCGGCCAAAGGTCGCCCACAATTCATCTTGCATGACGGCCCTCCGTATGCCAACGGCGACATCCACATCGGCCACGCCGTCAACAAAGTCTTGAAAGACATGATCATCAAAGCGCGCACTATGGCTGGCTTTGACGCGCCTTATGTACCGGGCTGGGATTGCCACGGCATGCCTATCGAAATCCAAATCGAAAAACTGCACGGCAAAAATCTGCCGGTCGCAGAGGTGCAAGAAAAAGCCCGCGCCTATGCCGAAGTGCAAATCGAGCGTCAAAAAGCCGACTTCATCCGTCTCGGTGTCTTGGGCGAATGGGACAATCCTTACAAAACTATGGCATTCGGCAACGAAGCCGACGAAATCCGTGCGCTCGGTACCTTGCTAGAAAAAGGCTATGTGTATCGCGGCTTAAAACCAGTCAATTGGTGTTTCGATTGCGGCTCTGCCTTGGCCGAAGCGGAAGTTGAATATGAAAACAAACGTGATCCTTCCATCGATGTCGGCTTTCCATTCGCTGAGCACGACAAGTTAGCGCAAGCATTTGGCTTAGCCAAGCTGCCGCTAGACAAAGGCTTTTGCGTGATCTGGACCACAACACCGTGGACCATCCCGTCCAACCAAGCACTCAACATGCATCCAGAAATCACCTACGCCTTGGTCAAAACCGAGCGCGATGGTGAGCCTTGCTTAATCTTGATGGCAAAAGACTTGGTCGAAGCTGCCTTCACCAACTGGAACCTATCTTCTGAAATCATCGCCACTTGCTTAGGCGCGGCGCTTTCCGAAATCAAATTCAAACATCCTTTAGCCAGCCTGCATGAAGGCTTTGACCGCTTTTCGCCTGTGTATTTGGGCGACTACGTTAGCACCGAGACGGGTACTGGCGTGGTGCACTCCGCACCTTCCTACGGTATCGAAGACTTTTTGTCTTGCAAAGCACACGGCATGAAAGACGCCGACATGCTCAATCCTGTGATGGGCGATGGCCGCTATGCGTCGTGGTTGCCGTTTTTTGCGGGCATGACGATCTGGGAAGCCTCCAAACCCATCTGCGATAAATTGCGCGAAGCCGGTACTTTGTTCTCGCTGAAGATGTTCGACCACAGCTATATGCACTGCTGGCGTCATAAGTCGCCGATTATCTATCGCGCTACTTCGCAATGGTTTGCCAGCATGGATAACACGCCAGCAGCTGGTGGTGCCAGTTTGCGCGAAACTGCCTTGGCCGCCATCGATCAAACTGCCTTCTATCCATCATGGGGCAAAGCGCGTTTGCACGGCATGATCGCCAATCGTCCAGACTGGACTTTGTCACGTCAACGTCAATGGGGCGTACCGATGGCCTTCTTGTTGCACAAAGAAACTGGAGCCTTGCATCCACGCACGCCCGAGTTGCTAGAACAGATTGCGCAGCGCGTAGAAAAAGAAGGTATCGAAGCTTGGCAAAAAATGAGCGTAGAAGAATTGCTAGCTGACGAAGCATCCATGTACGAGAAAAATCGCGACACGCTAGACGTCTGGTTCGACTCTGGCGCAACGCATTACACAGTGTTGCGCAGCTCACACAAAGAACAATCGGCCTATCCTGCCGACTTGTATTTGGAAGGCTCAGATCAACATCGCGGCTGGTTCCACTCTTCCTTGTTGACAGCTTCTATGCTCGATGGCCACGCACCTTACAAAGCCCTGCTCACGCATGGTTTCGTGGTCGATGGCGATGGCAAAAAAATGTCCAAGTCCATAGGCAACACCGTCGCGCCGCAAAAAATCTTTGACACCTTAGGCGCGGATATTTTGCGCCTGTGGGTGGCGTCTTCTGATTATTCCGGTGAAATCTCCATCTCTGACGAAATCTTAAAGCGCGTCACGGAAGCCTATCGCCGCCTGCGCAATACGCTGCGTTTCTTATTAGCGAACACGTCTGACTTTGACTTTAGCAAAGACGCAGTGCCGGTGAGCGAAATGCTGGAAATCGACCAATACGCCATCGCCCACACGGCCGCTTTGCAAAAAGAAGTGCTGGCACATTACGAAGCGTTTGAATTCCACCCCGTCATCAGCAAACTGCAATCGTTTTGCTCCGAAGACTTGGGTGGCTTCTATCTCGACATATTGAAAGACCGCCTCTACACCAGCGGCGTCACTTCACATGCGCGTCGCTCGGCACAAACTGCAATCTGGCATATCACACAAAGTCTGTTGCGCCTGATGGCACCGACGCTGTCCTTCACCGCCGAAGAAGCCTGGCAAAGTTTCGCCAGCGCCGAATCATTTGCAGAGAGCGACGAAACCATCTTCACCCAGACCTATTACGAGTTGCCAGCGATTGCTAACAGTGCAGAACTGGAAGCCAAATACGCCAGCCTGCGCGCTATCCGCGCCGATGTGACCAAGCAATTAGAAGAAGTCCGCGTCTCCGGCGCCATCGGCTCTTCGCTGCAAGCAGAAGTCATCATCAAAGCCAGCGGCGACAAGTTTGCAGTTCTTGAGAGCATAGAAGACGACCTCAAATTCGCCTTGATCACCTCCGCCGCCAGCGCAGAACAAGTCGCCAGCGAAGCAGAAGAAACCATCATCGTCACCGCATCCAAATACCAAAAATGCGAACGCTGCTGGCATTACCGCGCCGACGTGGGTGTGAACGCTGAACATCCGACATTGTGCGGACGTTGCAATAGCAATTTGTTTGGCGCAGGAGAAAAGCGCAAGTGTGCTTGATGTAAAAATGTAGGGCGGGTGCAACCCGCCGTTTGAAAGAATGCGAATGCCAACCAAGCGGCGGGTTACACCCGACCTACAGTGAAGTGTATAAAGTCCCCTCTCCCGCAAGCGGGAGAGGGGAGTAACCCACAAAAGCTGAGAAAAAAATGGCCACAAAAAAATCCAACCCATTCCAGGCAAAATCCAAGTCGTCCAGCGGCTCACTCACACCGTGGCTAGGCATCGCCGCCATCGTGATTCTGCTCGATCAAATCAGCAAAATTACCATAGAAAAATCATTCCAATACGCAGAGCTTTTCCCAGTCACCTCGTTTTTCAATCTCACGCTCGCCTACAACAAAGGCGCAGCGTTTAGCTTCCTCGACACCGCAGGCGGCTGGCAGCGCTACATGTTCACGGCCATCGGCGTCGTCGCCTCCATCGTGATCACTTATCTCTTAAAAAAGAACGCCACGCAAAAATTATTCTGCTGGTCACTCGCCCTCATCATGGGCGGCGCCATAGGCAATGTGATCGACCGCGTCATGTACGGCCACGTCATTGATTTTTTAGATTTCCATTACAAAGACATCTACCACTTTGCGGCATTCAACATAGCAGACAGCGCAATCTGCCTCGGCGCGGCTTTGTTTATTTTGGATGAATTAAGAAGAGTCAAAAAATAGAAACCAAGGACAAACCATGATCTCCCGACTTGCTGGTAAAAAAATCGTGCTGGGCTTAACAGGTGGCATCGCCTGTTACAAGGTCGCCGACCTTTGTCGTTCTCTGATCAAACTCGGCGCACAAGTGCAAGTCGTGATGACGCAAAGCGCGACGCAATTTATCACGCCAGTCACCATGCAAGCCCTGTCCGGCAATGTCGTTTATACAGATCAATGGGACGCCCGCATCACCAACAATATGCCGCACATTGACCTCACGCGCGATGCTGATGCCATCTTGATCGCACCTTGCAGCACCAATTTCATCTACAAGCTCGCCCATGGCGCTTGCGACGATTTACTCTCTACACTGTGCATCGCCCGCCCTGCCACACTGCCACTGTTCATCGCCCCCGCCATGAACGTAGAAATGTGGAGCAATGCCGCGACACAACGCAACGTGGCTCAAGTTAAACAAGACGGCGTCAACGTCTTCGGCCCAGCAGCGGGCGATCAAGCCTGCGGCGAAACCGGCATGGGACGCATGTTAGAACCAGAGCAAATTTTGGCCGAACTCGAAGCTGCATTTCAAGCCAAAACTCTCGCAGGCAAGCGCGTCTTAATCACCGCCGGCCCCACCTTTGAAGCCATCGACCCCGTGCGCGGCATCACCAATTTATCCTCAGGAAAAATGGGCTATGCCATCGCGCAAGCGGCGTGGGAAGCTGGTGCCATCGTCACTTTAATTTCGGGCCCAACAGCACTAAACACACCCTACGGCGTACCACGACTACAAGTACAAAGCGCACAGCAAATGCACGACGCCGTCATGGCGCAGATCGGGGCACAAGACATCTTCATCGCAGTCGCCGCAGTAGCAGACTGGCGCGTCGCCAACGCCAGCGATCAAAAAATAAAAAAGACCAGCGAAGGCGACACACCGCAACTAACATTCACGCCAAACCCAGACATCCTAGCCAGCGTAGCCGCACTCGCCAAACCACCCTACTGCGTAGGCTTCGCAGCGGAATCAGAAAACCTATTAGCCTACGGCGCAGCCAAACGCATCAAGAAAAACATCCCCCTATTAGTCGGCAACATCGGCCACCAAACCTTTGGTAAAGATGAAAATGAGTTGGTGTTGTTTGATGCGGATGGACATCAGGCTTTGCCTAAAGCGGATAAGCAGACTTTGGCGAATCAGTTGATCACAGAAATTTCAAAACGAATTTAAAACATGAAAAACATAGACCTAAAAATCCTAGACCAACGCATGAAAGACCAGCTCCCAGCCTACGGCACACCCGGCAGCGCTGGCCTTGATTTACGTGCTTGCATCGATGCAGCAATCACCCTGCAACCAGGCGAAACCGTCCTGATCCCAACTGGCCTCGCGATCCACATCGCCGACCCAGCCTACGCCGCCATGATCCTCCCGCGCAGCGGCATGGGACACAAAAACGGCATCGTGCTAGGCAACTTGGTCGGCCTGATCGACTCCGACTACCAAGGTCAACTCATGATCTCGACCTGGAACCGCGGACAAAATGCCTTCACCTTAAACCCTATGGAAAGACTAGCACAACTCATCATCGTCCCCGTCGTACAAGTCGGCTTCAACATCGTCGAAGAATTTGGCGACAGTGAGCGCGGTGAAGGTGGATTTGGAAGTACAGGCAAGCATTAATAAGTAAAATTTCGTAGGGCGGGTGAAACCCGCGCCGCCAGAAGGTCGAGCACCAAGACAGCCAGACCATCAAGCACCTAAGCCGCGCGGGTTGCACCCGCCCTACGCAAGAAACATTGAATTCAGAAAGCACTCAATGAAAGAATACAAAACAGTTGATCTCGAATTTGGCCATGGCATCTTCACCAAACGTTTTCCAGATATACAAAGCGCTCTCAACGAAAATGCACGCGAAGGCTGGGAACTAATTCAAATTCTCGAACCATCCAAAAATTTTGGAGAAACAAGTAAATTTATTTTGGTACTCGAACGAGACGCCGAACATTACCTAAAGCCTTAAAAAACAGCATCAATATTCAGAATCACCCAAGCCCAACTCAACACGAGCCAAGGCAAACACAAAACCAACACAAATTGGTTTTAACGGCGCAAACAGATATCATATGCGCCATTCGAGAGTTTCTAAAAATCTCATTTGGGGATGAGACGCTAGGCGGCCACCGCAGCAAGTTATCGATTTTGCGATATTGCGAGGATGGGCAACCACGCGGATCGCCCCACATGAGGTTTTGAGAAATTCTCGCCAAGAAAACGGAGAAAAAGTATGGCAACATTCAGCGTCAAAGAAGTCCTCAACGGCAAAGCACCGAGTGACGGCAGCGTCACCGTCCAAGGCTGGGTGCGCACCCGCCGCGATTCCAAAGCGGGCGTTTCCTTCCTCGCCCTCACCGACGGGTCATGCTTCGGCACTTTGCAAATCGTCGTCCCCAACACCCTAGGCAATTACGAAAGCGAAGTCTTGCACCTCACCGCAGGCGCATCGTTTGCCGCCACAGGCATGATCGTGCCATCGCAAGGCGGTGGTCAAAGTTTTGAAATGCAGGCCGAGAGCGTACAAGTCATGGGGCTGGTCGAAGACCCAGACACCTACCCTATCCAACCCAAGCCGCACAGCATGGAATTTCTGCGCGAGAACGCCCACTTGCGCGCCCGCACCAACATCATGGGCGCAGTGGCACGTACCCGTCACTCCATCGCACAAGCCATTCACCGCTTCTTCCACGAGCAAGATTTTTACTGGGTCAACACACCGATCTTGACCGCATCCGACTGCGAAGGCGCAGGCGAAATGTTCCGCGTTTCCACGCTGGACATGATGAACTTCCCCAAGACGCCCGAAGGCAAGCCAGATTTCTCTAAAGATTTCTTCGGCAAAGAAACCTTCCTCACCGTCTCCGGCCAGCTCAACGTCGAAACCTATTGCATGGCGCTGTCCAAGGTCTACACCTTCGGCCCCACCTTCCGCGCCGAGAACTCCAACACCAGCCGCCACTTGGCAGAATTTTGGATGATAGAACCGGAAGTCGCTTTTGCAGATCTCAAACAAAACGCCGACCTCGCCGAAGCCATGTTGAAATACGTCTTCACAGCCGTCCTCAACGAACGCGGCGACGACATGGCCTTCTTTGACGAACGCGTAGAAAAAGGCGTGATCGCCAAATTGGAAAACATGATCGCCAAACCTTTCGTGCGCATGGACTACACCGAAGCGGTCAACATCTTGCAAAACTGCGGACAAAAATTCGAATACCCAGTCGCATGGGGCACCGACCTACAATCCGAACACGAACGCTACCTCGCCGAAAAACACGTAGGCGGCCCAGTCGTCCTGCAAAACTACCCGAAAGACATCAAGTCCTTCTACATGCGTATGAACGACGACGGCAAAACCGTCGCCGCCATGGACATCCTGGCCCCAGGCATAGGCGAAATCATAGGCGGCTCACAACGCGAAGAACGTCTCGACGTCTTAGACGCGCGCATGGATGAAGTCGGCCTCGCCAAAGAACCCTACTACTGGTACCGCGACCTGCGCCGCTACGGCACAGTACCGCACGCAGGTTTTGGTTTAGGTTTTGAGCGTGCTGTGTCTTACATCACTGGTGTGGGCAATGTGCGGGATGTGATTCCGTTTCCGCGGACTCCGGGGAATGTGCGGTTTTGATTTTTTTGATTAAAGAAGGGCGACTTTTGGTCGCCTTTTCTATTTTCTATTCAAAGGGATAAGTGCAGTGATTATTTCAAACATTAAGGCACCATTAAGCTAGAGTGGGTACCGTGATACTTTACCCACCCTTCTATGAACCACAAGGAAAAGTAAGATCATGATTGAGAAGAAAATTCAAGAATTGATTCTGCCTGGGACTATTATCCCCAAACCAAAAGCAAAGGCAGACTTTGTCGTAAAAGATTGGGGAACAAGAAGGAGCGAAAAAGCTCTTATCTATTTCATTCCTAATCATGTAAACACAACCAAACCTTCTCAGAAAGGCGTAACTGTATCGGAATTTGAAAAGGCATTTTCGGAATTACAAAAGTCTAGGAAATTTACACGCGAATGGTTCAACAAGCACCTTGCACTTTGCGCAAAAGAAGGATCATGTAACTACACAACGATTGGCGGTATCTTTGAGCTACTGGGTGAGGCCACGTATTCAAACCGCGGTCTATATACGGTTCCATAATCGACACGGACCTATTTTCCACGTGCACACAAAGAATGTACAAGTTTGTTCTGGTATTTCTAGACCAATCAATTTAATCTTCTGGCTTTAGTTTTTCATGCGAGATTCTATGATCGGTGAACGTAGCAAAGCTAGTCTGGCGCGCGAAGCGAAACGCAATAGTCCAGAAACCCGTCAATTTCGGAATGAAATTGAGCATTTTCTTCATGTAACAAATGCTGAACCGAACATTGCATATTTCCTCCGTCAAGATTTAAAAAAAATGACTGACATGGCCTATTACGGAATGGATATTGGTCATCGTACATTTTCTTTGAAACCAACGGAAATCGCAATTGAGTACTGCAATTTGCTTGCGAATTTTGGCACCATTGAATTCACTAGAAAAATACTCAAAGAGATTTCACGCCAGCAAAATCAGACTCTGAGAAAACTTTTCCTTCGTCCGCCAGATCAGATAGCGAAAGCACTCTCTCTCGGTACAAAGAATGGCTACTGGGAGCATCCAATTCCCTTAAAGTTTGTGCGAACTGAACTCGAAAAATTGATACATTGCGACTTAAAGAAGGCTCACGCATTTATCGATATCCTGCAGTGTGTGAATCAAATCTTCCTATCAAAAGAACAAAATGCTGTCCTAAATGCCGTTCACAAAGATTCAATGCCAGATGGATGGAAATGGGACGTCCCTGACTCAGACCTTTATATACGATATAAGGTACTTGATTTGAACCTTTAGCGCCGTAGGTGCAATTAAGCTTTATCAAGGCCGTAAGGCGCAAGCTTTCGTAAGGCGCCAATAGCCGAAGGCGTATTGCGCCGTATGGTGCTTGATCATGGCGAATAACTATTTTCCCTGGTTCATTTAGGGCGTGTTGACATATTATTTTAGCCACTCTATAGAAGCGACAAGTGCAAAAAATGATTTAAAGCGTGATGCCAATTTATCGTATCGCGTTGCAAT
>JACQDW010000195.1 GCA_016200845.1 Burkholderiales bacterium | reverse complement strand
CGCCGGACTTTGGCATACATTCCCATGGTAATCACCTTGAATTCCCTTACAGAAAAACAGTAAGGATAGGTTAATTTCCCTGGTCAATATTCGTTGCGAAAAACTGCGTTTACCTGGTCAATTTTGGATGCGCGTCAACACCCCACCATCTTTTTCGTAAATGGAACCAAATAAAAAAATCGGTATAGCTAAAATGAGGGCTCCATAAATTTTTTTCCCGTTTACTGTTGGGAAATAACAAGTTCCGATTTTTTCAATTTTTCTCGATACACTTTTGTAATACATCGCAAATCTTATGTTGTCAGTACTTGGGGAAATATAGGTTTTTGCGGTGTCTCCATCGATCGACGAAATTACTCCTTCGATTTCCTTTTTATTTTCTAAGGATGAAGTTGCAGAGTAAGTTCGCAGTTCCCGAATTAAACGATCCTGTTTTTCTTCAAGTTCGGCAATAACCCGTTTGGCGTTTTTGATTTCATATTGATTATTTGCAGTCTTAGAGTTCTGTGCATGAAGTGTTGTCGATAGAGGAAGAAATACACGCAACAGCACGACCGATGCAAACATATTTTGTCTGTGGCAACGCCACAGTTTGCTAATGTTGGTAGGCATAGCCATCAATCATTTTCCCCAACCATCCTTCAAAGTAGTAACCCGATTAAACACAGGTTTACCCAAAACAGAATCCACACGATCCGCCACAAAATAACCATGCCGTTCAAACTGCAAACGCGTATTTGGCTCAACGTTGACCATACCCGGCTCAACGTAAGCACGTATGGTTTCCAGTGAAGCAGGATTCAACAAAGCCATGAAGTCTTTACCGCCTGCGTCTGGGTTGGCGTCTGTGAACAAGCGATCATACAAACGCACTTCGACTTCTAATGAATCAGACACGCTCACCCAGTGGATGTTGCCTTTGACTTTGTAGTTTGCGCTGCCTTCGGTGCCGGATTTGCTGTCGGCGAAATAGTTGCAGTGGACGGCAATCACATTACCATTCTCATCTTTGTCGCAACCAACACACTCCACCACATAGCCATAACGCAGACGTACTTTATTCCCTGGGAAGAGGCGGAAATAACCTTTGCTCGGCACCTCCATAAAATCTTCCTGCTCTATCCAGAGTTCGCGGCTGATGGAAAATTCGCGGTTGCCGAGTTCGGGATGATGTGGGTGTATCGGCGCCGTACACGCGACTTTTTCATCGATAGGGAAATTGTCGATGATGAGTTTTAATGGGCGCAAGACTGCCGTGGCGCGTGGTGTTTTTGGGTCTAGGTCTTCGCGCAGGCAGCCTTCTAGGGTGCTGTAGTCTATCCAGCCGTCGGAGCGGGTGACGCCTATGCGTTCGCAGAATAGTTGTATGGCTTCCGGTGTGTAGCCACGGCGGCGGATGCCGACTATTGTTGGCATGCGTGGGTCGTCCCAGCCGCTGACGATGTTTTGTTCTACCAGCTGGCGCAGTTTGCGTTTGCTGGTGACGACGTAGGTCAGGTTGAGGCGGGCGAATTCGTATTGTTGCGGTACTGGTTGCTCAAAGAATCCGCCTTCGGCTGCGCGGGCGATGATCCAGTCGTAGAAGGGGCGGTGATCTTGGAATTCTAGTGTGCAGATCGAGTGCGTGATTTTTTCTATCGCGTCTTCTAGCGGGTGGGCGTAGTCGTACATGGGGTAGATGCACCATGTGTCGCCGGTGTTGTGGTGGTGGGCGTGACGGATGCGGTAGATGGCTGGGTCGCGCATATTCATGTTGGGTGACGCCATGTCTATCTTGGCGCGGACGATGTGGGCACCGTCGGCAAATTCGCCTGCTTTCATGCGGCGGAATAAGTCTAACGATTCGGCTGCGAGGCGCTCGCGGAAAGGCGAGTTGACGCCGGGCTTGGAGAAGTCGCCACGGTTGGCGGCCATGTCTTCTGCGCTTTGGCTATCGACGTAGGCGTGGCCTGCGGCGATCAGGTATTCGGCAATCGCGTAAAAGGTGTCGAAATAATTGCTGGCGAAGTAGAGGTGGTTGCCTGTCGCGTTTTCCCAATCAAAGCCCAGCCATTTGACGCTATCTTTAATCGTATCGACGTATTCTTGTTCTTCTTTTTCTGGATTGGTGTCGTCAAAGCGCAAATGGCAGCGGCCTGCGTAATCGCGTGCTAAACCAAAATTGAGGCAGATCGATTTGGCGTGGCCGATGTGGAGGTAGCCGTTGGGTTCGGGCGGAAAGCGGGTGATGACGCTGGGTAGGCCGTCGCGCTTGTGTGTGCCTTCGGCGAGGTCTTTGTCGATGATGGCGCGCAGGAAGTTGGAGATGGCGGGCGCGTTCGCTTCGGTGTTTTTTGTGTCGTTGCTCATTGCTATTTTTGAACCAGGTAAGGTGAATTTATTAATAGCAGGCATTTTACCGTAGCACTGGCGCTTTAGGCGTGTTTGCAGGTGATGAAGGATGGTGAAGGGTGGTTTTGTTGTTGTATTTTATGAATTGAAATGCTGCCGCACTTGTTCCAGATAGCGTTCGCTGACGGGGACTTTGTCGCCGCAGTGGAGGTGGAGTTGGTAGCTGCCGTCTTTTAAGATGCTTAGTTGTCTGATCTGTGTGATGCGGACGATGGCGGTGCGGTGGGTGCGTAGGAAGCTGTGGCTGGGCAGGCGTTTTTCTAAATCGGTCAGCGTCATTCTGTGCAGCACGCTGCGTTTGGCGAGGTGCAGTTCGACGTAGTTGCTGGCGCTGCTAAACCAGAGGACGTCGTCGAGGGCGATGCATTCCATTGCGCCGACCGAGCGCACCACGAGTTGGCTAAGTTCTGGCGTGGGTTTTGTCGGGTCGGCTGCGCTTTGTTCTATGTTGCTGAGGGCGTGCTGCAGGGCGAGCGCGTAGCCGTGTTTTTGTTCCAGCATGTCTTGTGCATGCTGCAGTGTTTCGGCAAAGCGCTTGGGGTTGCAGGGTTTGAGCACATAGTCCAGTGCATGCACGGCAAAGGCGTCGAGTGCGTGGCTGTTGTAGGCGGTGACAAAGATGATCAAGGGTGGCTGGGGCAGGGCGCTGATGCTGCGTGCCAGGCTGATGCCATTTTCTTTGGGCATTTGGATGTCGAGGAAGACGACATCAACACTGTTTTGCTTGAGAAATTGGCGCGCCAGTTCGGGCTGATCAAATTCGTGCAGCAGCTTCCATTGAGTATGATCTTCCAGCGCATAGCGCAATGTTGTGCGTCCGTGTTCTTCGTCGTCTACGATGATGCAGGTGATGGGGCGGGTGTGGAGATTCATGGCCTAATCAGTTTGTGGTCGATACAGAGGGAGCTTTAGTGTCACGACGAATTGACCTTGTGCCGTGTGTATCTGCATGTTGGCTGCGCCGTTGTAGGCCAGTTGCAAACGCGCTTGGGTGTTGCGCAAACCAAGACCTGCGCCGGGGTTGGGGCTGGTGCCTGTGTGTGCAATAGGATTACTGATGGTGACGAGATAGTGATCGTGTTGCCGGGTAAATTGGAGTTGCAAGTGGCTGGCATCGTGGTGGCAATCGAGATCGTGGCGCAGGGCGTTTTCTATCAGTGGTTGTAGTAGCAAAGGCAGGCAATCGGCGTCTAATAAATTGTCGGGAATCGGGCTGATGGTTACTTGCAGGCGCTCGCCATAGCGTAGTTTTTGCAGAGCCAGATAATCTGCTATGAAGCGCAATTCGTCCGCCAGAGTGACCCAGTTTTTTTCACTGGCGAGCAGGGCATAGCGCAAGAGCTCGCTTAAATCGCTGATGCCTTGCAGTGCATTTTTTTTGTGCTCGGATAAGACCAAAGCGCTGATCGCATTTAAGGCATTGAACATAAAATGCGGCTCTAATTGTGCGCGCAGGGTGCGTAGCTTTTGCTCTTCCAGTTCAAGTTGCAAGCCTAGGCTGGCGGCACGCTCTTGTGCAAAAATCTGTTCACGTTGTCGCTTGTTTTGCCAGATTTTGATCATCACCACGGCGCAAAACACGGCAGTCACCGACGATAAATGCATCAGGCTGGTGTAGCGGTCGATGATTAGAAGTTGTGTTTGAATAGCGTTCCAAGTGGGACTTTGTCCGCGCTCGTTGATGACGAAGCGAATCACAAACAGTAATTGCAAAGGCAGCAGCACCATTAACAGCACGACATAACTGAGCAAGATGTGCATCCCACTTTGATACGCCGCAGGCCAGCGGCTCAAGCAGAAATACAGCAGATACGCGAGCAAGGCGAGCGCCGTGGTGCTCTGACTCCAATAACGAAAAATCTCAATAAAATCAGGCATCAAGCCGGCGCGCAGATCGTCATTAAATGAGGTCAATGTCGCGAGGAAGGTGAGCGTCAACCAAACCATGATATGCGCCGCAGCCAAACGCAAACGCCGCGTCCAGAGTGGCGTGGGGTGAGATGTGGATGGACGTGGGCTGGTCATGTTTGCCAGTATAGCAGCGGGTTGTGGGGGTGAATGTGACGGGGGACTGGCTTGGTCACTTATGGTGGGGAATTCGTCACTGTCGCTGTTGTTCGGTGATTGTAGGGTGCAACCCGCGCTGCTCAGGTGTTTGATGGTCTGGCGGCGCGGGTTGCACCCGCACTACTTGAATTGATCATCCTCAACCGAAAGTAAAAATGTCGAATCAGCGACAAATCTGGATAAGCAAGTATGGGGGAACTATAAGCGAAAAAAAAGGACGCCGAAATCGACATCCTTTTTTGATTTGCGCTTGCTGACAATGATTACTCAGCCGTCTTGCGACGTGTCGTTGCTTTTTTTGCGGCTGCTTCTTTGGAGGAGGCAGCTGCTGTTTTGGTGGAGGCTACTTTGACGCGGCCACCTGATGGGATTTTTGGTGTTGCTGCTGCGCGTGGTTTTGCAGCTGTTTTTCGGGCTGGCTTTTCGCCAGCTAATTCGGCGGCGACTTTGCTGACGCGTGGTTTGCGCGCTGGTTTCTTTTCGTCGTCTAAGGTGGTTTGTATCGCCATCATGTCTGGTGTGACTTCGACTGGGGCTGCCTTAGAGCGTGTGCGTTTTGGCTTTTCTTCATCCATAGGGCCTGCTGTCATTTTCGATGTTCGCTTGGCTGCGCCCATCTTGACTTCTTTGCCGCCCCAGAGTTCTTCTAAGCGGTAGTAGGCGCGGATGGCTGGTTGCATGATGTGGACGACCATGTCGCCCAAGTCGACCAACACCCACTCGCCTGTGCCTTCGCCTTCCATGCCGATGATCTCGCCGCCGTTTTCTTTGACCTTATCGCGCACCGAGGCCGCGAGGGCTTTGGTTTGGCGGTTGGAGGTGCCGGAGACCACGCAGACGCGGTCAAACAGGCTGGTGATTGCTGTGGTGTCGAAGACTTGTATGTCTTGGCCTTTAACGTCTTCTAATGCATCGAAAACCAAGGTTTGAAGTTTTTTAATATCCATAATTGCCTATCTATCTGAATTTTCTTTAATTGGTGGATGAGCCCTGATGCTTGGGAGTCTCATCGTAAATCCTGTGTTGTTGAAGGTAGTCTAACACCTTGCCCGGAATTAGCGAGGTGGTTTCTTTGCTTTGCCCTGCTTGCTGCAATTGCTCACGCAGACGTGTTGCAGAAATATCCCAGGCTAGTTCGGTTTCTAGCCAGGTTTTGCCAAAAGGGCATTGCTTGAGGTCTTCAATACTGCCATTTGCTTGCTGCCAAAGCGCGGCAAATTCGCTGGGTAAGGTATCGTGTTGCAAGCTGTAGCCGGGTCTTGCAGCGACCACGATATGGGCTAAGTTAAAAATGTGCTGCCAATTTTTCCACGTTGCGAAATTGTGAAATTGGTCGGCGCCAATCAATAAAATCAGTGCGACCTCATTACCCAACTGAGATCGCAAATTGCTTAAGGTATCGACCGTGTAGCTGGCGATATGTTGTTTTGCTCTGTCGATTTCTTGTAAATCGATGCTGTAAGGGACGGGCAAGGCGTCATCAAATGCCAGCCTTAGCATCTGCACGCGTTGTTCTGCGGTCGCTGTCAAGCAGGCTTTTTGCCAGGGCTGACCCGCTGGGATCAGGCGTACTTCATTTACCTTGCAACGCGCGACGATATGCTTGACGACAGCCACATGCGCTTGATGCACAGGGTCAAAACTGCCGCCAAACACCAGCACGGTTTTACGTGGCTCAGTTGGCGTCGGCGTTGGCGAACCTAATGATGCGGGAACTACACCCATTCTTGATGCACCAAAAATTCACTCGCCAGACGGGCTTCCGGGCTGCCAGCTTCTGGCTGCCAGTTGTAGCGCCATTTGACGATAGGCGGCATCGACATCAGGATGGATTCGGTGCGCCCACCAGATTGCAAGCCAAACAAAGTGCCACGGTCAAATACCAGATTAAATTCGACATAACGACCCCGGCGATACGCCTGGAAATCACGTTCACGTTCGCCAAAAGCGAGGTCTTTGCGTTGCTCGACGATGGAGCGGTAGGCCTTTAAAAATGCATCGCCCACGCTCTTGGTCATGGCAAAGCTGTGCTCAAAACTGCCTTCGTTAAAATCGTCAAAAAAGATGCCGCCAACGCCGCGCGCTTCTTTGCGATGTTTGAGATAAAAATACTCGTCGCACCATTTTTTAAAGCGTGGATGGAGCTCATTGCCAAAGGGTGTTAAGGCGTCTTTGCAAGTCTGATGAAAATGTTGCGCATCTTCTTTGAAACCGTAGTAGGGCGTTAAATCCATGCCGCCGCCAAACCACCAGATAGGCTCTTTGCCTTCGGCATAGGTGGTAAAAAAGCGCACATTCATATGCACGGTGGGCGCATACGGATTGTGTGGATGCAGCACCAGCGACACACCCATGGCTTCCCATTGACGACCTGCAAGCTCAGGTCGGCTCGCCGCTGCGGATGGCGGCAAATTGCTGCCCATCACATGCGAAAAATTGACGCCGCCACGCTCGAAGACTTTGCCTTCTTCAATCACGCGCGAAATCCCGCCGCCGCCTTCGGGGCGTTCCCAGCTATCGGAAATAAACTGGCAGCCATCGACTTCTTCCATCGCTGCGACGATGGAGGCTTGTAGAGAGAGCAGATAGTTTTTTACAGAATTGGCGTCGGTCATGTGAGACAAGGAAATGCGTGTGTTGAATTTATTGTTAACTGCAGAATTCGCAGAGCGTGGCTGTGAATTTCTCCACGACTCTGCGGGGTGTCTGGTTTTATTTAGTGCTTCTTATTCAGCGCTCTCCAGCCTATGTCCTTGCGATATTGCGCGCCTTTAAATTGAATCTTTTCGACGACTTCGTAAGCATGCTTTTGTGCTGACTTGACGGTGTCGCCTAAGCCGACCACGCATAAGACGCGACCGCCGCTGACAGAAAGTTTGCCGCCATTGAGGCTAGTGCCCGCGTGGAAGGTGATGCAGTCTGCGGTTTCCGCTGGGATGCCGGTGATCTCTGCGCCTTTTTCTGGCGTGTCTGGATAGCCAGCGGCTGCCATCACTACGCCCATCGCGGTGCGTCTGTCCCATTCGAGTTCGATGGTATCTAGCGTGCCATTGACTGCATGTTCCATCACTGTGACCAAATCTGTTTTTAGACGTGACATGATGGGTTGAGTCTCGGGGTCGCCCATGCGGCAGTTAAATTCTAGTGTCTTAGGATTGCCGTGATCATCGATCATTAAACCTGCATACAAAAAGCCAGTGAAAATGATGCCGTCTTTTGCCATGCCTTGTACGGTAGGTTGAATGATTTCGCGCATGACGCGTGCGTGCAATTGCGGCGTGACGATAGGGGCCGGTGAATATGCACCCATGCCGCCTGTGTTCGGGCCTTGGTCGTCGTCGAGCAAGCGCTTGTGATCCTGGCTGGTGGCCAGTGGCAAAATGTTTTTGCCATCGACCATGACGATAAAGCTGGCTTCTTCGCCTGCCAAAAATTCTTCGATCACGACGCGTGCACCGGCATCGCCCAACTTATTATCGGACAACATCATGTCCACAGCGGCGTGCGCCTCGTCAAGCGTCATGGCAACCACGACACCTTTACCAGCGGCTAAGCCGTCAGCCTTGATGACGATAGGTGCGCCTTTAGCATTGATGTAATCGTGCGCGGCTTGCAGGTCAGAGAAGGTTTGGTATTCCGCAGTCGGAATATGGTGGCGCTGCATGAAAGCCTTGGCAAAATCCTTGGAGCTTTCGAGTTGCGCCGCTTCTTTGGTCGGTCCAAAAATCTTCAAACCTTTTTCGCGGAAGAGATTGACGATACCTGCCGCCAACGGTACTTCTGGGCCGACCACCGTCAAACCGATATGCTCTTGCGCGGCAAATTCTGCCAACGCCAGCGGATCGGTGATGTTGAGGTTCTTCAGGTTTTTATCCAGCTCAGTACCACCATTGCCGGGTGCGACAAAGACGGTTTGTATGCGTTCTGATTGCGATAATTTCCATGCTAATGCATGTTCACGACCACCGGAGCCGACCACGAGAATTTTCATTTGTTTGCTCTGCAAAATGAGTTGAGTATTTTAGGACTTACGCAAAACAGACGCTGGCGTTGTTGTGTTCCCTTGCAGGGCGCGACAGCACAAGCATGTGCTATCTGCTACGTGGGCAAGCAGCATGCTGCTTGAATCCCCCACTGCGCCCTCGCCGTACATTCGTACTGTCTTCGGCTCCACGCCTAGCCAGCGCAATTTTGCGTAAGTCCAAATTTTAAGATGTATCAAAGTCTGAGTTAATTCAGAATCAGCGGCAGATATCAGGAAACGTCATTCCCGCGCAGGCGGGAATCCAGCGACGTTAAACTATTCCAAAATAATGGCGTTCGTAAATACTTCCTGCACGTCATCCAGATTTTCCAGCGCGTCGATGATTTTTTGCATCTTGATTGCATCGTCACCTGTGAATTCGGTTTCGTTTTGCGGTTTCATGACGACTTCGGCCATTTCGGATTTGAATCCTGCTTTTTCTAAGGCGTCTTTGATGGCTGACAAATCATGTGGTGGGCAAGTGACTTCGATGCCGCCTTCGTCGTCGGTCACGATGTCATCTGCGCCTGCTTCTAAAGCGGCTTCCATCAGTGCGTCTTCGTTGGTGCCCGGTGCAAAAAAGAGTTGTCCGCAATGGGTGAACATGAAAGCAACGGAGCCTTCGGTACCCATGTTGCCGCCAAATTTACTGAAGGCATGGCGTACTTCAGCCACGGTGCGCACACGGTTATCGGTCATGCAGTCAACGATAATCGCTGCCCCGCCTATGCCATAGCCTTCGTAGCGAACTTCTTCGTAGTTGGCGCCTTCCAGAGTACCAGCGCCGCGTTGGATGGCGCGCGTGACGTTTTCTTTAGGCATATTGGCATCAGCTGATTTATCCACCGCGAGACGCAGACGCGGGTTGGAGGCGATGTCTTCACCACCCATGCGGGCAGCGACGGTAATTTCTTTGATCAGGCGTGTCCAGATTTTGCCGCGCTTGGCATCGGTTGCAGCTTTTTTATGCTTGATGTTGGCCCATTTGCTATGTCCTGCCATGATTGCTCTCTTTTAAAAAAATGACGATGCTAATGCTGATCGTTTTCCTTCGCACGCTCGCGCAAGTTGTGTTTCATGAAGGTCTTCGCGAAGACGATGGAAACTTTGCAAAGGATGGTTTTATAATGAAGACTGCTATTCTAGCATATTGCCTTCGCTCAAAACCGCCACAGCGGGGCTGGGTTGCTAGAATTACCCATCACTCTTCTTGCTCTGATTATCTATTCAATTAAACCATGTCAAAATCACTGCTAGTCGCCCATTCTCTTATAAAAAATGGAAGTCTTGACCTGCATTTGCTCGCGGATTGCGTAAGCCGCTGGTTGGTAGCACCTGCGTGAGGACTGAGCGGTATTTCGAGCTGAATACGGGAGTTGGACGCGAGATCACGCGAGGTGCGTTGGAATTGGGGATAAAAAAGCCTTGAGTTTGTTTTTTTGTTTTTTGGGAGATTGTGTGAATATGCTGGGGATCTTGAGAATAATTTTTGCGGGACTGGTGCTGCTTGCAATGGGCTTGCAAGCAAAGGCATCTGAATTGCTTGTGAAACCTTTGGTCGTGGGCGAAAGTTTGGAAGTGCGTTCAGCACATATGCAAGAGCAACGCCGTATTAATGTGTGGTTGCCAGCGGAATATCAACAACAAACTACGACGGCATTTCCAGTCGTGTATATGCTCGATGGTGGTGTAGGCGAGGATTTTTTGCATATTGCGGGTTTGATGCAAGTGTCGATTGCTAATGGCACCATGCGTCCATTTATTTTGGTGGGTATAGAAAATACAGTGCGACGTCGGGATATGACAGGACCGAGCGAGAATGTGCTGGATAAGCGTGATATACCGAATCTGGGCGGCTCTGCGCAATTTAGACGCTTTATCGCAGAAGAATTGATTCCTGAAATTACACAGCGATACAGAACCACGGGTGAGCGTGCCTTGGTTGGAGAATCCCTGGCGGGTTTGTTTACGATAGAAACTTTAGTAGAAGCTCCCGACTTGTTTCAATCTTATGTCGCAATCGATCCAAGTTTATGGTGGAACGACATGCGCTTGACCCAGCGTTTTGCGGAGCAATTGAAAGCGCAACCTCGCTTAGAGAAGCATGTGTACATTGCCAGTAGCAGTGCGCCCGGTATGGAGCGGGCGATCAAGCCATTTGCTGACATTTTGACGCTGCAAAAACCAGAAGGGCTAAAGTGGTTTTATGAACATTACTCTATTGAGAATCATGCGACGATTTATCATCCTGCGGCGCTGAAAGCCTTCCGACTTTTGTTTGCACCAGAAACGAAATCGACACCAAAATGAAGTTGCCAATATATTTGAGCTGATATGCAGACTTTGTTGCGCGTACTCTGATTTTTGCTGGTATTACCTTGCATTCACTAGTCGGATCGAGGAGAAACGACATATACTCACAAGCTCAGGCAGAGCGTCTATGGTCGATGGGGATGCGTAGGGCGGGTGAAACCCGCGATGTTGGTGCTTGCACATATGGCGGCGCGGGATGCACCCGCCTTACATTTTGAGTGAGGCTCCACTTTTTTTGCTCTGCACGCCATTCAGAATATTTTTTGCACAAGGTTAGAAGATGACGAATTTGGAAAAGCCCGAGCCACAGAGCGGGCAGCATGATGCACCGCCCGCGCAAAACGAGGACGATGGTCGCCCTAAATTTGGACGCTTGTTATTGGTGTTATTGTTTGCTGTTGGTTTGATTGTGGCGATTACGTTTGCCACCGAGGCTTACCATAATTCTGGTTCGGCGCTTTGAATTTTTGCTTAATTTAAACATGGATACGATTCCTCTTCTCCCAACTCAGCCTGATCCCGCCAAAAAAGTGGCGCGTAGCAGCGCGCCTGTTGCTGCTAGCGATAAGAAAAAAGTGGAGTCAAGCAGTACAGCGCGGATACTGCTGCTGCAAAACATGGTGCCGGTGGCCATTAATCTGGTGTCCTCGCAATTAGAAGCGTTTTCCACCCGTCTTGCTGACGAATTATTTCGCTTGTCCGATCAGGCGGTGCGGCTCGAAGATGCCAAGATCAGTCTGGAAGCGCATCAACTGATCAAGCGCAATAGTGCTGCGTTTTATCGATTGGTGACGGGGCAAATCAATGCGGCGCTGAGCAAAGAAGTCAGCGTCTTTAATACGAAGAAGCGCGCAAAAAAAGAAGACATCTATCTCGACACAACCGCGCAAACCTATGAGCAGATGGAGAGCCGGATCCTCTTGCAGCATACGAGTAAGGCGTTAGAGGTGGTTAGCGCAGAGTCGCTCGTCCTGTTGAACACCTTGATCGGGCGTATTTTGAATCGCATGCCCGTTGATATCTCGCAAAACCCATTTCGCCCCGAGATTTTTGTCAATGCCGTGTTTCAAGCTTGGAAAGAGCTTGATCAAGATGGTGCTTCACATCTGGTGGTGCTGCGTTTATTGCAGCCTGCGATTTTCTTACAATTGACTCCCATCCTTGACGGCATTAATCAAGAATTGATGGCGAAGGGAATTTTGCCTGACGTCGATGGCAGTATGAACGGAACAGGCAATAACGCGACGTATTTGCCGCTGCCAGCTTCGTTCACGCTGGACCCTTATCTGGGCGACAAACTCAAGCGGATTTTTTCGGGCGAGCATGCGTTGGAATTGCCGATTCCATTGGGTGCGGGTTTGGAAATGATGGACCAAGATTCCAAGCTCGACTTAGAAGATGCCTTGTCAGATCAGGAGGTTCATGCTCGCAGCGCTGCGGAGCATGATCAGGAGAGCGTTGACCGGCAGTTTTTTGAAGACCTGCTGTTCATGCAAAAGCCTTCACCAAAGAAGAGCCAGCGCGTTTTCGCCGCAAGTCGCGCTTGCGCGATGTATTCAATGCGCCTTCTGCTCTGAATCTGACCGTGGTTGAACGCAATACTGTCGAACTCTTAGCGCGCATGTTTGATTACATACTCGCTGATATTAGCCTCTCCGACGACGTCAAAAGCATGCTGGCGCAACTGCAGTTTCCAGTGTTGCGCGTGGCATTATCCGACAAAGAATTTTTCTCGCGCGAGTCGCATCCTGCACGCACCTTAATCGATATGCTAGGCAGTTCCGGCATCATTCTTGATCGCGTGTCGCAACAACTCGATCCTTTGCTAGGCGTGATTGGCGACATGGTCGAACGGGTGCAACATGAGTTTGAAACGCAGATTGATTTCTTTAGCGACGTGGTCTCTGATCTCGAAAACTTTTTGAAAGATGAAGAGCAAAAAGCTGAGCAAGCAATCAGCCTGCCGGTGAAGACTGCGCTGAGCGAAGAAAAAATGCGCATCGCCCGCGAGTTTGCTGCACATGATGTTGCGATTCGCGTCGAGACCGGTGAAGTGGCGGGTTTTTTAGAGACTTTTTTACTGGATCAGTGGATACGAATTTTGAAGATAGCGCACAGCGTTAAAGATGAAAAGCCACACGCGCTGGAAAACGCCTTGAAGACCATGGACGATTTGATCTGGAGTCTCAAGCCTAAGAATAGTCCGGAAGAGCGCAAAGAACTCATCGCGAAATTGCCTTCGATGCTGAGCTTATTAAATGCCTGGCTGAATGCGATACGCTGGGATGAGCCTGAGCGCGTTTTGTTTTTTTCCAAGCTGTCGGAGCGGCATGCAGCGATGGCGCGTGCCCCTTTAGAATTGTCGCCACGGCGTCAGTTAGAGATTGCGGTGAATATCGCGCAGCGCGCTTCAAATCGTCGTTTAGATCGCTTTGTGAGTGGCAAACGAGATCAAGCCGATGAGGATGCCAGCAAGCAGGTGGAAGCATTGGAGCGCGGTATGTGGCTTGATTTTACCGACGATGACGATCATGTGGCGCGCTATAAATTGGCGTGGATCAGTCCTAAGCGCACTGGCTTTATTTTTACCAATCGTCAGGGTTTGCAGGCATTCTCGATGTCAGCCGAAGAGTTGATGGCAAAATGCCGCGATGGTTTGGTGACGACGCTGCTGGAGAATTCTTTGGTTGATCGCGCATTGACTTATGCTTTGCGCGATCTGCCCATCAGGTAATTAGAAAAATTAGTTGTGCTCCAACTTCAATTCGACTTTAGTTTCGCCCGACTTTAATGGGAATTCGCGCAGCGCAGTTTCGACTAATAGATGAAGCGTGTCGCCAATCTCGGTATCTGACTGATTGCTGCTGGCTTTCACTGAATACAGCAATTTTCCACTTGCTGCATCGTGCAAGGCGATGGTGATTTCGTGATCGAAGTATTGGCGTACAGTCGGCTCAGGGAAGAAGCCTGTGTCGAACCGGCTAAATGGCGAATACCAAGGAGAATACCAGCCACCCCAACGTCTAGAGTAAAACGGATAGCGGAAAGGATAGCGACCAACTGCAGGCCAGAACGGATCGCGAAAGCTACCCAAAGGAATCACCATGCCCGACGGTGTTACCATAAAACTGACAGTGCTAAACGGAGCTGAGACGTGAGCGTTACCGGGAATAATCGCGAGCTGGACGCTGACTTTGATCGCGGCTTTGTCTTCGCTCATCGCTTCAAAACCGAGCTCCTTGAGGCGTGCACTGACTTCGTCGTAGGCGAGTTTGAAATTAACGTCATCGCCAGCTTGCGGGTCAGTTTGGATTGCGAATGATTTATTGTCCAGGTTGTCGCTTGTGGCGTTCAATTGATTATTGGTACTGATCTTGCTCGTAAATGTGCTCGCACATCCGCAAAGGACTAAAGTGCTAGCGAGCGAAACGAGGGCTAACAGGCGTTTCATGCTTAATTCTCCAAAATTCTTTTTTTGATAGCCTAGGCTGTCGCGTTGCGGCGCAGGGTTGTTGCGACTCTATCATGTTCCGATTGTTTGGAAAAGTCTGTGACAAATTGTAATTGTATGCGCTTGGTCTCATTTCTGATTTTATTTTATGACGATGAAGGCGGAGTTTCTTTGTCGGGCTTGGTAAAATAGCCGCATTTTCAATCTTCAGCGAAAGTCTTACATGCCAGAACAAACCAGCACAGTGAGCCAGACGATTTATCGCAACGCCTATGTTGCGCCCGGATTTTGGGTTGATCGCGTTGAGATGGGTTTTGATCTGCACCCCAAACGCACCCACGTGGCGACCCGCTTGCATATGCGTCGCAATCACGAGAGTACGGAACAGCGGCTGGTATTGTCCGGAGAAGATATCAAGCTTTTGCAATTGCGCATGAATGGCGTGAATCTGAAGAAATCTGCTTACACCCTGACTGCGCAACAACTCATCATCAACGATGCACCCGATGAAGTGGTGCTGGAAATTGAAACCACGATAGCCGCCGATAAAAATACGACGATGTCGGGGTTATACGTCTCGAATGGAAATTTTTTCACACAATGTGAAGCTGAAGGATTTCGTAAGATCACTTATTTTCCTGACCGCCCCGATGTGATGGCGACTTATACCGTCATGCTGCGTGCCGACAAAAAAGAGTATCCGGTCTTGCTCTCGAATGGCAATTTGGTCGCGCAAGGCGATTTGGGCGATGGCCGTCATTATGCGAAATGGGAAGACCCGTTTAAAAAGCCCTCTTATTTATTTGCCTTAGTTGCAGGCAAACTGGTGTGTCAGGAAGAAAAATGTAAGTTGAAATCAGGTCGCAAGGTGCTGCTGCAAGTGTGGGTCGAGGACGGCAATCTTGATAAAACGCAGTACGCTATGGACTCCCTAAAAAATAGCATACGCTGGGATGAAGAGCGTTTTGGGCTTGAGCTTGATTTAGATCGTTTTATGATCGTTGCGACCAGTGATTTCAACATGGGCGCGATGGAAAATAAGGGTCTGAATATTTTTAATACCAAGTATGTACTCGCCAATTCAAGAGTGGCTACTGACGTCGATTATGCTGGCATAGAATCAGTGGTCGGGCACGAATATTTTCACAACTGGACTGGTAATCGCGTGACTTGTCGCGACTGGTTCCAATTGTCTTTAAAAGAAGGTTTGACTGTCTTCCGTGATCAGGAATTCTCGGGCGATTTGGTGGGGAATGAGACTGGCCGTGCGGTCAAGCGCATCGACGATGTGCGTGTGCTGCGGCAAGTGCAATTCTCGGAAGATGCCGGTCCTATGGCGCATCCTGTGCGCCCCGATTCCTACGTCGAGATCAATAATTTTTATACCGTCACCGTGTATGAAAAAGGTGCAGAAGTCGTGCGCATGTATTACAGCTTGCTCGGTCACGATGGATTTCGCAAAGGCATGGATTTGTACTTCAAGAGACACGATGGTCAGGCAGTGACTTGCGATGATTTTCGTGCGGCGATGGCGGACGCCAATGGCCGGGATTTGAGTCAGTTTGAACGCTGGTATAGTCAGGCAGGCACACCGCGCGTCAAGGCGAAAACACATTATGATGCGCAGGCGAAAACCTATACCTTGAGTCTGACGCAAACTTGCCCCGACACCGCTGCGCGGACGCCGACCCTGCCTTTCCATATTCCTGTTGCCGTGGGTTTGCTGGATGCGCAAGGTAAAGAGATGAGTTTGAATCGGTCGAATTTAAATGGACAAAAACGGTCCACGACCACGGCTATGCTGGAACTGACAAAGACAAGTCAAGACTTCGTTTTCACTGATGTTGTTGAAGAACCTGTGCCGTCGATTTTGCGCAATTTTTCTGCACCTGTTGTGTTGGATTATGACTATAGCGACGCACAATTGGCGCATTTGCTGGCACACGATAGCGATGCTTTTTGTCGCTGGGAAGCGGGCCAGCGTTTGGTGATGCGGCGTTTGTTGAAGTTGGTCGCCGCTGTGCAAAATAATGAAACTTTAGAGCTTGATTCTATCTTGATTGCGGCCTTGCGCAAGACTTTAACCGATACGACACTGGACCCCGCTTTCCGCGAATTGGTGATGAGCTTGCCCTCAGAAACCATGTTGGCAGAAGCGATGTCTGTTGCCGATCCACTGAGCATCCATCGCGCCCGCCAGTTTGCCCGCGCCACTATCGCGCAGCATTTGAAAGCCGACTTATTGCAGGTTTATCAGGACAATCTTACGCCAGGAAAATATAGTCCAGATGCAGCGTCGGCAGGCAAGCGCGCGCTGAAAAATTGCGCGCTTAATTATCTGGTCGAATGGCCTGATGTCAGTACCTACACGCTGGCGCATACGCAATATCAGGAAGCAGCGAACATGACAGATCGGATGGCAGCGATGACAGCGATGCTGCATTGTTCCAGTGCGATGAATAAAGAACATAGCGCCGCGCGCGAACAAGTGCTGGCGCATTTCTACAGCGAATTTGAAAGTGAAGCGCTGGTGATTGATAAGTGGTTTAGCTTGCAGGCAAGTGCGCCGACTTGTGACGTTGCTGCGGTCAAGAAACTGATGAAGCATGCCGCGTTTAAACTCAGCAATCCAAATCGCACACGCAGTGTGATTTTTGCTTTTTGCAACGCTAATCCAGCGCGGTTTCATGCCGAAGACGGCAGTGCTTATTCTCTGTGGGCTGATTGTGTGATCGCGTTGAATAAGCTCAATCCGCAAGTGGCAGCACGTCTGGCGCGCAGCATGGATAGATGGAAAAAATATGCGCCCGTCGCGCAAGAAAAAATGCGTGCGGCATTGGAGCGCGTTGCTGCGAGCAAGAATTTGTCCAAGGACGTTCTTGAGGTCGTGACCAAAGCATTGGCAGCTTAATTTGAAACTGAATTGATTTATTTTTTTACTGAAGGAACAACATGAAACGTATTAGTCTGACCCGATTTTTGGTCGAAGAGCAAAGGTTGAATCAAAATATCCCGGCTGAGCTGCGGCTCTTGATCGAGGTCGTGGCGCGCGCTTGCAAAACCATCAGCCATGCTGTTGGCAAGGGCGCTTTGGGTGAAGTCTTAGGCACAGCGAATACAGAAAACGTGCAAGGAGAAGTACAAAAGAAATTGGATATTTTGTCCAACGAAATTTTGTTGGAAGCGAACGAATGGGGCGGTCATCTGGCAGCGATGGCATCCGAAGAAATGGAAACTATCCACCCGATTCCAAATCGCTATCCGCAAGGCGAATACCTGCTCTTGTTTGATCCACTCGATGGCTCTAGCAATATCGATGTCAACGTCTCCATCGGCACCATCTTCTCCGTCTTAAAAGCACCAGACGGTATTGCTACGCCAACCGAGCAAGACTTCATGCAAAAGGGTTCGCAGCAAGTCGCGGCTGGCTACGCGATTTATGGCCCGCAAACCATGTTGATCCTGACGACGGGCAATGGCGTCAACGCGTTCACATTAGATCGCGAAATGGGCTCGTGGGTACTCACAGAACGCAATCTGCAAATTCCGGTCGATACCCAGGAATTTGCCATCAACATGTCAAATGCACGTCACTGGTATCCACCAGTCACGCGCTATGTTGATGAAATGTTGGAAGGTAAAACAGGCCCGCGCAACAAGGACTTTAATATGCGCTGGATCGCCGCCATGGTCACCGACGTACATCGCATTTTGCATCGCGGTGGCGTCTTTATGTATCCAGCCGATAAGCGTGACCCAGACAAACCGGGCAAGCTACGCTTAATGTATGAAGCTAATCCTATGTCCATGATCGTCGAACAAGCGGGCGGCGTTTCGACGGACGGCAAGCAACGCATGCTCGACATACAACCAACAACACTGCATCAACGTGTACCTGTTTTCTTGGGTTCTAAAAACGAAGTCGATCTGGTGACGCGCTATCATTTGGACGCGTGATTGAGGTTGGATGGTTTTTTGAAAAAGCACATCGGGTGATGTGCTTTTTTAATTTTGAACGGCTTACTTCAATAACCGCATGCCAGACGTCGCCGCTGCATCTAAATCAAACGTGGCCGTATATTCACAACCATATTTATTCCCGGTTCGCTCGATCAAACAATCTGGAAATCCTGATTTTGAATCACGAAAAATAGCAAGTGCTTGCCACGCTATTTCAGCGTTCTCGACGATAAATTCTTTGGTTTGCAGTAGCAAAGTCAGGATTTGAACGATGCTGTCCTTCTTTGCTTTGTATGCTCCTTGCATCACCCACACCAATTCAATGAGTGTCACCATGGAGATAAATCCCGGCGCTGCATCAGAGAGAGATTCAATGAGCTTTGTCGCTTTCTTAGATTGAATTTCATCATCTTGTGCGAAGTAACGCACCAGCACGTTGGTATCTAGGCCTATCATTTTTTACCTGCTGCTTTTTCTATTGCAGCATTCATGTCAGCGATGGTGACAGTCTTGCTTGGCTTTTCCAGAATACCTTTTAAAGCTCTTACGGGGCTGGTTGACGGAATGATGGAGTAGTGACCTTTTCCATCCTCGACAAACTCTACTCGACTGCCCGTATCTAACCCCAGCGCTGTGCGAATTGCAACAGGAATAGTAATTTGTCCTTTTGATGTCATTGTTGCGGTTGCCATGGTTTACTCCTTGAGTGATTATTCCTTACTATAATGTAAGGAGTCGAAATAATCAAATGAACCCATAAAGCATGCAAACTCCTGCATAATTAACCAATTTCACAGCGACATCAATCCCACAATGAGCCTCGCCTACCAGCACATACTTGACACGATTTATCAAGAAATTCAGCCTTTGCTGTCGCAAGGCAAGGTGGCGACTTATATCCCTGAATTGTCTAAAATTTCACCCCAAAGATTTGGGATGGCGGTGGTTTGTCTGGACGGTAGTAGCTATGCCGTTGGTGATGCGCACCAGAAGTTTTCTACCCAGAGTATTACCAAACTGTTCGCTTTGGCTTTGGCGTTTGAACGGGAAGGCAACGCGATTTGGCAGCGTGTGGGGCGTGAGCCTTCGGGGAATCCTTTTAGGGCGTGTTGACATATTTATTTACTCACACCCCTGTTAACTTTTCTCGAAATGTGTTTACATCCTTGTATTTGGGCAAATCAAGGATGATTAGAATGCTATTGAGGGATGATCAGTGGGAAAGAATAGAAGCACTTCT
>JACQDW010000194.1 GCA_016200845.1 Burkholderiales bacterium | reverse complement strand
GCGGCACCACCGCCCTTGATCATCGCACCTTGTGGCGTGATCTCATCTGCGCCATCAATGTACACAGGCATAGAACTGACATCATTTAAATCTAACACAGTGATCCCGTGCGCACGCAAGCGCTGCGCCGTCGCTTCCGAAGATGCCACTGCCGCTTTGATTTTGTGTTTCATCTTTGCCAGTTCATCGATAAAAAAATTGGCAGTCGAACCAGTGCCGACACCAACAATGTCACCTTCAACCACATAGGCCAAAGCCGCCTGTGCGACGGCGAGTTTCAATTCATCTTGAGTCATGATCTTACTTAGGGGGGAGTTTTAAAGGGTGAATTCAACAATACCGACATTGTAAGCGATGGCACTGGTCAGCGCCCGCATTTTGCGCTTACCTCTTGCTTCAAACGCGCAAAACTGGCTCTTGCATCAGCGCGATTTGTTCGCGCATTTCCAAAATCTTATCTTGCCAATATCGCGCAAGTGCAAAGCCTGGAAAGGCGAGTGGAAACGCAGGGTCTTGCCAGCGCAGCGCCAGCCAAGCCGAATAATGCAATAAACGCAGGCTACGCAAGGCCTCGATCAAATGCAAACTACGCGGATCAAATTCAAAAAAATCTTCGTAGCCCACCAAAATATCGCACATCTGCTGCTGCATCTCGCTACGCGAACCGGACAATAACATCCACAAATCCTGCATCGCAGGCCCCATGCAACTATCGTCAAAATCCAGAAAATGAAAGCGCTCACCAGTGGCTTCGCCTGCACTCGCCACCGTCAGCACATTCCCTAAATGGCAATCACCATGCAAACGCAAATATGGCAAGTCGCCAGCTCGTTGATAACAGGCTCGCACCTCATCTAACATCATGCGCGCCGTGCTTTCATACGAAGAGCGCAAGTCCAGTGGTATCCAATTTCCCGTCATCAAACGACGCAACGCCGCGTCGCCAAAACTCTCCACAGTCAAACACTGCCTATGCGAATATGGCTGCCGCGATCCGATTGCATGCAACTGACCTAAGAAGCGCCCCATGCTCTCCAAGGTGCCCGCTCTATCCAATTCAGGGGCGCGCCCACCCTGACTGCGAAATAAGGCAAACCGAAAATCACCAAGCTGTTGCAGACTACGCCCCTCAGGATTCAGCAAAGCGGGCACCACATCCAGCTCTGCCGCGGCCAACTCGGCGACAAACGCATGCTCCTCCAAAATCTGCGCATCGCTCCAGCGTCCCGGTCGATAAAATTTAGCAATGACGGTTCCGCCCGCCTCCAAACCCAATTGGTAAACCCGGTTTTCATAGCTGTTTAATGCCAGCAAGCGGCCATCACATTCAAAGCCAGCGGCAAACAAGGCATCAAGCACAGTATCGGGATTGAGCGCGGAAAAATCACCGGGCGGCAGCTCAGCACGGACCTCGTCAACAGGGGTTTGTATCAATTTCGAATTCATACCCTAAATTCTAAAGCATTCTCCTCCCACGAACGCCTCACAAAGCGCTAAACTTCCACAATATTCCCGGGATCGCAAGATGCACGCACGCGCAAACAGCCCTGTGCGACACCTTGAAGGCGACTCACCCATTAGCCGACTCAAGAGCGATCTCATCACCAACCAAGAGTAAAACAACATGCATCTAGACGAACCCCTTAGCGATAAAGAGTTTAACGAACTCGATCGATTCTTGATGTCCGATAGCGTCGGTGACGACGGCATGACCATGGATGCGCTGCACGGCTACCTGACTGCCATCGCACTCGGCCCGGAAATGATCCCGATGGCAGAATGGCTGCCACTGGTGTGGGGTCTGCCCAATCAGGCAGAACCCAAGTTCAAGAACAATCAGGAAATGCAAAAAATCACCAACCTGATCGCCCGCTTCATGAACGAAGTACAGATCACGTTTGAAGTCGCACCGCAAGAATACGAACCACTGTTTTGCGTCATGGAACAAAATGGCAAAGAACTGATCGATGGTGAGACTTGGGCCTGGGGCTTTTGGGAAGGCATGAATCTACGCGAGGAAGCCTGGGAAGCGGCATGGGAATCCACCATTGCTCCCCTCCTTGAGCCCATCTACCTGCTAGGCGCAGAAGAAATCGAAGAGTCCGAATTAACGCTGGTCGACACACCCGAAAAATGTCATCAATTAGCCTTATCAATTGAAACCGCAATTCCAGAAATCCGGCGCTTTTGGGCACCGATACGCAAATCCGGCGTCGTCACTGTAAAACGTGACGCACCGAAAGTCGGGCGCAATGATCCATGTCCTTGCGGTAGCGGCAAAAAATACAAAGTCTGCTGCGGAGCAGAACCTACACTACATTAATCACACTACCAACGACCACAGGAGAACCCTATGAGTTTGCTAGCACAATTTAACCAAGCCCAAGCCGATTCCAAAAATCTGCCTGAACGTCCGGACAATATGACGCTATTGAAGATTTATGCCCTCTTCAAGCAAGCCAGTAGCGGCGATGCCACAGGCGAACGCCCAGGCATGACAGACTTCGTTGCCCGCGCCAAATTCGACGCCTGGGCAGAAATCAAAGGCACCTCCAAAGACGCAGCGATGCAAGAATATATCGACTTGATTGAGAGTTTGAAGGATTGAGTTAGATTCCCGCCTTCGCGGGAGTGACACAAACAACGACGACATTAATCCAAACAAAATGCCGCCCTTAAACCACCAACAACTGTGGCGGCCGCTCTCCCCTTGCTGCTGCGATCAGATTATTTGCTGCGGTATTGACCATCGCTAGTCTAGTCTGGCGGGTGGCGCTGGCGATATGGGGGGATAGCACAACGTTCTTGAGTTGCAGGAAATCTGGGTTCAAGCGTGGTTCGTTTTCGAAGACATCTAAGCCTGCAGCTGCAAGACGGCCTTCGCGTAGGGCTGCAATTAAGGCGGTGTCATCGACGATGCCGCCGCGTGCGATATTGCAGAGCGTTGCGCTAGGTTTCATCAAGGCCAGTTCCGGTGCACCGATGATGTGATGTACTTCTGGGCTATAGGGTAAAGCCAGCATCAGATGGTCAGCTTCCTGCAGTAAGCGTTCTTTTTCAACGTAGCTGGCGCCATGCGCGGCAGCTTCTTGCTCAGGGGTGAGGCGCTGGCGGTTGTGATAAATCACACGCATGCCAAAGCCCGATGCGCGTCTTGCGATTGCTTGTCCTATGCGCCCCATACCAAGGATGCCAAGGCAGGTTCCGTGTATCTCGGCGCCGAGAAAAAAATCATAGCTCCATTTTTGCCATTGCCCTGCCCGCAAAAAATGCTCGGCTTCTGTCACTCGTCGCGCGGCAGCCATCAATAATGCCCAGGCGTAGTCCGCTGTGGTTTCGCTTAAGACGTCGGGCGCATTGGTCGCCATCACGCCAAAGTGCTGGCAGGCATGCAGGTCGATATTATCGTAGCCAACCGCGATACTGGAAACGATACGCAATTCGGGACAAGCAGCCAGCAGAGTGGCGTCGATGCGGGCACTAGAGGTGCACAACATGCCAAATTTACCTTGCAGGCGCTGTGCCAATTCCGTCGGAGAAAAAATACAATCCTCTTGATTTAACTCAAGCGTGAAGTTGTTTTGCAATCGGGCGATTACTTCAGGAAAAATCGCCCGTGCAATCAATAAGCTTGGTTTGCTTGAATTTGACATGATCAATATCGTGAAGAATGAGTGAGAAAGCCTAAGAATTAAGGCAGTTTTGCAAGATTATACGGGAGACGGGCGAATTTACTTGATGCAAACAGGCTGTTCACCGAAGCTGTTATGCAAAATCGCCTCTCACCCAAATTACATTTGCTTATGCCATCTTTATCTAAGTCGCAATTGTGAGTTAGCGCAATTTGCCTTAAAATACAAGGCTTTGCAGCTACCTGAAATTACCGCGTAGCGCCTTCACCCTCGTTTTATAGATAGGCCAGTTATGACCCACGTTGTGACCGAATCTTGCATCCGTTGTCGTTATACCGATTGCGTCGATGTGTGCCCTGTGGACTGCTTCCGTGCAGGCCCAAACTTTCTGGTGATTGATCCAGACGAATGCATCGATTGCGCCGTGTGCGTGGCCGAATGCCCGGTCAACGCCATTTATGCGGAAGAAGATGTGCCAGCCGATCAGCAGCAATTTATCAAGATCAATGCCGACTTAATCCGTAGCTGGCCGTCGATCACCAAAACCACTGCACCTTTGGCCGATGCTGAAGAGTGGAAAGACGTGAAAGACAAACTGCAATACTTGGAGCGTTAAGATTCATTTGCGACCAAAGAGGGTCGCGACAACTTTGACCGCTTCTCTACCCAATTGAAAATATAATCGCATGGACAATACACAAACTCCACAAGTCATCGAAGCTGATGCCGTGATCGTCGGCGCTGGCCCGGTCGGTCTGTTCCAGGTCTTCGAGCTCGGTCTCTTAGAAATTAAAGCGCACGTCATTGATTCTCTGCCTGTCGTGGGCGGTCAGTGTGTAGAGCTGTACCCTGACAAACCAATTTACGATATTCCTGCCGTGCCAGTATGCACAGGCCAGGAATTGACCGACAATTTACTCAAGCAAATTGAGCCGTTTGAGCCGACTTTCCACTTGAATCAAGAAGTCACTTTGGTTGAACGTCGCGCCGACGGTCGCTTTGATCTGGAAACGTCGTTGGGTACCAAGTTCATTACCAAGACCATTTTCATCGCCGCTGGCGTTGGTTCTTTCCAACCACGTACCTTAAAAGTAGAAGGCATCGATGCTTTTGAAGGTTCCCAAGTGTTCTATCGCGTCAAAGATCCTAGCCGCTTTGAAGGTCGCAATCTGGGGATCTGCGGTGGTGGTGATTCTGCTCTGGATTGGGCATTGAATTTAGCCGGTAAAGCTGAATCGGTTATTTTATTGCATCGTCGTGATGATTTCCGCGCTGCGCCGGCGTCCGTCGCCAAAATGAAAGAAATGTGCGACAACTACGAAATGCAATTGATCATCGGTCAAGTGACAGGTATTGAGACTAAAGACGACAAACTGTCTGAAATCAAAGTCACTGGGGCTGATGGCGTCACACATCGTCTGCCTTTGGATGATCTCTTGGTGTTCTTCGGTTTGTCACCTAAGCTCGGCCCTATCGCTGAGTGGGGTCTGGAAATCGAACGTAAGCAGTTAAAAGTCATGGACACTGAAAAATTTGAGACTAATGTTCCTGGCATTTTTGCTGTTGGTGATATCAATACCTACCCAGGCAAAAAGAAATTGATTTTGTCTGGCTTCCACGAAGCTGCATTGGCTGCGTTTGGTGCTGCACCGTATATTTTCCCTGAAAAGAAAATCCATATGCAGTACACCACGACTTCACCAAAATTGCACAAAATTCTGGGCGTGGAAACACCGGTGTTTGATTAAGATTTTTCCTTGTTTCAGTAAAAAAACGCAGACCTCGGTCTGCGTTTTTTGTTTAGAGCTCAGTATTTCGGTGGTTCGTCATCATTCTCTTTAAAGCGCTGCGCAATCTCATTAAATTCGTCAGAGATGCGCATAAATACGTCGAGAATATCAGGATCAAAATGAGAGCCGCGCCCTTTGCGCATGATATCGATCGCTTCCTGATGCGAAAAAGCGGGCTTATAGACGCGTTTGGAAATTAAGGCATCGTACACGTCCGCCACCGCCATCAAACGCGCTGAGATCGGAATAGCATCGCCTGACAAGTTCTCTGGATAGCCAGAACCATCCCACTTCTCTTGATGCGAATACGTAATTTCGCGAGCGAAACGCAGGAATTCATTACTCTCACCCAGATAGCGTTCCACCGACAAAATGGTCTCGCGGCCATACGTGGTGTGCTTCTTCATGATTTCAAATTCTTCGACATCAAGTTTGCCGGGCTTGAGCAAAATATTGTCGGGAATCCCCACCTTACCGATGTCGTGCAGTGGTGCCGATTTATACAACAGCTCGATGTTTTCTTCGGTGAGTTCGGTAGCAAAGCGTGGCATGTGACGCAATTGCCTGGCCAGTGCAGCGACATAATTTTGTGTGCGGCGAATATGATTACCGGTCTCGTTATCGCGCGTCTCCGCCAGAGAGGCCATCGCCATAATGATCGCATCCTGCATTTTTGCAAGCTTGCGAGTGCGGTCTTGCACTAGCGATTCTAGATGTTTGTTTTGATCTTGCAAGAGATTACGCGCACGCACCAGATGCAGTTGCGTCGCGACTCGCGCCAGAACGATAGGTGGGCTGACTGGCTTACTGATGTAATCAACCGCGCCTAAGGTTAAGCCCATTTCCTCATCGGAGACCTGACTTTTCGCGGTCAGAAAGATAATTGGGATGTCTGCGGTTACAGAATTCGCCTTCAGGCGACGGCAGGTTTCATAACCATCCATCTCAGGCATCATAACATCGAGCAAAATCAGGTCTGGGCTGGGCTGTGATGATGCGATGTGTAATGCTTTGACGCCATTGGTGGCGATTTTGATTTTGTAGGTGTCTTTTAATAGCGCCGATAAGAGCGTGATATTGTCGGGCGTATCATCAACGATAAGAACCACTTGCTTCGTATCTGGGTCTTGTAAGCTATTCATAATCTACCTGTGAGTAAAGTCGATATCATTTACCTCGGCGGGACAAGCTAGACTAAAGTCATGCCCGCTAATTGCGCGTTCCCCTTCATAATGGACATGATGACGTCAAAATCATATTGGGATGCGGCGCGCATAATTTGCTTTTGCACATCCGGACCAAAGGCGATATTGAGTTCCTCAGACGCACTGCTTAGCGCCTCCAAGGCCTCGCCGTCATAATCGCAGACCAATTGATAGCAATATCGCAGCTTACTAATGACGTCTTCACTGGAAATCGATTTACCACTCGGCGTCACGCCTTCAAATTCGAGCAACGCGTGCTCATGTTCCAGATAATCCTCGATTTCAGTAATCGTATCAGCCAGCTGGCGTTCCCCTACGGCAAGTATGGGACTCATCATAGCAAACTCTGCTTCAGATTCAAGCAACATTTCCAAGCGCGCGGCCAATTCGTGAATATGAGCACCAATCAAACCTGCGACGCCCTTCAAAGTATGGGCGATACGCTCAGCCGATTTGTAATCACCTTGTTTAACATCACTAACGATACGACTGAATGCAGCTCGCTGGTCTTGCACAAACAAGCGCAACAACTTGAAATACAACTGTCGATCACCCATCGTCCGACTCAAGCCTATGCGTGTATCAACGCCCTTAATCAAAGGCATACCAGTTTGTGTGACTTCACTTTGTTCATCAAGCACTTCCATTGTTTCCACCACCCTGTCGGGGCACCATTGCGCCACCATATGAAAGAGTTCTCCGGGGTTAATCGGCTTTGCCAAATGCGCGCTCATACCCGAAGCCAGACAGCGCTCCCTTTCTATCAGTAAGGCGTGAGCGGTCATGGCGATAATCGGTAGCTGCATCAATGCGGGATCACTACGAATCAACTTAGTCGCAGCGTGCCCATCCATTTCCGGCATTTGCACGTCCATGAATACCAGTTGGTAATAATCAGGCTTATGTGCCCGCAATTGTTCAACCGCTATTTTACCGTTATTCGCAACATCGACCTCGATATCAGCCGCCTCCAACAATTCTTTCGCGATTTGCTGATTAATTAAATTATCTTCGACCAAGAGCACGCGTACATTGCGACATTTCAGCGCACCATGCGCCGCATGAGTTGCGCCAACGTGGGTGTGGTACGAAAACATATTCACCAAACAATCAAACACATTTGATGCATTAAAAGGTTTATCAAGGTAAGCATCCACCACGGTGGACTCCTGACGATAATTCAAGCTCTCCCGTGCCGTTGCACCAACCAGTCCGATCTTGGGAATGAGCCGCAAGTCCGAGGCGCGGATTAAAGCGATCAGCTCCGTTCCATTCATTTCGGGCATATGCAAGTCCACAAAAACAGCGTCAAATGGTATTGATCCAGCCGCTTCGCGCTCCAATATCAAAGACAGTTCTTCTTGTGCTGAATTGCAGGATTCGCTGCGTATTCCATAGATATTCAATTTATCGGCTAATAACTCTGCCGCAAATGGATGATCATCGACAATCAGCATAGTTAATGCGTCAAACAATTCGCGATTATAGTGAGCCTGTTGATCCGCCACACAGACAAAAGGTAATTCAAAGGTGACGGCAGTTCCTTTTCCTAACTCACTGTCTAAGCGTATCTGCCCCCCCATCAGTTCTATCATGCCTTTGGATATCGACAAACCCAAGCCTGTACCACCAAATTTTCTGGTCGTCGATTCATCCCCTTGACTAAACGGCACAAATAATTTTGATGATTGCTCGATCGTCATTCCCAGTCCAGTGTCTCGCACTTGAAATTTCAAACGCACTTGTTCATCGTTTTGCTCTAATAAATCACAATGCAAACAAACCTCGCCAGCTTCGGTAAATTTGATCGAATTATTGATCAAATTAATTAATACTTGCCCGAGCCGAAGTGGGTCTCCCTTTAACCGCTTAGGGACACTTACTCGCATATCGAACAGATATTCCAAACCTTTTTCTTCAGCCTTCTCGCTCGTCACCACAGCCACACTGCTAAACACTTCGTCGAGATCAAATTCAACTTCTTCGATATCAAGCTTACCGGCTTCGATCTTTGAGAAATCCAAAATATCGTTAATGATTCCCATCAAGGACATCCCAGCCTTGTGGATTTTTTCAACGTAATCCTTTTGCTTTACCGTCAGTTCAGTTTTCAAGGCCAGATGCGCCATGCCAATAATTGCATTCATAGGCGTACGAATCTCGTGGCTCATATTTGCCAAAAACAAGGACTTCGCTTCAGTCGTTTCTTCAGCATGACGGCGCGCTAGTTCAGAGACTTTCAATTCGTTTTGCATCTGCAAGGTTTGTAATCGCATCTGCTCGTCCATGCTCTCTTTTAATTGAGATTCCAAGAGCTTTCGCTGCGTCAGATCGGACACAAAAGAGAGTGTCGCTGGCTGTCCTTCCCACTGAATTAAGACCGAGGAAATTTCAACCCAGATCAGTTGCCCGGTGACGCGGTGCTGCAAACGAATTTGATAATATTGCTCGACTACTTCACCGCGCAGGCGCCGGGCGTGGCGTTCAACCACGGTGGCAACGTCGTCCGCATAAATTGATTTAGTGAATGCCAAACCGATCAATTCATTATGTTCATAACCCGTCATCGTTTGAATCAGACGATTAGCAAATGCGATGCGCGCGTCCTGAACAACGATAATGCCTTCAGTTACATTGTTGATCAGGAGCCGGTAGTTGTACTCCGACTTATGTAAATCTGCTTCAAGTTGGCGTCGTGCGGAAATATCAATCACCACCCAGACCGTGCCATAGGAAAGGTCTTTTTTGTTGACTGCGCGACCTGAGAATTGCACCCAAAACAAGCTACCATCACTGCGACGCATTTGCAGTTCGGTCTCGTACGACTCACCACGTAAAATCGCTTCCGCGACCGCGGCACCACTCGCCAAATAGCGTTCACGAGATTCATAAAATGGCTCTAGAGATGAACCTAATACTGTATCGCGCTGTACACCAAAAATCTGACACAAAGGCGTATTCACCCATTGCACCCTGCCCTGACTATTTAGGAAGAGCATCCCTACAATCGAATTCTCCAAAATCGTTTCGCGTTCATCGAGCATTCTTTGTAATTCGTCATTCAATGACTTACGCTCGACGCTCATCTGCTCATGCAAACGGCGATCTTTTTCGGCATGTTGATGTTCACTTCTTATTTTCAAATACTGCGCCTGCACTTGATTTGCACGCTCTTGAACACCGGCAAACAAAGTCTGATGACGCTTCTGCTCACGATAAGCGTCCTCCCATCTTCCCATTTCCGCATAATTCTCTGCCAGCTCATTGATTGCATGGAGGGGAAGGTGCACATAACCTGTCTCACCGACTTCATCGATGGCTTTTTTTAAGTCGTCGATCGCGCGCTCATAACGGCCACATCTGCGATGAATAAAGCCGCTCACCCACCATACATAAGGTTTCAAACTAGGATCTTCGATCGTATCCATACTGGCAATAGCATCGCGACAAAATTGTTCGGCCAAGTCAAATTGAGAACGTGCCGCAAGGGTATACGCCGCAACCGCCAGATAGAAAGCACGATAGGTGACAATATGCGCTTGATCGCCCAATTCGTCTGCAATATAGGGGGCGATCACAGTATAGGCGTCATCGCATTTCCAAAGGGCGATTTTGCACAGCGCCAGCATGGTACAACAATAGCTGCTTAACCATTTCTCAGACGAGTGCGGAGCGACATGACAAGCCTCTTCAAAAATTTCTTCCGCTGCGATCAAATTACCGGTTACATACAAAACCTCGCCCAGATTGCTGGTGATCTGCGCGACACGGCTGGGGAAGTTCATTTTTCTGGCCAGATCCAGAGCCAGACAAAAATAGCGTAACGCCTGTTCACTATTGCCACGTTCCTGCGACAAGATGCCGTAAATATTTGCCGCCAAAATAGTCAACCGTGGTGCCACGTCATTAATCATCGGCAGCAACTGCGCTTCACACACTTGACTGGCCTCGATAATACGCCCTGACTTACGCAACACGTTGACAAGACCCGTATACGCAAAAAAGGATGCGGATGCATCCTTTTGCTCATCAAAGGCCGATGCCAGTTGACGAAACTGACCTTCAGACTCATCCAAACGATTGTCAAAATAAGCGGCAAAAGCAAGAATAATATCTGCAGCTGCAATCAGCTCAGGCGCCATTCGCGCCTCTCCATCCTGACGCAAAATCGCTGCAGCCTGCAGCCCCGCATCAAGGGAGTCACGCAACATATCCAAACCATCTAGTGATCGCTCGATCCAGCTACGTCCACTATCAACAATTGAGCCCGCCATATGTTTTCTATCGATTTTTCAAACTAGAAAATGAAACTTGAGAATCCCAGCATCAACGCTGGAGTGTAAGAACGATGCAAAATTGCCGTAGCGCTATTTTTTATTCTATCCAGATTACTTATAGAAAGATATTTACTCAAGCGCCCTATGTCTGAATATACACACAAATAACACAAACCTTCTACCAAAACCCAATAAGTCAAACAGAGAAGTTTTTTAAATTGCATTTAAAAACATCAGGATCTTCTCAAGAAGAATTTTCTACACTCCTCGAAAATAACAGTGATATGCTAAACACTGTGGCGTTTTTATTGGGTGATATTGAACTATTTCGAGTGTCGGACAGACCTGAAAATTTCACCAGCAATAGCAGGAAAACCAGCGATTTTATTGTTCAGCATCGCATCACTCACTAACGCAACTAATGGACGAGAACAACTAGGGCGAGCACACATGGACGTAATCTGACATCCGTTCATCCAAAGTCAATTGATCGATTATTTGAGATCGCATCAACACTTTCATGCCCACTTTTCGAATCAGGCAGAACACGTACAATCGACAGTTTCTCAACCCATCATTCATATGCCAGCCACTCCTTACAAAATCCTGCTCGCTGAAGATAACGAATTTAACCAGGACATCGCCGTTGAACTTTTAACTCAGGCGGGCTATGCCGTTGAAGTAGCAAATAATGGACAAGAAGTCTTAAACAAATTGTTTAGTGATGACGCCCAACACTTTCACCTCATCTTGATGGATCTCGAGATGCCGGTAATGGATGGTCACGAAGCGACGCTGCTCATTCGCCAGCAAAAACAATTCAATCACCTCCCCATTATTGCCCTTACCGCCCATGCCATGACCGGCACCAAAGAACGCTGCGTCGAAGAAGGAATGCAAGACTACCTGACCAAACCGTTTGAACCGGCCGTGCTGTACGACACTATTGCCAGTTGGCTGGGAGAAGCTAAAAAGAAGGATGCAGGCTCGCAAGACCAGTCACGCTACGCACATCTTGACTACCCATTTCACACGATTGAACCCAGCCTTGGCTTACGTTCCACTGCCCAAAATCATGCACTCTATATCAAACTTTTAAACAATTTTTGCCATGCACAAAAAACGACCTTGGAACAGCTCGGTTTAACTGAGCCGCATCAGCCAGACAATGATTTTTCGCGTTTGATTCACACACTTAAAAGCGCCAGCGCGACAATCGGAGCGACTCACGTCGCCGATGCCGCTGAGGCTTACGAAAACTACCTCGCGCATCAACTCCCACAGCAAATAGAGCCGAACGCCATGCGCAATATCATCACCCATATTGCCAAAGAACTAGAGGAAACCATCACCGAACTCGACCAATATTTTGCCAAGCAAAACGAGCACTCCATCAATACACAAAGTGCACCCTGCAGCAAAGAAGAAATCCTCAGTTTAAGTACACAACTATCCGAACTACTGACCACTTCCAATGTGGAGGCATTGGATTATTTCGAAAAAGAGCTCAACAAATTCAGTTTCATTTTGGACCGGCAGTTTCCGCTCTTTACCAACGCGATCCGCAACTATGATTTCGATCGTGCGAACGAAATACTGATTAGCGTGACTGACCGTCATTCCTGATGTCAAGCGAATAGGACTTACGCAAAACAGACGCTGGCGTTGTTGTGTTCGCCTCGCCGTACAGGTGTACTGTCTTCGGCTCCACGCCTAGCCAGCGCAATTTTGCGTAAGTCCTAGCGAAGCCATTAATTTCCAGCTTGGCTAATCGTTTCTACATGAGCCATTTAAAATGACGCACCGCAATAAATTTAGCGTTATACTTGACTCAAATTTGCCTGGCGTCATCCCTGTTTCGCGTCAAAAGCACGAATCAGCACGTTCGCTCAATCAACTGGAAAAAGCCCATGCTTTATCAATTTCACGAACTGAATCGCTCCTTTTTAACGCCACTGACTAAATGGGCAGAAGCGTCATCAAAGCTCTTTGCGAATCCCGTGTCGCCCTTGTCTTATATGCCGGTTTCACAACGTATCGCAGCGGCTTATGAGCTGGTTTACCGCCTTGGAAAAGACTACGAAAAGCCGCAATTTAATCTCCACACAACCAAACTCAACTCAGATCCCAACCAGACCGTCGAGGTGACTGAAGAGCACGTCGCCGTCAAAGCCTTTTGTACCTTGATACACTTCAAGAAAAATATCCCGCAGGTCAAAAAGAAAAATGCGCAAGTTCAACAGAAAAAAGTATTAATCGTCGCCCCACTCTCAGGACATCACGCAACTTTGTTGCGCGACACGGTAAAAAGCCTGCTTCCCACACACGACGTCTATATCACCGACTGGATCGATGCGCGTATGGTACCGCTCGCCGAAGGTGCCTTTCATCTACATGATTACATCTACTATGTGCAAGACTTCATCCGCCTGCTCGGCCCTGATTTACATGTGATTTCCGTCTGCCAGCCCACGGTGCCTGTTCTTGCCGCGATCTCATTAATGGCCAGCGACAAAGATCCCATGCTGCCCAAAACCATGACCATGATGGGTGGCCCGATTGATCCACGCAAATCGCCAACGCAAGTCAACACCTTGGCAACCGAGAAAAAATTCTCCTGGTTTGAAAATTCCGTCATCTACAACGTGCCTGCCAACTACCCTGGTTTCGGACGCAAAGTGTATCCCGGCTTTTTACAGCACGCTGGTTTTGTTGCGATGAATCCAGACCGGCATGCTCAAAGTCATTGGGACTTTTATCAGCATTTAGTGTTGGGCGACGATGAATCTGCAGAGCAGCATAGAAAATTCTATGACGAATACAATGCCGTCCTCGATCTGCCCGCCGAATACTATTTGGAGACGATCAAAACTGTATTCCAAGAATTCCGTCTGCCTATGGGAACGTGGGAAGTCGAAGGCAAATTAGTGCGTCCGCAAGACATTACAACTGTGGCGCTTTTCACGGTTGAAGGGGAACTGGACGACATATCCGGTCCGGGACAAACGCAAGCGGCACATGAACTGTGCTGCAATATTCCAGCGCATATGAAGCAAGATTTGGTTGCTCCGGGCTGTGGCCACTACGGCATCTTCTCAGGCCGTAAATGGCGTGAAATGGTGTGCCCTCAAGTGATCGAGTTCATGGACGCGCACTCTTAACTCTAAATCCATCCAACAAGGCCAGCGAGTTCACATCGAATGCTCTGGCCTGTCTTATTTGCGAGACAAGCAAAGTCCCGCATTCGCAGAAAATTCAGCTATACTCAGCGCTTCACTTATTTTCACTTACTCAATTTGCAAGAATCATTCTGCCGCGATTCGCTATTGAAATTGTCATGAAAAACTCCAAGCTTGCTTACTTGTTGCTCTCTCTGATCTTGTTCTCAGGATCAGCGCAGTCTGCCGACGATAAGCAAGCAGAACAAACCTCTCCCCCTGCACCATCGGCCACAGCGAGCGCCTTAGCGACGCTCAAAAATCTGCGCGACAAAACCTCGGATTTAACGATCAATGCAATGGGAATGTTAGGTATCAAATACCGTCGCGGCGGCACGACGCCGGAAAATGGATTAGATTGCAGCGGCTTTGTGCGTCTGGTCTTTAAAAATTCAAATGAAGCAGAGCTTCCTCGTACCGCTAAAGAGATCAGCAAAAAAGGCGAACAAATTGAATCTAAAGATTTAAAGCCAGGCGATCTGGTTTTTTATAACACCTTAAGAAAAAGTTTTTCGCACGTCGGCATCTACCTTGGCGACAATCAATTTATACACGCACCGTCAGCTGGTGGGAAAATCAGAATTGAAAGCATGAATCTCAGTTATTGGAAAAAACGCTTTAACGGCGCACGCCGTATCGCCAGCGAAGAACAAACAACGCTGCCAGAACAAGACAAGAAATCAAACTAATCTCACCTTATACGGGCAGCCCATTTGCGGACTCATTGCCCCGACAACTGCATCTGTTTTTCTTGAAACACACGTATTTTTTCTTTGAGAGCGGGAATCAAAGCGGTCGCCGCTTTTTCTCCCGCCAAAATTGCCAAATTACGTCCATTAAAATCGCTGCCCTTCATACCCGGCAATTCGGGCTTGATCACAACATCGGCGTTTTTCAATTCAAAATAATTCAAACTTTGCCCCATGATAGTAAAAGTCTGCATTAATACTTCAAGCGAACTTCCCGCTGATTGAATTTCCGGCGTTGAAGAGATATTGACCGCGATCACAATATCAGCACCCATTTCACGCGCAAAACGAACAGGCACTGGCGACACTAAACCACCATCGACATACAATTTATCATTGATGCGCACTGGTTGAAAAACACCCGGCACAGCCGACGACGCACGCACGGCCAAGCCGGTATTCCCACGTTGAAATAAGATGGGAGCGCCAGTATTCAAATCGGTCGCCACTGCGCCAAAAGGCTTCTTCAATTTTTCTATTG
>JACQDW010000207.1 GCA_016200845.1 Burkholderiales bacterium | reverse complement strand
TTATTTGTCTTGGTCTGGATCTATGCCCGCAAGGAACGTCCAACGCTGGCAGTCGGCGCCCTATTCGTCACCTTATATGGCTGCGCCCGTTTTTTCACAGAATATTTTCGCACGCCCGATTACGAAGTCGACCTCATCGGCATCACCATCTCAGCAGGACAAATGTTATCTCTTCCCATGATCCTCGTTGGCACCAACTTGTTGGCGATGGCTTACACAGGGAAATTCGCATCACCAGTCACACACGATCACGGCACCAAGAAGGCTGGCAAAAAAAGAAAATAACAGGAGAGCAAAATGGAAAATGTCAGTTGCGAGATTGATGGCAAACTAGCTTACGTCACCATCGCCAATCCCGGCAAACTCAATGCCTTGAACATGGCGATGTGGAATCAAATCACCCATCACTTTACGACACTGCATCAAAACCACGACCTGCGTTGCATCATCATCCGAGGTGCAGACGGCCAGTTTGCCGCTGGGGCGGATGTGCAAGAATTCGCGACGGTCAGAAACACCCTCGCTGATGGCATGCGTTACCACAATCAAACCATCGCCGCGAGCTTGAAAGCAATTTGCGAATGTCAGCATCCCGTGGTGGCAGCGATAGAAGGTGTGTGCGTCGGTGGCGGTTTAGAGATCGCCATCTCATGCGATATTCGCATCGCATCGCGCAATGCCCGTTTCGGCATCCCTATCAATAAACTAGGCTTTCCACTGGCACCCAAGGAAATGCAAAGTCTGTTGTCCCTAGTCGGCAGAGCGATCGCCTCCGAGATCCTGCTGGAAGGCCGCATCTTAAATGCGCAAGAAGGTTTTGAAAAAGGATTGGTGCATCGTCTGTCCGATGATGTTCCCACTGAAGCGCTCGCCACCGCCAAACGTATTGCTCAAGGCGCGCCGTTAGCAGCACGCCTCAACAAAAAATTCATACGCCGCTTAAGCTTTGTCCCCGAACGCTTAAACGATCAAGAACAATTAGAAGCTTTCTCCTTCCTCGAATCACAAGACTATCAAGAAGGCGTACTCGGTTTCTTAGCCAAACAAATTCCTGAATTCACCGGTAAGTAATGAATCTTTACAGCCTATTTGCAGCCCACTTCCCGCAAGACAAATCAGCCTGCTGCATAGAAACGCATGATGGTCGCTATTACTCTTGGCATGATCTCGAACACGCCAGCGCCAAGCTCGCTAATCTTTTGACCAGCCTGCATTTGCAACCCGGTGCCCGCATCGCGGTTCAAGTTGAAAAGTCGGCAGAATCACTCTTGCTCTATCTGGCAACGCTGCGCGCAGGCTATGTTTTTTTACCTCTTAACACCGCTTATCAAGCGGCGGAAATGCGCTACTTTATTCAAGACGCCGAACCCGAAGTCATGGTCTGCGCACCTGAGAATTTTGGCTTGCTCTCGCAAATCGCATTTCAATCTGGCTGCAAACATGTGTTCACGCTAGCTGCGCCAACATTGGGAAATAACAGCGGCAGCCTATTAGAACGCGCCGCTGTACAGTCGGATCAATTCGCCACGGTGTTGCGGACACCAGAAGATCTGGCCGCGATCCTCTACACTTCCGGCACTACAGGGCGCAGCAAAGGCGCCATGCTCAGTCATGGCAATTTGAGTTCCAACGCACAGGTCTTACAGCACGCCTGGCATTGGAAACAATCAGACGTGCTCTTGCACACCCTGCCCTTATTCCATGTGCATGGATTATTCGTCGCGGCACACAGCGCGCTATTGGGTGGCAGCAAAATGATCTTGCTGCCCAAATTCGACGCTAAAACAGCAATCAATTATTTACCACGCAGCACCGTCTTCATGGGTGTGCCGACTTACTACGTCAGGCTATTGCAAGAAGCCGCACTCACGCCGCAACAATGCGCCGCCATGCGGCTGTTTGTCTCCGGCTCAGCACCGCTGCTAAGCGACACTTTTCATGCCTTCACAAATAGGACCGGACACACCATTTTAGAACGCTACGGCATGAGTGAAACCACCATGCTAGTCTCCAACCCTTACGAGGGCGAACGTCGCGCTGGCACGGTCGGCTTTGCCTTGGACGGCGTAACTGTGCGCATCGTCGACGAGCATGGCAAGCTATGCGTCAATAGAGAAATCGGTGACATACAAGTGCGTGGCCCCAATGTCTTTCAAGGCTATTGGCGCATGCCAGAAAAAACTGCCGAAGAATTCACCACTGACGGCTTTTTCCGCACCGGTGACGTAGGACAATGTGATCAGGACGGCTACCTCGCCATCGTCGGTCGCAGCAAAGACATGATCATCAGCGGTGGCTACAACGTCTATCCCAAAGAAATCGAAACCATCATCGACGCCATGCCCGAAGTCGCAGAGTCTGCCATTATCGGCATCCCCCATCCCGACTTCGGCGAAGCGGTATGCGCCGTCATCGTCCTGCGTCCCAATAGCAAACTCGACGCCAGCACCACCATCAGCAGGCTCAAAACCTGCATCGCTAATTTTAAGGTCCCCAAGCAAGTCGTCTTTATCAACGACTTGCCGCGTAATGCAATGGGAAAGGTGCAGAAGAATGTGTTGCGGGAGCAGTGTCTTATCTCAACTACCTGACACAAGTGTCACTTTTCGCGATGTCACCTGTTTGCCGTAGGATGCGATGCTGCGTGATTTCGTCACAAAAAGCGTATCGGGCTTATAAGAAAAACTTGGCTCACATTCCACATCTAATAGGAGGAAGCCATGCGCTTTCGGAATTGCATCACAATTATCGGTGCCGGTTTACTCCTCATCGCTTGCGGCGGAACCACGTCAAATCAGTCCGCATCACACATCAATGCCAGTCCACCGGCGACCACCGAATCCACCTACACAATTAAAGGTTCCTACCTCAATTACTTTGTTCGCAAAACACTAGACGGTATCGAAGTGATCGATATGAAAGGGGACGGTGGCCGCACACTTCTTCCACTAACAACAAGCAGCCTACAATTTAACGAGTTGAAATTACGCTTTGACATGGAGAGTAAATCAAAGGTTTTACCACCTGCCATACTCAACACCCTCATCGAACTCTACATTGCTTATTTCAATCGTGTTCCAGATGCGGATGGACTCGCCTATTGGATCGATCAATATACAGCGGGGATGTCGCTTGATCAAATTAGTCACTCGTTTTTTTATGCTGCCGTGCAGTTCTCCGATCTTACTGGCTATTCCGCAAATATGTCGAATCTCGACTTCGTCAACATCATCTACAAGAATGTATTGGGTAGAGAAATTGCAGATGAAGAAGGAGTCCAATATTGGCTCAAACAGTTAGAAACAAACGCATTGAACCGCGTTAGCTTAATTCGCGCCATGCTAGCATCGGCGCACACGTTCGGTTCTGATCCGACCTATGCATGGGTAACTAACTTACTCAACGATAAAATCTACGTAGGAAATTATTACGCAATCAGCAAAGGTTTAAGTTTCCTTGACCCCAAAGACGCTATCAGCAATGGCGTTACCGTCGGCGCACTGATTAAACCTAACGGTAATCGCGACGAAGTGATCTTTGCGATTGACAGCATCGCCAACAAATATAGTGCGCCAGTGGCTGATCCCGGCATCGCCAATCCAACACTGATAGGGACAGCGATTACGCTCGACGGCAGTGCCAGCTCTCACAAGGATGGACTACCTTTGGAGTATCAGTGGAAAATAATCGAAAAACCTACTAATAGCACGGCGACCATCACCGATCCAAACGCAGTCAAAGCCAGCTTCACCGCAGACGTCGCTGGACACTACCAAGTTCAATTACAAGTGACGGCAAACAGAATCACCAGTATTGGCGCGCAGGTGAGCCTTTCATTTGCCACGCAGTTACCTCAAGAATCGACTCTCGTTATTCGCACAGTTGGGACAGGGCCTAGCTGGGGGCAAGAGCCTGTGCCTGCCTGGCAAGGCGCAGCACCAATCAAAAATGCGCCTGGCTATAAGCTCTATGATCTTGAGCTCGGACGTGGTGGCGATAATCAAATCGCCTACAGCGGACTTTATTATTTTGATCAACTCGAACAGAATTCAAATAATGACCCACTTAAATGGAAGAACTACAAACTAGCAAGCACGCTTGCCTCTGCCGACGTTATTGGTACAGATAAAAGCGCCGCATTGCGTGATACGCTTATAGTGATGTTGGACAAACTCTTCGCCAAGGAGAATCCTAGTCGCATCGTGCTTGCCTATTCAGGCCATGGCGGACCTACCAGCTTCTTCGAAGGTATGCTCAACACCTCAGATGCCCAGGCATTTCTCGCCCACCTAAAAAAGCTCGCGGGTAATCGTCCAGTGATCTTAGATTTTTCTACTAATTGCAATACAGGTTTTTTTGACTTTGTACGCAACTACTATCTCTATGCCGATTATTTAATTGCGTCCGAACTTCTCGTTGGCGGCTTCACACCGATCAACGTCGAGTATTGGATCAAAAATCTACACGACAGAAATTTACAGAATTTCTGGCAAGCGAACAACACCACCAGCGCAGCATTTAATAGTGTCCTGACCACAAGAAAAAATTTGTGGACCGCCAGTGCGACTGACCTATTTGCACGCAATTACAAGCAATCATTGTCCACCTATGATCTGACTCAATTTAAAGCATTCATGCAAACGCTCAAACCAGAGACAGGCTTTAACGCCAGTCGTGACTTAGCCTCATATTCTAACAATCTAGCCACTTACGCACTTCAGGCAAACAAACCTGAAGTCAAACAAAGCTTCATAAAATTCCGGTTTGGCTACGTTTCCGACAATGACATCGTTAAATGGAATGAAGAACTAAACGGATTCTCCGTCATGAGCACCAACGATTTATCACAGTTTCTTCATTCTTCGTTCTAAATCGGAAGTGTGCCCGCACACACATAATTAACACACCTCACTCTTGAGCCTTATTACATCAAATATCGGTAAGATCAACAAGAAAACAGGTGCGGCCGTCACTGTGCCTTTTTTCAAAACTGTCACAAGTGTCAACACTGAACTTAATTCCCAAACTCCCTACAATCGCTGGCATATTAATTTGAAGATATGCATCTTCAATATCAAGGGAGAAATCAATGGGTTCATCACGTCAGAAAATCATGTCTCTTTTACGCCCACTGCGCGTCAGTCTGCTGCTTCCTATCGCGCTACTCACGGCGTGCGGTGGACAGCATGAAAACTTAGCAGCACCGCCTACCACACAATTGCGCGCTGCTCCCTCCAGCACCAAAGAATTCAGCCAGCCACGCAACAATTATCGCATCACAAAAATTGGTCAAACATATGAAGTCACCGACATCAGCGGTAAAGAAGCCACTGTGACGGTCAGCGAAGACAGTGTACTCAAATTTACGGATGTCACCGTCAATCTCAATGTCGGCAATTTAGCTAACAGCATCAAAACCGAAGATCTGAACAGCATCATCGAACTGTATGTTGCCTTCTTCAACCGGGTGCCAGATGCCGATGGTTTGTCATATTGGATTACGCAATTCAAACAAGGTATGACACTGCAAACTATCGCCGATAACTTCTATGCGGCAGCGATCATCTATGCCGACCAGACTGGGTATAGCAAGGACATGAGCGAAGCCGACTTCGTTCGTATCGTTTATAAGAACGTGTTAGGACGCTATGGTCAAAGTGCACCACCCGACGCCGACGTGCAATATTGGGCAAATAATTTAATTCAAAAAACCGCGACTAAGGCCAGCTTAATCTCTAGCATGTTATACGCGGCACATACGTTTAAAGGCGATGCGCAATGGTCGTGGGTACCTCAACTTTTGGAAAATAAAATCGCCACAGGTAAATATTTCAGCGTGCAACAGGGCTTAAACTATTTAAGCCCACAAGACTCCATCACCAAAGGGCAGGCTATCGTCCAGGCGATCTCCTCATCTAGCGCATCATCTGCGATCAATCTGATCAACATCAATGACAGCGCGTTCGCTGCGAGCTCTCCCATCAAGCAGCAGTTTTCAAGTGAATTACTCTCAGGTCAAGCCTTTAGTTTTGGCAGCACAACTCTGCGTTTTTCCGCAGACGGAACGGCAAAAATACAAGATCGCAACCCCGATTTGACACAAGTAACATGGAAGGTGCAAAACGGGATTTTGGAAATTCAATACGCCAATCCGCAAGTATTTGACTACCCTGCAGGCAGCCTCAAACTTGGCGGCGTTAACACGACCGCAGCCCTACAAGAAACCTCCACCGGTCGCATGTATCAACTCGTCTCTGGCACTGCCGACAGCGGTGAAGTCAAATGGGGTGAGACTGGCACCGTCAAATGGAGTGACGGTGCCAACAAAGGTTCAGAAATTGATGGCAGTAGCGTGGGTGTCACTACCACCAACAAACCCAGCTTCTTACAGAGCGTACACAACACCGCCACCAGATTAAAAATCGATGCACAAATGATTTCAGTGGGAAGATCCATTGCGGGTGCCATGGTCAACACAACAAATTCACTCAGCGCCAACGTCTTATTTTTTGTTTCTGATACCAAAGCACAATTTCTCTTTGGTCAAAAGTCACTCGTGAGCTGGCGCCTGCAAGATAATTATATCTACCTCAATCTAGACGGCGACGATCAGTCGTCGCATCGATACTCGCTCCAGGATCAGACTGCAGATGGAACACAAATCTGGTTGGCAGAAAATCCCAATATTGGTAGCGCTGAATTAATGAGTGCCATTTCCTTTAGTCAGCCAACACCTAAGCTTGATGAGGCACTAGCAATACATAAATGGGCCGATGCAAAAGGCACACCTCTTACCTATCAACTAAAAGCCGACAAAACTACCACATCGAGCAGCTACAAAATGACATGGGAAATCACGGCGGAAGGTGCGCTTTTAATCACCTCGCGCAAACTCAACAATAACGATTTGATTTCCACTACTTTATATCAACCGATCAAACGGATTAACCAACAATGGTGGTTCATGCAGCAAACAACTAATTCCACTGGTACCATGACCGAACTAAAATTAACGTCACTCATCGATCAGGGATGATTGAGCAAAAAAAGGACGATTAGCATAAGAATCTGTCGGGGGAGTCTGTTAGCATAATCCTCTTTCGACCCCGATAAATTCGTATGCCACAACATACCCTGCACTTCCAAGGACAAGCACATCGTTTTCGCAGCAAAGATTTGCTTCATTTTTTGCGCCTGATTCACTGCAATCATCCTCAAGTCACCAAACTACAAGACATTAAACAAAGCTTTCCCTCTATCTCAGGAAAACAACTCGCACGCTACATTGAGACTCTGGAAGAACGCGGCTTAGCTCTTTTAAACTATCAAACGAAAACGCGCGGCCCTTATCAGTTAAAGGTCGCCCATCAAACTCTGCAACTACCACATTTAGAAACAATAGCAGGCGCAGAATCAGCACACACTAAATCCCTAGAAACGTCATTTCTTAAGGAACTCAATCTTAATGACTTTCTCAACCCGGCATGGATAGAGTGGATTAACAATTTATTGCAGTCCAATTTATGCCTTCAAAGTGCTAAATTTTCGTATGAGGATGGCGGCAATTTCAGATTTTTGCAGCAAGCCGAGAATGCAGCACTCAAGCTACCTTCGTGGGCAAAACTGGTCGTCGATGTCTGCCACGCCCATCATCTGGAGCGCGCATCACGCTATCGCGACGCCAGCAAATATTTAAAGAGAATAGAAAAGGCAGCCTTACACCAACACATTCCACCTATCATCCTGGCCCGCGCACGTCTGTGCCGCGCAAAAATTTTATATGATCAAGGCCGTTATCAAGACTCGCAAGCAGCGCTCAATGACGTACAAATTTTAAGCACCCACTTCCCACCACTGTGGCGCAATATGCAAGGCCTGCTCAATGGTCAAAGGCTCAATCAATCGACCACCAACTCTGCGCAATCCCGTCATGATCTCGACCACGCTCTATTGAGTTTTCTGGAAGGAATGACCGATATTTTCATGCACAATGGCGATTACAGCATACTCGACGCATTGAGCTTTAATTATGCAAACAACCTGTATCGTGCCATCAAAAAATCATTAGTCGGCACAGAACACATTAAGACAGTGCTACATTGGTTTCTACTCAATATCCTGATTTGCCGCGAAGTGGGCATAGGCGATCACTCGATTTATACCCACTTACTGATCGTCGATATAATAGACGAATTCAAATTGAGTAAATCCAAGCTCCCTGAACCCTTAATGAATCTTCTGGATACACCGGCACGTCGCCGCCAATATCTGCAACGCTATCTCAATATCGCGCGGAAATCAGGTAATCGCCTAGAGATCGCTGAGTGCTTGATGCGAATGGGGCAGCGTGCCGAACAAGCTGAACAAGCACAAACCTATTTTGATGAAGCGATGGAGCTGGCGCTCAGCCTTGCCAATCCAACTCTGCTCAAAGAAATTCGAGAAGCAATTCTCGCCCGAAAACAGAGTATTAAACAGAACACTAAACGAGGTCAGCAAAGCACGCAAAACTCATCGACAAAAAAACACTCCCTACGTTCACAAAAATCAATCAAGCAACTTTAATACCGCATCCCACTCATCCTCCGTCACCGGAGTGATCGACAAACGACTGCCCTTTTGCAAGACCACCATCGTCGCTAATTCCGGCAAGCTGCGCATGGTGATCAAGCTCAGCAGGCGTGTTTTGCGCGTGGCCTTGATATCGACCAGCATCCATCGTGGATTGTCTGGCGTTGATTTAGCATCAAAATATTTACTTTGCGGATCAAATTGTGTCGCATCAGGATAAGCCACACTAGCGACCTGCGCGATCCCCGCAATCCCCGGCTCGGCGCAACTGGAGTGATAGAACAAGACCCCATCACCGACGCGCATCTGATCACGCATAAAATTACGCGCCTGATAATTGCGCACGCCAAACCATGGTGAATCACCCGCCGCCAAAGCATCATCGATGCTGACTTCTTCTGGTTCGGATTTCATTAACCAATAGGCCATTAAGAATTCCCTGTTTTTTCGATTCCATCGATCTTCAAGCATGCTCGCGTGAGCGCTGATTTCTTACATAAGTGTGTCAATTTTATTTTGGCATCCTCATTGCCGGCATTTTGCGCTTTCTGATACCACTCAATCGCCAACTCCTGATTTTTGGGAGAATGGTATAAACCATCTTCTGCAATCATTCCAATCAAAAAAAGAGCAACAGAATCGTTACGATTCGACGCAATATTGATCCAATTCAGACCTTTTGTCTCGTCCTTTTTTTGCCCCAATTGACCGTTCAAAAATATGATCCCCAACTGCGTTTGCGCTCGGGCAAAGTCTAGGTTTGCTGCCTTTGTATATTGGTCAAATGCGAGAGAAGCATTCGATTTAACACCTTCTCCTTTTTGCAGCATAGAGGCAACTCGAAAATGGGCAATTCCAGAATTCTTCTCAATTGCTTTCAAATACCAAGGATAGGCAGCAGCAGCATCCTTTTTTACACCGCGCCCAAAATACAAATCCTCCGCCACCGTTAATATTGTCTCTAGCGAACCTTTGCTGGCAGCCTTTTCCAGCCAAAAATGCGATGCACTCAGGTCTTTTAAATCTGATTTTTCATCGCGATATAACTTCCCAAGATTTAATTGCGCTTCGACTTTGCCATGCTTGGCTGCGAATTCCCAAAATAGAACGGCCTGCTTCACGTTCTTCGCCGTCCCATTTCGTCCAAAATAGTGATCCTCACCCAAATTAAACGCGGTCTGCACATCTAGTGAGGCATTATTTGCTAAGGCAGTCTCAAAACTTGGTGCGATAAGTGCCTGAGCTCGATACTGATTATTTGAATCTGTCCCGCAATGTCGAAGCGCTGACGATAAGAAAATCATCAAAAAGAAAAAAGAAAAACCATAGCGTGACCAAAAAGACTCGGTCTTTTCAGCGCTAGCCACTTTCGCCACCAGCGCAATTTTGTACTGATCAGCGGCATCGCGCCAAGCTTGAATATTATCTCTGCTCGACACCATCGCCAGCCAGGTCGGATAGCGTTCGACCATCGCTTCTATCATCAGAATATGATCACGAATAAATCGTTTGTCGGGAACTTGCGGGTCGCGGCCTCGCCGTATCAATCCAATTTGATGCGCAATTGCTGTTTCACTTTGAGCGTTGAACGCACTCAGTTCGATCAAACCATTATTGACGTGATAGCCCAGATCGCCAAAGCGCAAAATGCGATACTTGTCTTCGTTCCAGCCAAAACATTTGACGGCGGCACCAAATAAATCACCATTACCCGGCTGCCAGCCTTGTGCCAGATGTCCTGCTAATACCCATTCAAAATAATCGCGCGCTTCCACATTAATGAGGCGCTCGTCATCTAACATCGCCAGCAATTCTGCCTCGGCATGCCCGGATTTATTTTCATCCAAAGCAACGCGTACTAGTAAGTCTTGCACAGCAGCGCGCGCATCTTCTAACGGGTCCTTGTTTGGCAAGATGTCCGCTGCTTGATTCGTCGCTTGCACTTCTACGACAGGTAGCAGCGGTATCGTATCGCACCACGGCGCGTCCGCTTCCACACTTTCAGCGGCCTTGGTCGGACCCGGTTCGCTCTGCTCTGTGATGATGGCGGCTACAGTAGATTCGGTTTGCGCATCCACATTCTCTGCACTTTGCTCAGCATCGTTCATGGCTGCCTGCTGCTCTTGCCACAGCCGGTGCCGCGTCCAGTTCACGGCGTATTCATACGATTCACGCAAGGCCTGAAAAGCGTCTAACTCAGTTTCCTGATCGATGTTTTTCAAGGCCTTGGCATAGGCGCGCTTGATACTGCGTTCATCAGACAACTGATCGATTCTTTGATCGATAAAAAATGAAGGGATATCTTGCATGCTACCCCTTATTCAGTGAAATCTGGATGCAACACGACATCGCGTTCTATCTCATCCAACATCTCTGAAAACTTTTTCTGTGCGGGGATGATGAGTTTCGGATTTTGGGATTCTATGACACGCTCCAACTCGGCGATTTGTGTTGTCAGCCAAGCGCGGCTATCACCTTTTAACTGCTGGTAGACGCGGTCAGCACGCGCCATCAAAGTGCGGATTTCCAATGTGTCGCGCGGATGCATTTTGAGCATTTCCAACTCTTTCATCCTTTGCGCTATTTGCTCTTCGCTAAGCAAACCCGGATTTCCCTGAATCAGCATGACATGCTTGGCCTGAGTGCGCACCATCGTTGCCTGCACTTCTAACAAACCATTCACATCATAGGTAAATCGCACGTCAACGCCGTTGTCGTCACTAGGCAAAGCTTCCAAAGGAAACTCTAAAGTGCCGAGATAAATATTGTCTTTCACGAGACGCGATTCGCCCTGAAAGATATTGAACACCAATTTATCCTGCTTATCTTCCACCGGATAATAACGCTTCACCCGACTCACAGGCACGGTGCTATTGCGTTCAATAATCGGTGAAAAATGCCCCGCCACCGTTTTGTTATCCGACAAAACAATCGAGGTATCCACACCCAAAGAATACGGTGCAACATCGGTCATCACCACTTCATCCAAAGCAGCGTCCTTCATCTTCAAACCAGCCTGCACCGCCGCGCCCATAGCGACTACTTCGTCGGGGTTGATTTCGCTGGCTGGAAAACGGCCAAACATCAAGGTCACTAGACGCTTGACTACCGGCATACGCGTTGCACCACCGGCTAAAACGATGCTGTCTAATTGATTGCTACGCAAATTGGTATCGCGCAAAGCCCGCTCCACAGGTTCGCGCAAACGCTTGATCAATGGAGCGGCCAGCTTCGCCAGGCTTTCCTCATTCAATTCAAACTGCAATAATTGTTCGCTGGTCTGCACTTCCATCAGTGCCGTCTCTTGCACCGACAAATCACGTTTTGCTTTTTCTGCGGCAGCTGTTAATTGCTGCATAAAACGCGCATCATTTTTTACTTTATTCGGAAAGGCATGTTTCTCGATAAACGCATCGGCGATCACGCGTGTAATGTCTTCGCCGCCCAAATAGTTATCACCGGCAGAGGCACGCACTTCCATCACGCCATCGAACATCTCCAGAATCGACACGTCAAAGGTGCCGCCGCCCAAGTCGAACACCAAAAATCGGCAATCATCTTTAAATTCGTGCATGCCATATGCCAAGGCTGCCGCAGTCGGCTCGTTGACCAGTCTATCGACTTTCAGATTAGCCAGTTGCCCGGCAGTGCGCGTCGCCTTGCGCTGCGCGTCGGAAAAGTAGGCGGGCACTGTAATCACCGCCTCTGTGACAGGCTCACCTAAAAACGCTTCCGCATCGGCCTTCAAACTTTTTAAGACAAAGGCAGACAATTCCTCGGCACGAAACTCGCGCTGCCCCAATTTGATTTTTTTATCGCTCCCCATGTAGCGCTTGAACACCGACGCCGTCAACTCAGGGTGTGTTTGCAAACGTTCTTTCGCCGCCCGCCCGACTAACACCGTCCCATCCGCATCCAGACTAACGCAAGAAGGCGTCAAGGTCTCACCCAAACTATTCGGCACCAGCTGCGCCCGCCCATCACGCCACACTGCAACCAGACTATTTGTCGTACCCAAATCAATGCCAATAATCATGCAATCCACTCCAATCATCGTCGCCGCTGCAGGCAAAACCCAAGCGCATTCATGCTGTCATTTCGACAGGAATTTTGCATTGTAAAAGGATTCATATTGATTGGCAATTTGTACATCAGGCATTTGTCCATCAGGCATTTGTACATCAGGCATTTGTACATCAGGCATTTGTACATCAGGCATTTTACCTATGTGTCACTTCTGTCACTTTACATCTTCCAAAAAAATACACATATGATATGGCAGGCGATCATTATCAAACTCGAACACTGAGGTATGCTGAAAAAAGTGGACACCGTTTAAAGCAGTAAAATATCAAAAACGGAGAAGCCATGAACAAAAGAATCAAAATGAATTACACGCCGGAGTATCGTGCGGAAGCGGTGAAACTGGTGTT
>JACQDW010000193.1 GCA_016200845.1 Burkholderiales bacterium | reverse complement strand
GATTTCGCCTAAGGCTCAGATCGCATCGCCTTTTCGACCAACCCTGACATCCCCTCGCGTCGCGCCAGTTCGTCTAAGACCTGCTGGGGGTGCAAATTATAGTGAGCCAACATGACCAGTGTGTGAAACCACAAGTCGGCACATTCATAAATCACATCCGAAGTATCGCCAGAAACGCGCGCATCTTTGGCAGCCATCACCGTTTCTGTCGCTTCTTCACCGATCTTCTTGAGTATCGCATCATCGCCTTTTTGAAATAACTTGGCAACATAGGATTGCGCAGGATCGCCACCATTGGCGATTTTGCGACTTTCAATCACAGCGGCGAGCTGGTGCAAAATGGGTTCGTTCATATTCATTCTTTACTTTAGGACATACGCAAAATTGCGCTGGCTAGGCGCGGAGCCGAAGACAGTACACTGGTACGACGAGGGCGTAGTGGGGAATTCTAGCAGCAAGCTGCTAGCCCACGTAGCAGATAACACATACTTGTGTTATCGCGCCCTGCAAGGGGACGCCGGGGGTTGTAAATCGCGCCAGCGTCTGTTTTGCGTATGCCCTACTTGTAGATCGTGTCCGGGTCTTTCAACACCGGATCCACGCTAGTCCATTCACCCGCATCGACACTGCCTTCAAATTTCTGAAAGAAACAAGAGTGTCGCCCGGTATGGCAAGCGAGGCTGTCAACTTGTTCGACCTTGAGAAGAATCACATCTTCATCGCAATCCAGACGTATCTCTTTGACCTTTTGCACATGACCCGACTCTTCGCCCTTGTGCCACAGCTTTTTGCGCGAACGACTCCAATACACGGCTTCGCCCAGCTCCACCGTTTTGCTCAAGGCATCGCGATTCATCCATGCGAACATCAAGACATCATTACTACCGACTTCCTGAGCAATCACAGGCACCAAACCGGTTTCATCCCACTTAATTTTGTTTAACCAGCGAAAGCTCATGCCAGCCTCATTGGTATGTGTTGTGCAGCCATAAATTGTTTTGCTTCTTGTACTGTATGTTGTCCGAAATGGAAAATCGACGCGGCCAGCACCGCATCAGCGCCGCCTAATTTAATGCCGTCGGCGAGATCTTGTAAGCCACCCACGCCGCCCGAGGCGATCACGGGAATATCAATCGCATCCGACACCGCGCGTGTCAATGCCAGATCAAAACCGGAACGAGTGCCGTCTTTATCCATGCTGGTCAGCAAAATCTCCCCCGCGCCCAATTGCGCCATTTTGCGCGCCCATTCCACCGCATCTAAGCCAGTCGCATTGCGTCCGCCATGGGTATACACTTCCCACCGGCCTGGCGCGACCGCCTTGGCATCAATCGCCACCACGATACATTGCGAACCATATTTTTGGGCGGCATCTGCCACCAGTTGAGGATTGGTCACGGCCGAGGTATTCATCCCGACTTTGTCTGCACCAGCATTTAATAAACGGCGCACATCCGCTACTGCGCGCACGCCACCACCGACGGTCAATGGAATAAACACTTGCGAGGCCACCGCTTCTATCATCGGCAAAATCAAATCTCGGTCATCAGACGATGCTGTGATATCCAAAAATGTGATTTCATCCGCGCCCTGCAGATCGTAGCGTTTGGCGATTTCAACCGGATCACCGGCATCGCGTAGCTCCAGAAAATTGACGCCCTTGACCACCCGCCCGGCATTCACATCGAGGCAAGGTATGATACGTTTTGCGAGTGTCATTCCGTCTCTTCTTCCTCGGCGTCGTCATAGTCAAACTCACCGCTGAGTTCGTCTGCGCGTTCTTGTGCCGATGCTAAATCGAGCGTGCCTTCATAAATCGAGCGGCCACAAATCACGCCCTCGACGCCGTCTTCTTGCACGTCGCACAGAGCTTCCACATCCGCCAGCACATGCACGCCACCCGATGCAATCACAGGTACGCTCACTGCCTGCGCCAGTTTGACCGTGGCTTCGATATTCACGCCGCCCATCATGCCGTCGCGGCCGATGTCGGTATAGATGATGGCCTCAATGCCATAGCCTTCAAATTTTTGCGCCAGATCGATCACATCGTGACCCGACATTTTGCTCCAACCATCGGTCGCCACTTTGCCATCTTTGGCGTCGATGCCGACGATAATTTGTCCCGGGAAAGCGCTGCACGCATCAGCCAAAAAGCCGGGGCTTTTCACCGCTGCCGTGCCAATGATGATGTAGGAAATACCGGCATTTAAATAGCGCTCTATGGTGTCCAGATCACGGATACCACCGCCCAGTTGCACCGGAACTTCTTCGGTATCAGTTTCCTCGGCATAGGCACGCACCGCAGCGATGATCGCCTTGATCGCTGCTTCATTTTTGGGCTTGCCCGCAAACGCACCATTTAGATCGACCAAATGCAAACGTCGCGCACCTTGTTCCAGCCAATGTCGCGCCATCGCGGCAGGCTCTTCAGAGAACACAGTGGCTTGATCCATGTCGCCTTGTTTGAGGCGTACGCAGTGACCGTCTTTCAGGTCGATAGCAGGAATGAGCAGCATATTGATTGAGTCAGAAAATTAAAAATTAACAGCGAAAAAATAAAAAACCAATTACTGAGGACTTACGCAAAACTGCGCTGGCTAGGCGCGGAACCGAAGACAGTACCCATGTACGGCGAGGCGAACGTAACAACGCCAGCGTCTGTTTTGCGTAAGTCCTAAGGTTTCCAGTGAACAAAATTTCGGTACAACTGCAAACCAGCAGTCGCACTCTTTTCAGGATGAAACTGCGTCGCAAAAATATTATCCCGCCCAACTGCCGAGGCAAAGACTTGCCCGTACTCAGTGCTGCCAAACACATGCTCAGACAACGCCGGCTTGGCATAATAACTATGCACAAAATAAAAGTAAGCCTGATCGACTATGCCTTCCCACAAGGGATGCAGCTGCGTTTGATGCACGCGATTCCAGCCCATCTGCGGTACTTTATAACGCGAACCGTCGTCTTGCAATTGCGCGTGTAAATCAAAACGCAAAACTTGTCCGGGCAACAATCCTAAACAGGCAGTATCACCCTCAGCGCTGCGCTCAAACAACATTTGCTCGCCGACACAGACGCCCAGCATAGGCTTATTGCGCGCAGCTTCCAACACGGCTTCTTTCAAACCAGAGTCATTCAGACAAGTCATGCAATCGGGCATTGCCCCTTGTCCAGGCAACACTAAACGATCAGCCTGACGGATTTCTGCGATCTCGCCCGAGATCAAGACCTGCGCATCAGGCGCAACAGCACGCAAGGCTTGTGCGACTGAGCGCACATTCCCCATGCCGTAATCAACGACAACAATTTTATTCATAATGAGTGAGGAGACATAAGCATAGTCCGTCAGCAGCTAAGCCGCCCACGATTTCTGTTATAAGCTACCTTTAGTGGAAGGAATAGTCCCTAAGGCACGATCATCCAATTCCGATGCCATGCGCAAGGCGCGACCAAATGCTTTGAAGATAGTTTCACATTGATGATGCGCATTCTCGCCACGCAGGTTATCAATATGCAGAGAGACTAGGGCGTGATTGACAAAACCCTGAAAAAATTCATGGGTGAGATCAACATCAAAAGCACCGATCATAGAGCGCTTAAAATTGACGTGAAACTCCAAGCCAGGACGCCCAGAAAAATCGATCACAACACGTGATAAAGCTTCATCCAGCGGCACATAGGAATGTCCATAACGGCGTATGCCTTTTTTATCGCCGATCGCTTTGGCGAAAGCCTGCCCTAAAGTGATGCCGACATCTTCCACCGTGTGATGCGCATCGATATGCAAATCGCCGTCGGCTTCGACTTCTAAATCGATCAAGCCATGACGTGCGATTTGATCCAGCATGTGATCTAAAAACGGGACGCCCGTATTGAGTTTTTGTTGACCCGTGCCATCGAGATTGATGGCAACACGAATTTTGGTTTCGTTGGTATTGCGTGTAACTTGCGCTGTACGTTGCATGATGGTCTTAGCTTTTCAAAGCCAGTGTAAGTGCGTTCAATAATACGGCATTTTCTTCGGCAGTGCTGACATTAATGCGTAAGCAGTTCCGTAAAAGATCATGCATTTTACCCACATTTTTCACTAAAATTTTTTGTTCGCATAATTTAGTGAAGACTTCATTGCCATAAGCCTCATTTTTCTCAGCCGACGTGAAGCGCACCAGTAAAAAATTCGCAGCAGAAGGGAAGACTTCTACCCCCGGCAAACGCGCAAGTTGACTAGACAACTCGCCGCGTTGCGCACGCAATTGCGCCGCTTGTGCATCGAATTCTTCCACGTGTTCCAACAGGCATAAAGCCGCTGTTTCGGTCAATACATTGATGTTATACGGCGGCCTGACTTTTTCGATTTCAGCCAACAATTCTGGCGCCGCCGACATATAGCCTAAACGTATGCCCGCCATGCCTAATTTGGACACCGTACGCATCACGATCAAATTAGAAAATTCGTGCAAGCGTGACATAAAACTATGCTGCGCAAACGGCTGATAGGCTTCATCGACAATCACTATGCCAGAATCTCCCACAGCGCGAATAATCTCCTCTACATCTGCCGCTTCAAACAAAGTGCCAGTAGGATTATTCGGATACGATATATAGGTC
>JACQDW010000203.1 GCA_016200845.1 Burkholderiales bacterium | reverse complement strand
AGAACGCGAACTGGCGATGGGCTCGTTGAAATTGCAACATATGGAACTGCAAAAGCAGGTGCGCAATTTAAAGCGTGATGCCATGCTTGATCCGGTCTTAGGGATGTGGAACCGTGCTGCGATTACGCGCTCGCTGGGGATAGAGTTGGAGCGCTGCACTCAATCTGGTAAGCCCCTGTCGCTATTGTTCGTGGCGGTCAAACAATACCAAGATCTCAAAGATCGCTTAGGTTCTATTGCGGGCGATGCTTTTTTGCTGAAAGTGGCGAGTCGTATGCGTTCTTGCATTCGCCCCTTTGATGCTTTGGGGCGCTTTGAGTCAGATGTGTTTTTAGTTGTCTTGCCGGGAGCCTCGCATCTGGTGGCGGCAGCGGTCGCGGAACGGATGCGCTTGTCGCTGGTATCTCGTCCGGAAACGATTGAAGACGAGAGCATCGACATTGCGATGAGCGCAGGTGTTGTTTCCTCAGATATCTTTCCGCAAGCGACTTCAGAGATATTGTTAAATCAGGCAGAGAAAGCCTTGCTCGCCGCCAGACGGCTAGAAAATAATCACATTGTTCAGGCAGAAGCTGAACAAGTCACTCTTTCCAATTGACGTAGTAATTTTATTTTATGCACTCGAAAATCCTCATTCTTGATTTTGGTTCCCAGGTCACTCAATTAATTGCCCGTCGTGTGCGCGATGCGGGTGTGTTTTCTGAAGTTTTTCCTTACGACGTCAGCGACGAATTTGTTCGGAACTATGGAGCTTCGGGCATTATTCTTTCTGGTGGACCCAATAGCGTGACCGAAGGCGATACACCACGCGCACCAATGGCAGTGTTTGATGCTGGTGTGCCTGTGCTTGGTATTTGCTATGGTATGCAGACGATGGCCGAACAATTGGGCGGCAAAGTCGAAAATGGCACAGTGCGTGAATTTGGCTATGCGGAAGTGCGCGCACGTAGTCATACCAAATTATTAGAAGGCATTAATGATTTTGTGACGCCTGAAGGTCACGGTATGTTGAAGGTCTGGATGAGTCATGGCGATAAAGTGACTGAGATGCCCGCCGGTTTTAAATTAATGGCGTCGACTGACAATTGCCCGATTGCCGGGATGGCAGACGAAGATCGCCGTTTTTATGCGGTGCAGTTCCATCCAGAAGTAACGCACACAGTGCAAGGTGAGGCGATTTACTCGCGTTTTGTGCATGAGATTTGCGGCTGCAAATCTGACTGGAACATGCCGGATTATATTTCTGAAGCGGTTGCTTCGATTCGTGCCCAAGTCGGTGACGATGAAGTGATTTTGGGCTTGTCGGGCGGTGTTGATAGCAGCGTGGCGGCGGCCTTGATCCATCGCGCGATTGGCGACAAATTAACCTGCGTATTTGTCGATCACGGTTTGTTGCGCTTGGACGAAGGCAAAATGGTGATGGACATGTTCGCCGATAATTTGGGCGTCAAAGTGATTCATGTTGATGCGACCGCACAGTTCATGGGGCATCTGGCGGGCGTGACTGATCCAGAAGCCAAGCGTAAGATTATTGGTCGTGAATTTGTTGAAGTATTCCAAGCAGAATCGGGCAAGTTGAAGAATGCAAAATGGCTGGCGCAAGGCACGATTTATCCCGACGTCATCGAGAGCGCGGGCAAGGGTAAAAAAGGTTCGCATACGATTAAGAGCCATCACAATGTCGGTGGTTTACCAGATACTTTAAATCTCAAATTGCTAGAACCTTTGCGTGAATTATTCAAAGATGAAGTGCGCAAACTTGGCGTTGCATTAGGCTTGCCGCATGCGATGGTGTATCGCCATCCTTTCCCTGGCCCTGGCCTCGGTGTGCGCATTTTGGGTGAAGTGAAAAAAGAGTTTGCAGATTTATTGCGCCGTGCCGATGCAATTTTTATCGAAGAATTGCGTAACACGTACGTCGATCCTCAGGCCGAAAAGCCACAAAGCTGGTATGACGCGACCAGTCAGGCATTTGCCGTGTTCTTGCCAGTCAAATCAGTCGGCGTGATGGGTGATGGACGCACCTATGAATACGTGGTCGCATTGCGCGCAGTACAAACACAAGACTTCATGACGGCACATTGGGCACATTTGCCTCACGAATTGTTGGGCAAGGTATCGAACCGGATTATCAATGAAGTGCGCGGAATTAATCGCGTGGTTTATGATATCTCCGGAAAGCCACCGGCAACAATCGAATGGGAGTAATTCATTGCATCGATAAACTACATAAGCGGGCGCATTGCGTTGTTGCGAAGCCTCGCAATATTGACATATTGCTGCGTTTCGCGCCTAGCACTGCATCCCGCTGATGCAGTTTCTCACTGCAATGAAACTATCTTTGGGAATTTAGATTGACTTATAGCATTAAAGAGATTTTCTACACCTTGCAAGGCGAAGGTACCCATGCGGGGCGTCCTGCTGTGTTTTGTCGCTTTGCGGGGTGCAATTTATGGACGGGGCGCGAGGAAGACCGTGTTTCTGCTGTCTGCCAATTTTGCGATACTGATTTTGTCGGGACTGATGGGGATGGCGGTGGCAAGTTTAAGACGCCGCAAGCGGTTGCAGCGCGCATTAACGCTTTATGGCCAGAGGCGTATGAAGCGCCTAAGTTTGTGGTGTTTACGGGTGGCGAGCCACTCTTGCAATTAGATGAGCCTTTGATCGATGCCATGCATGATGTAGGTTTTGAGATCGCGATTGAAACCAATGGCACGATAGAGGTACCAGAAGGCGTTGACTGGATCTGCGTCAGCCCCAAGATGGGTTCGCAATTAATCGTGAAAAAAGGCGATGAATTGAAAGTCGTGATCCCACAGATGGGGCAAGACTTGAAAGCTTACGAAGCACTGGCCTTCACGCACCATTATTTGCAAGCGATGGATGGTCTCTTATTGCAAGAGAATTTGCGCATCGCGATTGCGTATTGCAAAGCACATCCCAAGTGGAAATTGAGTTTGCAGACGCATAAGCTGCTGCAGATTCCTTAAATAAATTTTTTTAGCGTCAGTTTGGCGTCCGTGCGACGCACAAGCAGACATCATGTATTCAGGCATCTCATGTTAACCATTACCAGAAAAGTAGAGTTCGATACCGGTCATCGGATTCCCGATCACAATAGTCAATGCCGTAATTTGCATGGGCATCGCTATACTTTGCTGATTACCTTGACTGGCGATGTCGTCGAGAAAGACGGCGAATCAGATAATGGCATGATTATGGATTTTGGCGATATCAAGGCGCTCGCCAATCAACATCTGGTCGATTTGTGGGATCATGCTTTTATCGTCTATGAAAAAGACACCGCAGTGCGACAGTTTTTGGAGAGCATGCCAGGACATAAGACAGTGGTGATAGACCGTGTTCCAACTGTGGAAAACCTCGCCAAGATCGCATTTGATATGCTCAAAGAGGTCTATCATGATCGCTATGGTAGACACCTGTCGCTGACCAAAATTACCTTGTATGAAACGCCTAATTGTTGGGCGGAGATAGACGCTTAAGCTCAGGGATTAATCAGATGAAGAGTGGAAATTCAATATCGAGAAATTGGCGTCATTGGGTCTGTGGCGCGTTCGCAATCATGGGTGCCATTGCCATACTGACAGAACTCTATATTTGGATTACGCAAAAATCCAACCCCAATCTGACCGAGATGTTGAGTAATTTCGTAATGGCTCCAATGGGGATTTACTACTTTGCAGTCTTTGCGATCACGGGACGTATTCCCGGATCAGACATTACGCAAGACAAATAGCTAGCATGCGCGATCCCGAAATTTTCTTGCTCGTGCCAGGTAATTGCAAATTATCATGAGCACCGATCAATTCTTCATGCGCGAAGCTATCGCTGAAGCCAAACTGGCTGGAGCCGTTGGTGAAGTCCCTGTCGGTGCGGTCGTGGTCAAAGACGGCGTCATCATAGGCCGTGGCTTCAATCAACCAATTGCCTCTCATGATCCAACCGCGCATGCCGAGGTGCAGGCTTTGCGGCAAGCGGCGCAGGCCTTGGGTAATTATCGTTTGCCCGGCTGCGAGCTGTATGTCACTTTGGAACCTTGCGTGATGTGCTCTGGTGCGATGATGCATGCGCGTCTGTCGCGTATTGTATTTGGTGCGCATGATTTCAAAACGGGAGCGTGTGGCTCTATTCTGGATTTATTCAAAGAAGAAAAACTCAATCATCATGCCGAGGTGGTCGGTGATGTGCTAGCTGATGAGTGCGTGCAATTACTCAAGGATTTTTTTGCGCAGCGTAGACGTGAGGCGTTAGAATTGCGCAATGCGGCTGGCGATCAATCTGTTTCTTGATTGCGTCTGGCCAGAACGACGTCACGATACTCAGGCCGGCGATGCACATACACTTTCACAAAACTCTTCCTTCTCAGCCACGTATCGCGATTGTTGCGCCTAGCGGTGCAGCATTAGATGAAACCAATATCGGTGCTGGGATTCAAGCACTGGAAAACGCTGGTTTTCTGGTCTCCAATTTTTATCAACACGAACAAAGATTTCAACGCTTCGCAGCCAGCGATGAAGCACGTTTGCAGCAATTGCATGTGGCGATCGCTGATCCTGACATCGATATCGTGATGGGCTTGCGCGGCAGTTACGGCTTGTCGCGAATCTTGCATCGTATTGATTTGGACAGCATCGCAGCCAGTGGCAAATTACTTGTCGGGTATAGCGATTTCAATGCTCTACAATTGGCAATGCTGGCCAAGACCCAGACTGCGAGTCTGTGCGGCCCTATGCTCTGCAATGATTTCACACGCGCTGATTTGCGCGACTTTACCCAACAACAGTTTTTGACTGCGGTGCATGAACGCCGTACCCAAGTCTCGTTTCAAACTGATGAGGAGCGAATCCTCGATGTGCAAGGACTGCTGTGGGGCGGCAATCTGGCGATGATTTGTCATTTACTTGGCACCCCGTATTTTCCGCACATCGATGGCGGTATTTTGTTTGTCGAAGATATTGCCGAGCATCCGTTCCGGGTGGAACGCATGCTCTTGCAATTGCATAATGCCGGCGTATTGCAACGGCAAAAGGCGATTGTGCTGGGGAATTTCTCAGCTTATCGTTTGGCGCCACAAGACAATGGCTATGATTTTGATGCGATGTTGCGCTTTATGCGTGAGACGATCAGCACGCCGATATTGACCGGGCTACCGTTTGGTCATTGCGATGATAAGGCGAGTTTGATGCAAGGGGCGATGGCGCGCTTGGTGGTGGATGGCGTGCGGGTGGATTTGTCGGCTTCGTTTTGATTTTTTTAAACGAAAAAAAAAAAAAAAAATTGGGAGAGCTTATGATAGATGCAGTCATCGTTTCTACCGCGCGTACTGGTTTGGCGAAGTCGTGGAAGGGTGCTTTTAACATGACGCATGGGGCGACCATGGGTGGGCATGTTTTGGCGGCGGCGATACAGAGGGCAGGCATAGAGGCGCAAGAATTAGATGATGTGATGGTGGGTTGCGCTTTTCCTGAGGGCGCGAATGGGCGCAATATTGCGCGTCAGGTCGCCTTGCGCGCTGACTGTCCTGTGACGGTGCCGGGGATCACCATTAATCGCTATTGCTCGTCGGGCTTACAGTCTATCGCTCTGGCATCGCAACGCATTTTGACGGGTGAAGTTGATCTGGTCGCCGCGGGTGGCGTGGAGTCGATTTCTTGTGTGCAGAATGAAATGAACAAGCATATGCTCAGCGATCCATGGCTATTGGAGCACAAGCCCGACGTATACATGCCCATGCTGCAAACGGCTGAGGTGGTGGCCAAGCGCTATGCAATTTCGCGTGCACGTCAGGATGAATATGGTGTGCGCAGTCAGCAGCTTGCCAGTGCCGCTTTGGCGGCGGGCGTGTTTGATGCGGAGATTATTCCAGTGACGACGACCATGCGCATCACCGACAAAGAGACTGGCGCGGTGAGTGAACAAGAAGTGACGATCACGGCCGATGAAGGCATCCGTGCTGGCACTACACTAGAAGCGGTCTCGCGCATTAAGCCAGCGCTGCCTGATGGCGTCATCAGCGCTGGGAATGCCAGTCAGTTTTCTGATGGTGCGGCGATGACCATCGTGATGAATAGCAAGCTAGCTGAGCGCAAAGGTTTGCAGCCTTTGGGTATTTTTCGTGGCTTTGCTGTGGCGGGCTGCGAGCCAGATGAAATGGGCATAGGCCCGGTGTATGCAATTCCAAAATTATTGAAGCGTGCTGGTTTGACTGTGGCCGATATCGGTTTGTGGGAGTTAAACGAAGCCTTCGCGGTGCAGGTTTTGTATTGCGCCGACACGCTGGGGATTCCTATGGAACTTCTGAATGTGAATGGCGGCGCGATCGCGGTTGGCCATCCGTATGGCGTGTCTGGTGCGCGTTTGACAGGGCATGCACTGCTCGAAGGGAAACGTCGCGGCGTAAAGTACGTGGTGGTGACCATGTGCATAGGCGGCGGGCAGGGTGCTGCTGGTTTGTTTGAGGTGGTTTAACTTTTTTGGAATTTCAAGATCGAAGTCTATGTCACAAGCTGTCTCCCCCATTTCCCAAATCGAAAATCCCTTCCTAAATTATCTCGGCATTGTGTCCGGCGAGATGAAAGATGGGCTGGCTGAGATTTATTTGGATTTGCAACATCAGCACATGAATAGCTGGCAGATTACGCATGGTGGTGTGTCTATGACGATGTTGGATGTGGTGATGGCGATGGCGGGGCGTTCCTTGTTTGATGATCAAAAAGGCGTGGTGACGATAGAAATGAAGACCACGTTTTTGCAGCCCGGTGGCATCATTGGTGGTCGGTTGACAGCGCGGGGCAAAGTGTTTCATCAGACTGCGACCATGTGTTTTTGCGAAGCCGATGTGTGGAATGGCGACAAGCTGGTGGCAAAGGGAATGGGCACGTATCAATTCTTGCGTAGCTTGAAATCGAAAGCTGGTTTGTTGAAGATGGGAGAATGAATGTGATGAACCAACAGCTTAGTCAAAGCATCGTCTTAGCCAGTCGCCCGCGTGGTGCTTTGCGCGAGGAAAACTTTCGTCTCGAGGCGCGTGCCTTGCCTGAATTAAAAGAAGGTGAAGTGCTGGTGCGTAGTCTTT
>JACQDW010000197.1 GCA_016200845.1 Burkholderiales bacterium | reverse complement strand
CAAAAACAAAACCAAAAACAAAACCAAACAACGCTAACCGACATCCAACTACTTTTCTGTAATCGCGGCTTCGATTTTCGGTCCGCTCTCTATAACACGTATGAATTTTAAAGACATGGCGGGTTTCAACCGTCCTACAATTTTGCTGAGGGTTAAGCGGCTTTTGCGTGCCGTTAAGCAGTGGTGCGCCTTGCATCCATGGCGTGGTTTTGCTGCCTTTATTTTGTCGTTTTTGTTGCTGCTCGATTTTGCATTTCCGCCGCCGATTCCTCGGGATGAGACGGGGATGGTGGTGGTGGCGCGGGATGGTAGTCCTTTGCGTAGTTGGCCGGATGCGGATGGGGTGTGGCGCTTTCCTGTGACTGAGAAACAGGTGTCGCCGCATTATCTGGAGGCTTTGCTGAGTTATGAAGACCGTTGGTTTTATTGGCATCCGGGTGTGAATCCATTTGCCATGTCGCGGGCGGCTTGGCAGTGGTTGTGGCATGGTGAGATTGTGTCGGGCGGCTCGACTTTGAGTATGCAGGTGGCGCGTGCTTTGGAGCCAGTGCCGCGTAGTGTGTGGGGGAAGTTGCGGCAGATTGCGCGGGCGCTGCAGTTGGAAATGCGTTTGTCTAAGACTGAGATTTTGCGCTTGTATTTGAATCATGCACCGATGGGCGGCATCGTCGAAGGTGTGGAGATGGCGAGCCGCAGTTATCTGGGGAAGAGTGCGGCGCAACTCTCGCGGGCGGAGGCTAGTTTGTTGGTGGTGTTGCCGCAGGCGCCTTCGCGTTTGCGTCCTGATCGTCATCCTGATAAAGCGCAAACATATCGCGACAAAGTGCTGCGACGCATGGTGCAATTGGAGCGCTGGAACGACGATGATGTGCGCGATGCTTTGATGGAAAAAGTCGGAGCAACAACGCCGCGCATGTCGTGGCTGGCACCGTTGGCGGCGGAGCGTTTGCATCAATTGGCGCGGCGTCCGCATCGCACTGGTGAAGCGGCACAACAGATTATTCGTTCGACTTTAGACCGCGATATTCAAACCACCTTGGAACGCATGTTGGCGGACAGAGTCGCGCAATTGCCGCGCTTTGTGTCGATGGCGGCTTTGGTGATGGATAGCCAGACTTTGGAAGTGCTGGGCTATGCAGGCTCGGCCGCTCGCCCGGCTCGACCTTAAAACCGTTTTTATATGCGATGGCCTTGGATGACGGCTTGATTCATTCCGAGAGCTTGTTGGCCGATACGCCGCAATCATTTAGTGGCTATGATCCCGGTAATTTTCAGGCGAGTTTTTCTGGCCCGGTCAGTGTGTCGGAAGCTTTGCAGCGCTCTTTGAATGTGCCTGCGGTTGATTTGCTCGACCGCGTTGGCTCCACCCGATTTACCGCGCGTTTGGCCAGCGCTGGTTTGCGCCTGCGTTTGCCGCGTGATGCGCAACCGAATCTCAGTATTATCTTGGGCGGCGCAGGCACCAGCCTGGAAGAATTGGTCGGCGCATATCGTTCGTTAGCGATGAAAGGCATGGCGGGCGCGCCGCGCATCACTCAGGACATGCCGATCAAAGAATCGCGCATGATGAGCGAAGGCGCGGCGTTTATTATCCGCAGTATTTTGGAAAGTGGCGGCCATCCCGAGCAAGCTTTTATTGAGAACAATAACAGCGGCGTCCGGCTGGCATGGAAGACCGGCACCAGCTATGGATTTCGCGATGCCTGGGCGGTCGGCGTCAGCGGTCGCTATACACTGGGCGTGTGGGTGGGCAGGCCCGACGGCACGCCCAATCCCGGTTTTTTTGGTGCCAACATTGCTGCACCTCTCTTGCATCAGATCGCACTCGCGCTCCCCTTAAGCCCACCCTTGAGCCAGCAAGCGCCCAACACAGTGAGCATCGCGCAAATCTGCTGGCCACTAGGCAGCGCCGCCAATCTCAGTGACCCCGCGCATTGCCACCTCAAACGCAGCGCCTGGATACTCAACGACACCATCCCGCCCACCTTGCCAGATCGACTGCGCCAACGCGGACTGATAGAAAAAATCTGGATAGATCCAGACACAGGATGGCGCACCACCCCAGAATGCCACGCCAAGGCACAAGCCAAAGACATCGCCCGCTGGCCAGCTTTGCTAGACGCATGGCTACCGCAAATCGTGCCCGAAGCGATCTTGCAGCAATCCACGCTGCTGCCGTGGTCACCCCATTGCCAACGCCCCACTGAAGCCGGCAGCATCAAGCTGATGGGCATCACCAACGGCACCCGCCTGCGCCCCGCCCCGGGCAGCAACAAGGTGATCGTCACCGTCGATGCAGTCGGCGGCACCGGACAACACTATTGGCTGCTCGACGGCAAGCAAACCAGCAACGGCCCAGTCAAAGCCAAACAACGCCAACGCTTCGAGATAGGGCAAGCAGGACTACACAGAATCACCGTGATCGACGCGGCGGGGCATGTGGATAGTGTGGTGTTTGGGGTGGATGGGGGAAGGTGAAGTGAAAGATGTTTCAGATTTTGAAAAATTGTCGAGTGAGCCCTCCATTGAACGAGGCTCCCCCAAAACTATGGTGGCGGCATTTGTCACTCAGTCACAAAGCGACCACACCATCATGTTCAAATCAATCGCCCATGCATTTGTTAAGCTCACTTTCGTCACTAACCTACAGCTTGTTCAACTGGTAGGATACAAAGACAGCAGTGACCGCTATTCGATCGGCGATAGCGACAACAAGAATCCATGCCAGGGCTCCGTCAAGAAAAACGCAAGCTATCGCTACTCAATCAATAAATCCGACCCCAAAAACGCCAGCCTTGCCGAAGTGAAAGGCGAGATCTCTTACTACTATTTGATCTGCGATAGCGATCAAAAAACACTACTACCTCGGCTAAGTGAAACGCGATAATCGCTACTGCTACTCGAATAGCAATTCGGATTTGAAACGGCGGTGTTTGGGAAGGTAGCGATATCTTGTAAAAATGTGGCGAAAAACAAGGCGCTGGCTGCAGCAAGTCATTTTTCGTTCTCTAGTATGGCTTCGTTTTGATCGTGAGAAAAATGCGGTCTTGATTCGAATCCCTATTCTTTGTTCCTAGCGGTCAACCTCGTAGCTAGCAATTCGTTGGTGGTGGATTGGCGACGTAATGACGTGTGTTAAAGTAAAGCAAAGGCACTACTTTCTGGTGGCGCCTTTGATCAGCTCATTTTGTATAGCGGAACAAGCGCAAGCGACGTGTTTGCGGCGACGTTAGAAATACTAAAATAAAGAGACAAAAAATGGGGAAAACAAACGAGGGAGCGTTTGGATTGGCTCGCCGAATTGGCGATCAGCATTTGGCTTCGATACGTCAGCTTGTCGATGGCAATCATGTTCGTGCAGACGAAATTCAAGAATCATATTTTCGGCATTGCGATTGCGCCATCACGATAGATGTGACTTGGCGGTTTGTGGCGCGATATTCAGAGCAAACAATAGCAGGTGATGCATCGGTTTCCGGCGCACATTATGGAAATAGTCGTAATAATTTCCTCGCCGAATTTAACTTGCGCAAACATCAAGCTAGTCATAATCTTGAGCTGCGACAGTCTTTCCAAGAAAATGTCTTGTCGAGTAACTTATCCTTGTCGTGGTCACATGAAGAAAAACTGGCTTGGGACTTTGGACAACATTCATACTGTCACACTTGCGGTAATTGTAGCGGCCATGGTGATATTAATTGTTGGAGCTGCCATGGAAGTGGCAAGAAGACCTGTTATCACTGTCATGGAAATGGGTGGACATGGCAAACGCGCACACGTACGTCCGGTTCGGGTCAGGTGATTTATGACCAATATCAGCAAGATTGCAACGTGTGCTTTCGTGCTTGTAAATTGAATTGCAATCAATGCGGAGCAACCGGTAAGCAAAGGTGCAATAGCTGCAGCGGACATGGTTTTTTTACCGACATTATCCACACAAAGGCGGTGGCGATTCCTAGCATAAATTATCGTGTTAATGCATCGTTTCTGGCGCAGGAATTAGCTGACTATATGTCAGAAATGGGTAACAACTACGCGGCACAGTATTTCGATTTCTCACTTCACCAAAACTATAATAACAATCACGGTTCTTGGGTGGCGCAGTATGTTTGTCCGACCACACTGGTTGAGCAGAACTTTAGCTTACGGCAAAAAAAATATCTAGCTGCCGCGGTTGGTTCTCGCGTTGTGCCGTTTGTGCGACCGCATTTGTTTGACGAAATCTTCAAAGAGGAACTGCACGATCTGCATGCGATCTACGGAAAGTCGAAAGAAGCGGGGATTAATAAGGATCAGGCCTTGCACTTCTTCAAGACGTATTGCGGGCAGCCTGTTCTAGATCGCGCATTGCAATCTGTTGCAAAGCTCTCAGCATCGGATCGGAAAACGCCCGGTGGCTCGGTGTTAAATGCTTGCAAAGGCTACATATCGCAAAGTGCAGCGAGTGATCTCGGTAAATGCATGGCCGATTTGTTGGATAGGGTTTCCCCTGCCTATTCCAAATGGTCTTGGATACTGATCATGTTACTGCCCTTAGTCTATGTGACACTTTCGATTGAAAATGCGGCAGAATTCAGTCGAGGTGGTTTTTGGGAAGGCACTGCCACAATACTTGGGAACTTTATTGTGGGCATGATCTTGTTACTATTCGTATCGCCATTCGCATGGCTCTTTAGTGCTATTCACAGTGCTTACGAACGGCAGTCTGTGCCCGCACCGTATCGTCAACGTCCGCGAAATTGGGAGCCATTTTCGAAAGTGGTCGGGCTCTACCTATTGGCGACGATCTTTTTAGTTCCATATGGCTTAGGCGCACGATACGATTTTACACCCCGATGGGAAGGGAAAATCAAGAGTGATATAGAGCGACAAGTTGGCAAGCAAGTTTACAACCTCATCGAGAGTTCGCCGTGGTTGAAATCGCAAATTCCGAATTATTGGTGGGTGGCATTGGCGACGTCGAGACCGTCCCTGAGCAATACCCCTCCAACCAGTGATAGTGGTGAATGTAAGAAAGCGTGGCAAACTTTTAGTCAGCTACCTGCAGGCGAAAAGAAAGAAAAGGCCCGTAAATTTTTCGAAATCGAATATGGTATTCTCAACTTTCATGCAAACTGTTTAGGCTCTGCTCTACAGCGTAAATGCGACGTGATCAAACAAGTCGAAACGATGCCCACAAGTGCAGCAAGAGATCGCTTGAAAGCTTTGCTTGAAAGAGAAAATTTCAAGCCCCCCTTTTTCGATAAAAGCATGTGCAGATAGGTCATTGATGAACCAAATGGTAATCGACCGGCTTAATCGAGTGCAGGTGTTATCTCGCTTGGATTCGCTGATCGTTCACCTTTGTGCATCCTCGATTTGAGTCAGGATGAAGTAACTGTTGTTAGTGTCTCGCAATACTTGCATACACCACCAATTTCACTATGTTGAATTGAAATTGGGTTGTACAATCATGATTGGTTTATGCTAACCGCCTCCTTTTGTCGCAGGCCATTTTCTAGATTCTCTACTGTTCTCCCTATGAAGCTTTTAACTTGCTTGTCGGCTTGCCGCTCTGGTGTGCTGAGTGTTTCTTTGTTGACCGTGTTGTTTGGTGTAACTGCCTGTGCCGTCCAATCTGGACCCAATGGTCAGTTGAAAATTGGTCTTGATGATGCCGAGATTTTTGGTCGAAAGATCTCTACTTTCAAGACCCTTGATGGCGGTGAAGGTAGCCTGCGAGTGTTGAATGGACGCTTCTCTGTCAAATTGCATAGCTATGCCAAGATTATTCCTATCGATAATGTGATGACTGCGCGAGTTTTGCGTACCGATTACATTGATGGTCGTACCGTCGTTATTTTGGAAAAAGGTGAGCGCTACTGCAATTATAAGTACACGGTGTTTAGCATTCTGGGGAATGAAGTTTTAACTTGGGATGTGGGTGATTGCAATACGCAAGCTCAAATTAGTGCTGACGACCACAACGTGTATCTCGATTTCTTTGGTCGCTATTCCAATTCGCGTTTTGTCTATCGTGATATGCGTTTGTTGCGCGGTGAAGTGCCAACACGTGCCGTGGCCACCTCAAGCCCTATGCCAACGATGCCGAGTTTGCCGAGGCCGAACAACTCCGGTAGCTCGAACAGTTCCAACAATCCTAATAATTCGAACTCTGCTGGCGGCAGCACCAGCACTACAGCGAATAATCCAAGCGCAGCAGGGGCAGTTGGCCGTCCGCGTTATCACCCACCTTTACCCATCTTAGCAAGCAATGGCACAGAGACGGCCGATGCTAAGCCTGAAACGAGAGGAGATGGCAAAGTAGAGACCAAAACATCGAAAGAGAGCGCGCCTCCTAAAAAGACCAATACGGTGGCAGCAGGCAGTTCCACGCCACCGACTTTGCCGACGAAAATGGATTTTCCGATGACAGAGCAAAAACCAGTGCGTATCGTTCTGGATAAATAGAGTACGGCGTCTGTTACAAAGTGCGGTCATGAATTTCGTATGTGGTTAAGCATGCTGTGCACTATGGCACCACGAATGCAAGCACAGTGATTTTTACGTTTTGTTTAGGTTTCTGATAATGCGAATAAAACAGATTGGATTCTTGATTCTTCTTACTTCACTCTATCTCTGTTTTGAGTTGGCGTTCAATGCTCGTCTGTTGGACGTGGTTGGCGGAATGGCTGACGCGGATGAGTTGCATCATATTGAGAGATTTGGTCGAAGCTTGTCGGGCATTGCCGTGGCTTTAGTGGTGTTGCAGATCATGATGTCGCGCCGTGCTAAGCTTGGTTTGGCTGGGCCCAGCAACACCAAGATCCTCGTTTTTTGCGGTATTGCCGCTGTACTCACGTATATCGCTTTGCAGTCATTGGTGGACTTCGTGGTGGAATCGAGATCGGACGAGTTTCGTAAAGCCAGTACCAGCATCGTTCTGGTGCAGCGTGCATTGATCGATGGTCAAGTGGAGCTTGATGGTTTGGTCGATAAGCCGCACTTGTTCGCAACGCCAGAGGGCAAAGCCTTTCTCGCCCTCTTTCCCGCTTTGGTGATTTCCGTCGATCGCTTGGAAGACAAGATTCACTCAGCAAAATTCCAATTGCTAACGCAACGCACAGGACAGGAAATGGGCGGTGTACAAGGGTATTACAAGCATTACGTGCAAGCTATGAACGAGACACAAGCACAATGGCAAAAGTACCGCACACATGGCAATGTCGATTCTGCGCAAAATTTAGAAGAGCAGCAAGATAAAGCGTGGGCAGATTACCTCGTCGATTTAGGTAAGCGCGGATGGACACCGACAACCGTCCCCGCCTATGCCCGAGGCAAAGTGGCGGCGACTGTACGTCAGCGCATTCCAGTGCCACACAACTGGTTGCCTGACGATGAGGTACGGTTTCGTGAAGCTGTCGCGGTGCAATTTAAACGCCGTGTGAGCGCAGCAAAATCAGGCGGAAAAAATATTCCGCCAGGCTTGGATTACCATGCTTTTGTCGCGCACCCTGAAGTTCAGGCTGAATTACGCAAACAGCTTAAAATGCCTGAAGGTGTGGTGGTAGCGGCCAGCTATAAAAATGGAGCTGCCTTCGATCGTGAATTGTTTTCTGTCGTTCGCGATAAATATGCCAAACAAGAGCTCGTCCGCTACGATAGCCCGGTTTCCGAATTTAGCGTGGGAGGTAAGCAAGTTGAGTTGGGGCTCAGCGCAGCACGTGCCGCCTTGGTGCCGCCAATGGCCTTGTTCTTCTCTCTGTTAGGCGCTATCGGACACTTTACGAAACTGATTTTTCTTATCGCCAAGGCGATTTTTCAATCAATTCCCGCTTTACGCGAGCGTAAAAAATATTTATGGCTGCTACCCCTGTCGGTATTGGCTGTGAACTGGACGATCTTGAGCAATTTAGAAAATGATGTCACGCAGAGTCGCCTTTACATTTACATGCTTAAGCAGGCGCAATCGAAACAAGAGCAAGACACTCATCCAATCTTACGTAAAGTGCTTGGCAATGCTCTGCATGTGGTAGCGATCGGTCAGGCTTATGGTTATCCCATTAATGAACATATTCGAACCAATGTACTGGGTGGCATCAGCTACGGCTATCACCCCAAAGTCACAGTGAAGGAAGAAAGCAATGCAACGATCGATGCAAAGAGAAAAGGGCGTTAATATGAATCAACAATGGCTACCAAAATTACGCTTCGTCTGTATCAGCCTCAGTTGCTCCTTGCTCTTGAGCGCGAATGTCTTGGCTGACTGTAGAGGCATCGTTTTGCATGCACATCGGGGCGACCCAAGTCTTCCTGAAAATTCTAGTCGTGCGATCGAAAGCGGCTTGCAGGGTAATTGGGACGGGGTGGAAATCGACATCCAACAATTACAAGATCGTGCATGGGTCATACAGCATGATGCTGTTTTAGGGCGCACAACGAGTCTGGCTCGTAGGCGGGTGCAAGACCTTGATAGTGCAATGTGGAAGGAAGTTCGTCTCAAAGATCGCAAGGGGAATGTAACGAAAGAGGCAGCGCCTTTCCTTAATGAGGTGCTAGCCAAGGCTGCAGAGTATCCTGAAAAAATCATCAATGCCGAAATCAAGCAAGCTTCTTGGGGCTGTGAGCTTGCCAATAGTGCTGTGGCTGCATTCAATAATGCGCGCCCGAACGGCAATTGGTTTCTAACCAGTATCGAACGCGGCCACTTACGTTGCGCCCGCCAAGCCGATCCACAAGGCTATTTGGGTTTGATTGTGTTAGACAAACAAGCCTTAGCACGACAAGATTCGCGCATGGCTAGACAGGCAGATAAATTAGCCCCGCCAAAAATTGATCGCGCATGGTTACAAGGCCTTTTGCGCGAAGTTTCGCTTCCCGTTGGCATTCATATCGATACCAATACCCTAGACGCCAACACGAATTTACTCAAAGACGCCAAAGACTTAGGGATTGCCGTGTTTACCTACAACTTGATTGGTGATCGCGAACACCTACGCGATTTACGTGCTGCACGGCAAAGAACGGGTAAGTGGCCCAGTGGTGCGATTATCGATGGTGCGGCGAATAATTTTTGTGGCGAGTTGATGCGGAACTAAATGAGGCCGAGCGCGGTGGATTCTCATTCACACCGTATTGAATGTCTTTTGAAACTCTTTCAAAGTTCGCCCAGTTGCATCCTTCCATTCCACACGACCTCAAACGCAGCGCATGGATACTCAACGACACCATCCCACCCACCTTGCCAGATCGCCTGCGCCAACGCGGGTTGATAGAAAAAATCTGGATAGATCCAGACACAGGATGGCGCACCACCCCAGAATGCCACGCCAAGGCACAAGCCAAAGACATCGCCCGCTGGCCAGCCTTGCTCGACGCATGGCTACCGCAAATCGTGCCCGAAGCGATCATGCAGCAATCCATGTTGCTACCGTGGTCACCCAATTGCCAACGCTCCACCGAAGCAGGCAGCATCAAGCTGATGGGCATCACCAACGGCACCCGCCTGCGCCCCGCCCCGGGAGGCAACAAGGTAATCGTCACCGTCGATGCCGTCGGCGGCACCGGACAACACTATTGGCTGCTCGACGGCAAGCAAACCAGCAACGGCGCAGTCAAAGCCAAACAACGCCAACGCTTCGAGATAGGGCAAGCAGGACTACACAGAATCACCGTGATCGACGCGGCGGGGCATGTGGATAGTGTGGTGTTTGGGGTGGATGGGGGAAGGTGATGAGAAAGATATTTCGGAATTTAGGAAATTAATCGATTTCTACTTAATTCGATGTAATATATTCGAAATTTCAGAAATTTTTTAACTTTGAGCTTTTCTGGGTTGAAATTTCTTAAATTCCGAAAGGGAGGTCGTTATGAAGGTTCCTCATCCTTTAACTTTGGATGCCGCAGACTCCTCAGTCAGAATGATCAAGGAGATGCTTGACGTCGGACAATTGGTACGATCAAAACGACGTCAACAGAAATTGCGTATTGATGACGCTGCAGCATTGACCGATGTCTCCGTTGATCTTTTTTCTCGATTGGAAAATGGCAAAGGCGCGGTGCGATTAGACAAGCTATTGCAGGTCCTCGATGCGATGGGGCTATGCATGATTGTTGCCTCGAAAAAGTCAGATCTGGTCCATACGATCTCGAGGGCGAGCGCCATCGATCAGGAACTTCATTCTACGAATGAGCAAGAGGCTAGTCCATGAAACACTTTCTGTATCTGTTCGCACTAGGTCAACAAGTCGCAACAATTGCTTATCAAGCCAAGGACGACCTTTGGTCGCTGGAGTACGACACCAACTGGCTTGCGTCGCCAAAAGCCTTTCCACTTTCTCCGACGTTGCCATTATTTGCGGCACAGAATAGTCATGCCTCGGGCGTGATCAAACGCTTTGTCGAAAATTTGTTGCCAGAGGGTCGCGCTCTCGATATTTCTGCTTCTACTTATGGCGTCTCCAAAAATAATGTGTTCGCTCTTATTCAGCAACTTGGCGTAGAAACGGCGGGGGCATTTCGATTTGGAATCGACAGCCTTGCTTTAACGGCAGAGGAACAAGCGAATCCGAAGCGCGAAATTACACTCGAAGAACTTGAGGATCGCCTGAGCCAACGCGATCAAATTCCATTTGTTGTGTGGGACAAAAAAGTCAGGATGTCGATCGCAGGTTATCAAGATAAACTGACAGTCTTGCTCCATCAAGACCATGGTAAATCGCGACTGTTTTTGGCAGAACCACCATTGGCATCGACGCACATTTTGAAGCCCGAGCCCATGGGGAAAAATATGCCACATTTGGTGGTGAACGAATACTACTGCATGACGCTGGCAAAGCGGATGGGATTCCCTGTGGCAGAGGTCAGTATGCTTCGAGTGCCGCGCCCGATATTATTGGTAAAACGCTTTGATCGCGAGTTAATCGCGTCACCAATGGGGCTGGCAGTGAAACGCTTGCATATGATTGATGCATGTCAGGCATCGGACCTGCCCGTTAGTTTTAAGTACGAGAGAAATCTGGGCAGCAACGAACAAGTGCGACACATTCGAGATGGAATGAGTTTTGAAAAGTTGTTTGCTTGCGTCGATCAAACGGTCGATAAAGCATCAGCCAAACTCAGCCTATTGCGATGGGCGCTGTTTCAATTTTTGATTGGGAATTGCGATGCGCATGGGAAGAATTTTTCCTTCTTTGTCGAACGAGATGGCCTGGTGCCAGCACCTTGGTACGATCTGGTCAGCGTGGTGCAATATCCTGAAATTTCGCACGAGTTGGCGATGGCATTTGGCGATGTATTCGAATTAGAAGAGGTCAAGGGATTTGCTTTAGCCGATTTTGCGCAACGCTGTGCTATTCCGCGCACGCTGTTGCATAGAGAAGCCGTAAAAGTGGCAAATAGCGCGATCAAACATGCTGAGTTTGTGGCATCGGGTGATGAATTTGCAGAAGAAGAGCAGGCGTTTATTGCCAAGCTAAGTGCGTTTGTGATCCAGCAATCTGAACTTCTCAAGATTTACACTAAAGAAGCCTCAAAGATAGATTCCAATTTTCTTTAGAGAGTATTGACGAACCCAAGTTGGAAATGGCCTCTGGAATTTGGCGGGAAAACCGCATATCTCGGTGATCAATACCTCAATCAAGCTTCTCACGCGATTTCATTTTCTATGTGTTTAGAGACGCTGAACGCAGGATGTTCAAGCGACTCTCCTCGGACGCACCCTCTCCGCCAACATCGCGACATAGCGCGTTTGCATCTTGAGCGAAAATCCTGCCGCGTACGGATTCATGAATCCGTGTTGGGTGCCGGGGGCGACTTCTGCCTGGTGTCCGCGTTCGCGAAGTTGTT
>JACQDW010000196.1 GCA_016200845.1 Burkholderiales bacterium | reverse complement strand
TTCAACTGGAGGCGAGCATCGGCCTCGAGCCGCGCAGCCCATAGTAGACAATGTACGCGTAACAAAGCACGGGCAGGATGAAGGCGTGGTGGATGCCGATGCGGTCCGCGATGGCTCCCTGCACTACGGGCAGAATCGCGCCACCAACGATGGCCATGATCAGGATTCCCGAACCATCCCCGGTCAACGGGCCGAGCTTGGCAATTCCCAACGTAAAGATGCACGGGAACATGATCGAATTGAAGAATCCCACGAGGATGATGGACCACATCGCCACGCTGCCGGTGGTCAGCATAGATGTCAGCACCAGCAGGGCCGCGGCAGTTGCCGCGACGCCGAGCACCGTGCCTGCCTTTACTTTTTGCAGAATCGCCGAGCCAATGAATCGCCCCACCATCGCGCCGCCCCAATAGAAGCTCACGTAACGCGCCGCATCGGCAGCAGGCAAATTGGCGATTTGCGATTCACCTAAAAAGTTGATCAAGAAACTGCCGATACTGACCTCGCCGCCGACATACAAAAATATGCCAAGCGCGCCCAAGCTCAGGTGTGGATAGGTAAACACGGATTTTGTTTCGGTTGCTGCGAACGATGCCGTGTCGGACGCTGCATCGTCACTCTTCACACCGGGCAAACGGGCAAAAGCAAACAAGACTGCCAGCAACAATAATGCGCCTGCCAGCGCCAGATACGGCCCTTGCACCATCGCTGCTTCTTTGATTTTATGTGCCAGCTTTTCTGCATCACTGAGCGCACCCAACTGCGTTGCGGTCAACACACCGCCAGACAAAATCAAAAATCCGCCCAGTGCAGGCGCAATGGTGGTTCCCAAAGAATTGAAGGCTTGCGTCAAGGTCAAACGGCTAGAAGCGGTCTTGGCAGAGCCTAAGATGGTGACATAAGGATTGGCCGCCACTTGCAAGACCGTGATGCCCGAGGCCAGCACAAAGAAGGCCGCCAAAAACAAGGCATAACCGGACTCGGCAGCAGGATAAAACAAAGCACAGCCGCCCGCCGCGATCACCAAGCCTGTCACCGCACCCCGCTGATAACCTATGCGTTTAATCAGGAGACCGGCAGGCCAAGACACCACAAAATAAGCGCCAAAAAAACAAAACTGCACCAGCATGGCTTGCACATAGGTCAGGGTGTACAAAGACTTTAAATGCGGGATCAAAACGTCGTTCAACGCGGTCAGCAAACCCCACATAAAGAACAAGACGGTGACGATAATGAGAGGCACGGTGTGATTATTTTCCCGCGTATTCAAAATCGGTTCCATCGCTTGCGCACCCTCATTCAAACGGATTTCGTTTAGCATCATGTTCTCCTCTTATTTTGTGCCAGAACACGTCAAGGCGTCGGCATCGCGCGCTGCACCTGCGTGCATATCCACTTCGCCGACTGCCAGCGTCAATGGCGCATCAGTAGCAAGACTAAATGGCGTTTTTAATTGCTTGAGCTTGACGCCTTGAGCGACAAAACAGGCAAGGGGAATCTTGATCGTGTTGATGCCTTTACCGGCGATCTCAGTCAGCTTCTTGCTTAGATCAAACGTAGCACTGCAATTGTCACCGCAGTCCATAGACAACACGACCTTACCCTGCGGTGCGCTGGCCACATCGACCATAAAACGTAATGCGCCTTCATGCTGCACTGACACTGGCACCGCAGTGGCAAACGAAGCACTGGCTTCGATACGCCCTGCGGCTGTCCATTGCAGCTGAGTCAAATGATGTCCGCCAACTTGCACATCTTTGCCGGCGACACTGTCTTGCGGCTGGCTAATTGCCAGTGCCCCTGCGTAATTGACTTTGCGTTTGCCGGTCGTGATCGTTAAGGGAAATCGTGTGCGTTCTTGCGCATTGGAGATAGGCCATTGCGACGATGTATAGCAACTGGTTCTGTCATCTAAAGTGAGTTGTTTGAGCTCGTGACGCTGCGCCGTTTTGAGACCATAGCCATAGGAGAACAACTGTGCCTGTGGGCTCTTAGTTATGGCTTGATCTAAGCAAGCAACACGCGGCCAGGCGAAAGACAAGCGCCCTGTGAATGGCACGGCGACTTTGCCTTGAGCAGTTTTAAACAAGAGATCAGCAACCGCCTTGCCCTCGCTGCCCGGCAGCCATGCGGCGACAAAGCTATCGGACAAATTGATCAGGTCGTTGGCATACACTGCGCGTCCAGCAACAAACAAAGTGACGACGGGTTTGCCCTTGTTCGCCACTTGCTGCAAGACCTTAAGATCTTCGGGAAAGCGTTGGCTATGACTGAGCGTCAGTGGCGCGGCGATGTCGCCAAAGCCTTCGGCATACGGCGTTTCTCCGATCACTGCGATCACCACATCAAACTGCGCCACATCGACACCTTCGGCACTTGCGCTGTAATGCACATTGATCTCGCCAGCGGCGTCTTTGATACCGCTTAAAATCGTGTCGCCGATGTAGTCGCTTTCTTTGTTTTCAGTGCCTTGCCAGGTGAGTGACCAACCACCCGATTGATTGATCATGCTATTGGCGCTTTTGCCGACAACCAGAATTTTTTTGCCTCGTGCGATCGGCAAGACGTTCTGGTTATTCTTGAGCAAAACCAGCGATTCATGCACGGCGCGACGTGCTAAGTCTTTTGCTTGCAAGGCCTCTTGCGAACCCGCATTGCGATTCTCCGAAGGCTTGACACCAAACAAGCCAGCCCGCATTTTTACACGGAGGATGCGGCGCACTGCATCGTCAATTCGGCTCATGGAGATGTCGCCGCGATTGACTTGATCGATCGTGTGCGCGATAAACGATTTCCAATTATCGGGCACCATCACCATATCAACACCCGCATTGATCGCCTGTGCGCAACTATCGTTAGCGCAGCCACCGACTTCTGCAATCGCATCCCAATCCGACACCACAAATCCATCAAAGCCCATTTTTTCTTTGAGGGCCTCGGTCAAGAGTTCACGATTGCCATGCATTTTGCCGTAATTATTTTTTGCAGCGACATCATTCCAACTGTTATACGACGCCATCACCGTTTGCGCGCCAGCGGCGAATGCACCGTAATACCCTTGCGCTTGTTGGTTGATCATTTCCGATCGCGATAGCTGATTCACACCTCGATCAACCCCGCCATGCGTGCCGCCATCACCGATAAAATGTTTAGCAGTGGCGATCACATTGTCCTGATCTTTCAGCGAACCTTGCAGACCGCGCACATAGGCGTAGGCGTAATCTTTCACCAAACGGCCGTCTTCGGAAAAGCTCTCATAAGTGCGCCCCCAACGCGCATCGGTGCCCACCGCCAGAGTTGGCGCAAACACCCAGTTAATACCAGTGGCACGCACTGATTTGCCGACCGCCTTGCCGATCTCTTCTATCAATTTTGGATTGCGCGCCGAGCCTAAACCTATATTGTGCGGAAACAGCGTGGCACCGACTACATTGCTATTGCCATGAATCGCGTCAATCCCCCACACCACAGGAATCTTATCCGCCATGTCGGTATTCATCGACGCGGCATAATACTTGTCGGCGAGCGCCACCCAGTCCGCTGCTTTGGCTTGCTTGTTCAAACCAGGCCAGGTGCCGCCGCCATTCAGAACCGAGCCTAGATAGTATTTGCTGACGTCGTCGGGTGTGATGAATTTGATTTCTGGCTGCGTCATCTGACCAACTTTTTGCGCCACCGTCATGCGCGAAATGATGGTTGAGATTTTCTCTTCCATTGCTGGATCGATGGCGATCGCGCTCTTGATACGCGGCCAGTCTTTCAATTGCGCCGTCGATGTCGATGTATGCGCATCAGATTGATGACTCACCGCAAATAATAAAGCGCCAGCTAAGCCAAAGCGCCCTATCAAGCTCTGCCAAAAGATTCCCGCCTTCCGCGCTTCGCCATCAGCCATACTCAATTCACACAGTTCCCGCATATCATCTTCTCCCTATTTTTACGTCAGCGCGCAAGTGGCCCGCTGCGTTTCGTTTGTCTTCAATGTTTCCAACCTGTTGCTCATATTTTGTAGGGCGGGTGCAACCCGCGCCGCCAGAACATCAAGCTACTGAGCAGCGCGGGTTACACCCGCCCTACGTTCTTTAAAAACCCCTCTCGCTTTCAGCGGGAAGAACAAGCGCATTCGTTATCCAAAACAGCCAATTGGGAAGCTTTCCAAAGTATTCTAAATGAAAATTGGAAACGTTACCAACGGTTTTTTGAAAAATGTTTTTTGGTGGGCAAATTGATGCGGCTCGCCTATCTATTTGGTCTTTTTAGCTATCGCTAATACCCGACTCATCACCCAGCAAAAACTCGCGAAACCAAAGACCGCTATCTTTAATCAGCCTTTGCTGTGTCTCAAAATCCACATGCACCAAACCAAAACGACGTTGATAGCCCTCAGCCCATTCAAAATTGTCCATCAGGCTCCAGGCAAAATAACCACGTACATCGATGCCTAGCGCGATCGCTTGTTTGACAACCTTCAGATGACGCTGAAAATAGGCGCGACGCTCAACATCGTGAATACGGCCATCGGCGCTGACGACATCCTCATAGGTCGCACCATTTTCGGTGATGAACATAGGCGGGAATGGATAGTCGTTTTGCAGACGCTGCAACAGGGGCAATAAGTCCCGCGGCGCGACTTCCCAATTAAACGCGGTTCGTTCGCGATCAGCTCTGTGCACGACTTGCGCCTGGAAAGGTAAGCGCTCTACGCAGTGCGCGATCGCTTCTGGAAAGTAGTAATTCACACCCAAAAAATCGAGCGGCGCAGCAATGTTCTGCATATCGCCCTCTTGCACCACTGGCCTCTCGTTGGCACACAATTGCCACACATCCTCTGGATAGCCACGGCCTGCCAACGCATCTAAAAACCAGCGATTGCGGATGCCATCATGCCTCTGCGTAGCCCGCTGATCGTCTTCACTCGCGCTGGCTGGATACAAGGGATGCAGGCTCAGCGCAATACCAACTTGCGCCTGCGCCACGTTGCGACGAACCACAGGTACCGCCATGCCATGCGATAAGAGGATGTGGTGGCAAGCTTGCAGCGCCGATTTCAAATCGGTTTTGCCCGGCGCATGTTGACCATCCCAATGCCCATGCATCGCGCTACACCACGGCTCGTTGTGTGTGATCCAATGCTTAACGCGATCACCAAACACACGCGTCACTGCGTCCACATAACGCACATACGCATCGACGGTGGCACGATTTTCCCAACCGCCTGCCTCTTGCAAACTCTGAGGTAAATCCCAATGATACAAAGTCACCCACGGCTGCAAACCGCGCTCCAGCATGCCGTCTATCATGCGTGCATAAAAATCTAAACCCGCCTGATTTGGTGTCGCGTTGTCAGCCAACATAATCCGTGTCCAGGCGATAGAAAAGCGATAGGCGTTTAAGCCCATGCTGCGCGCCAAATCGAGATCTTGCGGCCAGCGATGAAAATGATCGCACGCGACTTGCGCATCACTGCCATCGCGAATCACCCCAGACTTTTTACAAAAGCGATCCCAAATCGATTCTTCACGCCCGCCTACGTGCGCTGCACCCTCCACCTGAAACGACGAAGTCGCGCAGCCCCAGACAAAATTGCTTGGAAAGTTTATTCGCGACAAATCTGCACCCGACTGATCATCCTTTACATGATGTGTAGTCATCGATAGTGCTCCCTCTGAGATTTCAAATTGCGATTCGTGATTCATGTTCGTGTTTTTTGTTGCATTAAGTCAGGCAAGATCATCAAATGGAATCGTTTCCATAGAGTCCTAAAAAAAGTGGGCAAGAATCAATCCGCCCACATCGTTTTCCACACTTTTTTACTCTGCGTATTCTGCGGCTAAACGTCTAACACAGACTTATCGCGCCTTCTTCCCACCCTTATTCGACTTTTCCAGAGAGCTGCGCCAAGTCATGCGAACCGAATATTCGCGCTCCACCGGAAGCTCCATGTCATAACAACGATTCAGTAAATAGCTCAGTCCATTGGTTGTCATTTCACGCCAGGCGATATGCACGGTGGACAAACGTGGAGCGGAATAAGCGGCGGTCTCGGTATCGTCATAGCCGATCACAGAAACGTCCTTAGGCACATTAATCCCTACATGCTGGAAGTAAGACAAAGCGCCAACCGCCATCTCGTCGTTAGCGCAAAACACGGCGCTAAATTCGTAATTGGAATCGACCAATTCTTTCGCTGATGCCCAACCGCCGTCGGGCGCAAAATTGCTTTCTGCAATCCACATGGTGCTGACATCGACACCGGCTTGTTCCATCTCAAACATAAAACCGCTGATACGATCCACGTTATCTGGCGCACTCGCGGGTCCTGCGATCACGGCAATTTTATGATGCTTCTTTTCCAGCAAGGCTTGCGCCGCCACTCTGCCGCCATAGTAGTGATCTGCCACGAAGCATTGATCGGCAATATTGGCATAACGATGATTAAGCACCACCAACTGCGATTTTTTTGCCCCCAAAGCTTCGATATCTTCTTCATGCAAGGCATTACTCATCACGATCAAGCCATCGCAACCGCGTTCGATCAAAAAATCAATGCCATCGATAGTTTGTTCACGCGGATTGCCATCGCCGACACCGAACGCGACCACCATATGCAAACCCGCCGCCCGCAATTGCGCATCGATGGACTGCAAGATGGGCATGTAAAACGTCCCCTTCAAGAAAGGGATGTACACACCGATCATGCGGCTTGAGCCAGACAACAAAGAACGCGCCGCATGTGAAGGCCGAAAATCTAATTCTTCTATCGCCTTTTTTACTTTTTCTAAGGTCGCATTCGACACCGAGCCCTTACCGCTCACCACCCGCGATGCCGTTCCCAAACCCACACCCGCAAGGCGGGCGACGTCTTTGATCGTTGCCATAATTATTTTTATCAACTCCCTAAATTGAAGCTCGCATTATATTCTGATTTATGTTGGGTTCTTCGCCGCACAATAACTACGAATAAACTCCTCATGCGTAGGCATCGCGTCCACACAAGCTTGTATCGTCTTTTTCACCTGATTTAGAAACATCAGAATATCGTCCTCACTGCGCTGGTCCACCAGCGGATGATAATGCTGTGCACGCAGTCCTTGCCCATGCATCACTTGCAGCCAACTCGCTTCGGCAAATAGCTCTTCGCCTTGTCGGAATATACGTCCATGACTGCGATACAAATTGATGCGCTGTTCTAACTCAGTCGGCACTTCCATCGCTTCACATGCCTCCCAAAACACCTGACCAGGATGATGATTGAGCTTGTAATGCGCGATCAAAAAATCGCGGATAGTGCGATACTCTTCGTCGTTTTGCGCATTATAGGTATCGACATCGATCTGACTGATCTCACGATCGGGGAACAAACTCAATAAGCGCATCACCGCAGTTTGTATCATGTGGATGCTGGTCGATTCCAAGGGCTCCATAAAGCCACCCGACAAACCAATTGCTACGCAATTTTTATTCCAAGCCCGTTTGCGTTTGCCAGTGGTGAATTGAATTAAGCGCGGTTCCGCCAAGGCCTCGCCATCCAGATTGCGCATCAAAATCGCTTGCGCTTCGTCCGCGCTCATAAAGCGATTGCAAAATACATGACCGTTTCCAGTGCGATGTTGCAATGGAATCCGCCACTGCCAGCCCGCCGCATGCGCAGTCGAACGGGTATAAGGCAAGAGCGCACCGCTCGATGTGCAAGGCACGGCAATCGCGCTATTCACCGGCAGCCAATGGCTCCAATCCTCAAACCCGGTTTGCAAGGTCTTTTCTATCAACAAGCCAGCCAGACCAGAACAATCGATAAACAAATCCCCATGAATGATGCGACCATCTTCCATTTTCAGAGCGGCGATATAGGCATTGGCGTCGTGCTGCAACACCTCAACGATACGCCCCTCGTGTCGCACCACACCATTTTTTTCCGCATAGACGCGCAAAAATTTGGCATACAAGCCAGCGTCAAAATGAAAAGCATATGCGATATCAGACAAGGGTGAATTCGGCATGTCCTTCGGTGGGCGCATAAATTTCGCAGAGCGTGGCGCCACCGTGTTGATGGAAAACGCATCGAGATCATCGATGCGTCCTGCCTGATACATCTTTTGCCAAAACTGATAAAACTTCGCGAGCGGCTGATCGCGCCCTATTTGCCCAAAACCATGAATATAACGATCGCCATGTTTGCCCCAATTCACAAATTCTATGCCCAGCTTGAAGGTCGCTTGCGTCTCGCGCATGAACACATCTTCATCGATGGCCAGCAATTGATTGAAGGCGCGTATGCTCGGTATTGTCGCTTCACCCACACCTATGGTGGAGATCGCGTCCGACTCCACCAAGCACACACGATACTCAGTTGGCAGCATGCGCGACAAGGCCGACGCACACATCCAGCCCGCGGTGCCGCCACCGACGATCACGATGTCTCTGATTTGTTTCATATTCTCTGCTCACTCACTGCCACATTGGGCGCGTAGTCGCTGGGATAAAACAGCGATATCTTCTGCGTATCGATACGGCAATGGACAACTTGCCCCAGCTCAAATTGCGCCTGTTGATGTACCGTGCACGACAATGTTTGCTCACCCATGTGCAGCCACAACACTTGATGATTGCCCATAGGCTCGATCAGACTCAAACGCGCTGGCATGGCATCGAGCGCTTGGGCGTCACACAACAAAATTTGTTCTGGTCGCACACCTAATACGGCAGCATGATCATCGCCCATCGCCATTGCCATCGTAGCGGCACGCCATGCTTCACTAAATGCATAGTCGCGCAGATCCAACCTCATGCAATGCGACTGAAAGACCCCATGCCGATCAAGACGACCCGATACCATATTCATGGCGGGCGAGCCTAAAAATCCCGCCACAAAAAGAGTCGCGGGACGGTCATACACATCTTCTGGCGCACCGATTTGTTGTATCTTGCCCTCTTTCATCACAACGATGCGACTCGCCAAGCTCATCGCTTCTACCTGATCGTGCGTGACATAAATCATGGTGCTACGCAAACGCTGATGCAAGAGTTTGAGCTCGCGCCGCAAACTGCTACGCAGCTTCGCATCCAGATTCGACAAGGGCTCGTCAAACAAAAACACTTTTGCTTGTCGCACCAAAGCGCGCCCTATCGCCACCCGTTGCCGCTGCCCACCCGACAGCGCCGCAGGCTTGCGTTGCAACAACGGCGTCAAGTGCAGCAGCTCGGCCACCCGCTCTATACGTGCTGCGATCTCGGCTTTGGGTAAGCCTTGTATGCGCAAACCAAAGGACATGTTTTTTTCCACCGTCATGGTCGGATACAGGGCATACGATTGAAACACCATACCAATTTCGCGTGCGCTTGGATCTGTCCAAGTCATGTCCTTGCCGTCGATCTCCACCCGCCCCGCAGCGACATCAATCAAACCCGCAATTGCATGCAACAAGGTCGACTTGCCACAACCAGACGGCCCCAGCAAAACCAAAAACTCACCCGACTCCACCGCAAGATCAAGTTGATTGATGATGTGGTTGGTGCCGAGACGGATACTTAACTGATTTAATTTTAGTTCAGCCACATTCTACTTTCATATTTTTGCTTCTCAGGACGCCGCTTGAAATTCAACTCACCCTTTAACCGCCCCAGCTGCAATCCCTCTCACAAACCAACGCCCAGATACAAAATACACGCACAAGGGAAGCAAGGAAGTCAGCAAAGTGGCTGCCATATTTAAGTTATACAAACGGGTACCGGTCGTGGTGTTGATGATGTTATTGAGCTGCACTGTCATCGGTAAATTTTCTCGTCCTGCGAACACCAGACCCAGCAGATAATCGTTCCACACACCCGTCAATTGCATGATCGCCGCCACCACCAAGATCGGTGCTGACATCGGCAACACGACTTGCACAAAGATGCGCACAAAACCACCGCCATCGATGCGCGCGGCTTGAAACAATTCCTGCGGAATGCTGCTGTAATAATTGCGAAATAAGAGCGTCATCACGGGCATGCTAAAGACCACATGCACCAACACGATGCCGGGCAAAGAGCTATATAAATCGATTGCCGCCAACAAACGCACCAAAGGAAAGATCATCACTTGAACAGGAATAAATGCCGCCACCATCAGTATCGCGAATAGAATATTCCCACCACGTGGCCGCCAAAAAGAAAGCGCATAGCCATTCACCGCGCCTAGCAAAATCGGTATGACGGTACTGGGAATCGCAATCGCCATCGAATTCACAAAGCCTCCACGTATGCCCTCGCAAGCGACACCGGTGCAGGCACTGCTCCACGCAGCCACCCAAGCATCAAAGTTCCAATGCAGCGGCAGCGCAAACAAATTCCCGTCACGAATTTCATCCATGCTCTTCAACGAAGTGGTAAGCATGACGTATAAAGGCAGGGCAAAAAAAGCGGCGGTGGACAACAAGAATCCATAAATTCCCAGCCGCGCCGGACGCGGCCAGATGCTATAAGGTTTGCGCGCAGACAGGCTCAATGAGTGGGACATACTGCGCGCTTTCGTTGATGTTGAAGATAAGCATAAGGTGCGGCAATGGCGATGACCGCCAACAACAAGACCACGGCACCCGCTGATGCCAAAGCGATATTGGCGCGACCAAATAAGTGATCCATAATGAACTTGGCAGGAACTTCACTTGCAGTGCCTGGCCCGCCTTGCGTCATCGCGACCACCGCATCAAACAACTTCAATGCAGCAGTGGAAAGCAAAATAAAAATCGTCGCCAGAGTCGGAGCCAACATTGGGACGATGATAGACCAATAAACACGCCAGGCGGGAATACCATCGAGCCGCGCCGCCTTCCAGATTTCTTCGTCGATGCCGCGTAAGGCAGCTAACACCAAAGCCATCACCAAGCCCGCCATCTGCCACACACCGGCAATGACGATGGCGTAAATGACTTTGTCTTGGTTAATCAGCCAATCAAATTCGAATTCAGAATAACCCCAGTGATGCATCAACTGCTCTATTCCCAGGCCGGGCGTCAAGATCCATTGCCACACCAAACCAGTCGCCACAAAAGACATCGCATACGGATATAAAAACACGGTGCGAAACACCGCCTCTGCCCTGATTTTTTGATCGATCATCACCGCCAATAAAAATCCAATCAGCATCGCAAGCGCGATAAACAACACGGTGTAGGTTGCGCTATTTTGCAATGACAAAAGCCAGCGATCGTTATCAAACAATTTCAGATATTGCGCCATGCCGACAAAACTATCGGTGGGCACACTGCGCGAATTGGACACCGACACGCGCACCGTCCACGCCAGACTTCCCACATAAGCGATAAACACAATCGCTGCCAACGGCAACAATGCCGCATGCGGGATCAAGCGTTTGATCATCCATTGGAAACGTGCGGCTGTCTTCGCGATCACGGCTTAGTCTTTCAACGCCGAAGCGATATTTTTTTGCACGCGCTCGACCGGCATGCGGGTATTCCAATACGCCGTCAAAATATCTTGCAAAGCACCATTCTGATCCGGCGTTAAAAAGATCTCGCTGATGCCGACGTGGCGCGACTTATCTTTCATAATCTCGACACCGATTTTGGCGCACATGTCCATACTGGATACATCGATATCATTGCGTATCGGAATCGAGCCTTTCAGCTTGTTAAATTCCAATTGCGTCACTGGATTCATCAAAGTCTTCGCCAACAATTTTTGGGCGTTGACTAAAGGCGCGCGGGTGGTTTTTGGAAACACAAAGGCGTCACCCTGTATCAAATACGGGGTCTGTGGCGTCAAGCCCGCGATACACCCAAAATCTTTACCAGCAACTTGTTTGGCGGCGGCGAATTCGCCCTTCACCCAGTCACCCATGATCTGCATCCCCGCTTTGCCCTTGATCAAAAGCGAGGTCGCATCATTCCAGTTACGCCCCGGCGATCCACTATCGACATAACTTTGCATGCGCTTAAATGCCAACAACACTTGTTTGAATGCGTCTGATTGAATCGCCTTGGGATCACGATCACGGATCACCTTCAAATACAAATCCTTGCCACCGACATTAGTCAGCATCGCCTGAAAAACGATGGTCTCCTGCCACGCCTGACCACCGTGAGCCAAAGGAATAAGGCCCGCCGCCTTGAGCTTATCGAGTGCTGCAAATAATTCGTCCATCGTGGCAGGCTCTTTAACGATACCCGCCTGCTTGAATGCCGCTTTGGAATACCAAACCCAAGTCTGCATGTGTATGTTCACAGGCACTGCGTAGTAGTGTCCCTTGACACGAATTACATTGAGCACAGGCTCCGGCAAAAACTTATCCCAGCCTTCCGCCAACGCCACCTCATCGACATGATTGAGCATGCCTTGTTCGATTAAATCTAAAAATTGTTTGGTCGTATTAAACTGCGCCGCGGCGGGCGCGTTGCCGCCGACAATGCGATTGATCGCGACTGCCCGCGACTGGTCGGCTCCCGCAATCGCGGTATCCACCCAAGTGCCGCCCGATTTGCGATAAGCATCTGCGATCACCTTCACCGCTGCAGACTCACTATTCGAGGTCCACCAATGAATCACTTCCGCCTTTTCCAAAGGCACACTGGCTTTCTGCGCTTGCGCGCATAAGGGCAAAGCCAGCATTGCCACGGCAGCAGCCAGCATTTTTAGACGACACGCTAACATCAAGTCTCCTTAGCCGCCAATACGATGTTGGCGGCATTGTTTATGCTTTTTACTCTTTTCTCCCGCAAGCGGCGAGTTTTAAATACCGAGTCGGGGAGTCAAAGCATGCTTTGACGGTGATTCAGCAACGGCAGCGCACAACTACAAACACATCCTCGCTGGAAACGTTACCAGAACAACTATAACACTGCCCATTTTTCAGTGTCAATTCGGTGCCAAATAAGTGCAAGTTCAAACGGGAGCAAGCTACCAGCACCACATCAAAAATTGAGCACGTTGACATCTCAAAACAAATAATGCCATACTTTGCCACAAAATGGAAACGATTCCAAAAAGAGATGTTCAACGCCAACATAAACAAAAATGAGGGAGACAAAAATTGAAAACACGAACAAGTAAAACAAGTGTAAGCCGCCGAACCAACCGTAAGGCATTATTGCTAAGCCTGCTCGCGATCAGCCTAAGCGCCTGCGGAGGCGGCAGCAGTAACAGCAATACCGCCACTCCCGTGGTCACCACCCCAGTCGTCACCACACCCGTATTCACCGCCCCCGCCCTCCCCGCAGGCGGCAAACCGGCCAACTGGAAACTGGCTTGGTCGGACGAATTTGAGCAAGCAGGCTTACCTGATGCCAGCAAATGGATGTTCGACACGGTGCGCAACAAAGAAGGCTGGTTCAACCACGAGCTGCAATATTATTCCAAAGACCGCCTTGAAAACGCCCGCGTCGCCGGTGGCAAACTCATCATCACCGCACTCAAAGAAAAACTCAGCAGTGCACCTGATTATGGCGGGCAAGCCTACACATCGGCTCGCTTGCTAACGAATGGCAAAGCCAGTTGGACCTACGGCTTTTTTGAAATCCGCGCCAAGCTCCCCTGCGGCCTCGGCACCTGGCCCGCCATCTGGATGCTAGGCACAAAAGGCAGTTGGCCCGACGACGGCGAAATCGACATCATGGAACACGTAGGCAAAACCAAAGGCCAAATCTTGGGCAGTGCTTACACCAATTTCTACAACTGGGCCAACGGCACCGGCAATACCAAGTCCACCACCGTGGGCGACGCCTGCGACAACTTCCATAACTATCAGCTGTATTGGGACGACCAACAACTCGCCATCGGCGTCGACGACCGCTATTACTTCCAGTTCGTCAATCCAAAAACTGGCGACTACAAAAAATGGCCGTTCGATTCACCGCAATACCTCATCCTGAATTTAGCCTTAGGTGGCGACTTAGGCGGCCCAGTGGACGACAGCATCTTCCCTAGTCAATTTGAAATTGAGTATGTCAGGGTATATCAGAAATAGTTTGCTCCAGAATATACGCCCTTCTCCCGCGAGTGGGAGAAGTGGCATTATCCTTGCCCCAACTTGTGCAGCCTCAACACTTCACACTCTTACGTTTCTTGCCCACACTACCGCGTTGCACCACCTTTTTAATATACTCAGGCGCGAAAGGAATTTTGCACGCGGTGTCGCCGACATCAACCGCGACCTTTCCTATCGCCTCACCAGCAGCAAGCGCTGCCGCATGTAAGGGCAGAACAAAACATCCCAGGGCAATCACGTAATGATTCATCGCGGAACGCACGCGATTTTGCTGTTGATGCACACCAGATTTCACCCGCGTTAACAATGATTCCAGCAAAACCAAATCTAATTTTTCATCGGGCGTGACCGAAATAAACTGCGTCAACACCGCCCACCCCGTCGCCGCCACAGCAGCGTCCTCATCGTCTATCCAACGCAGGGCCATAGACATCGCAAACGGACTCTCCGCCGTCACCCACGCCACGCTATATTCACGTATCGCATGCGCATTCGCAGACTCTACCCAATGCTGCAATTGTGCCTCCGACATCAAGCGCCCATCCGCCATTAATCCGGCCAAATACTGGGCGTCATACACCCCCGAATCAAACAAAGCACAAGCCAAAGCCACATCATTTTTATGCGGCTTTAATAGCTTCTTCATGTCCTCGACCTTGACGCCCCATACAGGCTCTTGCGCACCATGCTTACGCAAAATCGCAGCCACCGATTCTGAAGCTAGCGATCGCAACTGCTCCAACAAATTCTGAACCGACATCACCATCTCCTCTCAACACGCTCGCGGGCAATCAAAAAATACCACAGCCCAAACACAAACACACCAATGACTCCACCACGCATGCTAGCATTTTGCAACGCTGTCATACACCGAGGACTTTACAAAATGGACTATCACTTCAAAAATTTCGTCTTCGAAGGTGGCGGTGTCAAAGGCATTGCCTATCTGGGCGCACTCGACGTTCTCGAACAAAAACAAATTCTACAAAATATAGAACGCATAGGCGGCACTTCCGCAGGCGCGATCAATGCCGTTTTGCTCGGACTCAATTACAGCACCAAGGAAATTCGCGACATCATCTGGTCGCTCAATTTCAACAACTTCATGGACAATTCCTGGGGCATTTTAAAAGACATGAAGCGCCTCAAAGACCAATTCGGCTGGTACAAAGGCGACTACTTCCGCAACTGGATTGCGCAATTGATCAAAGCCAAAACCGGCAACAGCGAATCCACCTTCGCCGACATCGAAGCACTCAAAGCCAACAAAAATTTTCGCTCCATGTACTTTATGGGCACCAATCTCTCCACCGGATTTTCCGAAGTTTTCTCAGCCGAACACACACCCAGCACCTGCATCGCCGACGCCGTCCGCATCTCCATGTCCATCCCGCTTTTTTTCGCCGCCAAACGTAGCGTGCGCGGCGATCTCTATGTGGATGGCGGCGTGCTCGACAACTTCCCTATCAAACTATTCGATCGCAAAAAATATATCGCGTCCGACCGCTATATTTGCACCGACTACTACTGCAAACTCAACGATCAATTCTTCAACCCAGACCAAGCAGAAAGCGATTTCGTATTTAATCAAGAGACACTGGGATTTCGCTTAGACAGCAAGGAAGAAATCGCCACCTTCCGCGACCACAACGCGCCACCGGTACGCGACATCGACAATTTTTTCGACTATAGCTGGGCGCTCATCAACACCCTGCTCGAAGCGCAACAAAGCTACCACCTCCACAGCGACGACTGGGAACGCACCATCTATATCGACACCTTAGGCGTCAAAACCACCGACTTCGACCTCAACGACACGCAAAAAAACGCCCTGATACTATCCGGCATCAAGGGCGCGACTGCGTATTTTGAGTGGTATGACAAAACGAAAGGAAAAACCGAATAAATAGAAACGCGGAGACGCTGAAACTTGCTTTTCACAAGAGGCTAAATTTCGCACAAAAGTTCAAACGCTTATTGTCGATCGCTCTGCTTCTTAAACTCACCAACCGCCTCCAAATATTGCCGTGAGTTTTGAATGAGGGGCACATATTTGATCTGCCTTTTCTTGGCCATACTGATCTCGTAGTTCCTTAAACTACCTCGCATTCCGCAATAGGAGCGACAAGAAGAAGCAGACTCCGCATCGACCGCATCGGTGATCTTCAGCCACTTGCTGTCACGCTGTATGCGTAAGGTGCAAGCTAGGTCGGTTGAGGTGTCATCGCTATTTTGATACACAAACGCACCTTCATGAAATTTGGCAATGCCATATATACCGCAGCTATGTCCGTTAAAAAACTGCAGCGCAATGCGAAAATAAATCGCATCGGGAGAATACTTCATGATTTCGATCACATCTTCGGATCGATATCGTTCACCACTGACCGAGCCATTTGAAAACGCATGCTTATAAACACCTTCGATCGCGTCAATTGCCTTCGACGAAGTCAAGGTATTCTCTTGCGCTCCACAAGGTAGTGAGCAAACCGCTGCAAAAAGCAAACTCACGGCGATCATTCCAAAAGAATTTTTATGTCTATTCATGGTCGGCAGTCGATTTCATTACATTGCTTGTTGAGAGGGCGGTCGATTATAAACAGTCAAAAGCAATCATGGGTACGAAAGTGCCATTTGACCCCACAAATAACGAATGGTATAACGCCCACCGGACGACAACTCACAGAAAGACCCCATTGGCTAAGCTCTATTTTCGCTATTCGGCAATGAACGCCGGCAAATCAACCGCACTGCTGCAGGTCGCCCACAATTACGAAGAACAAGGGCAACAAGTATGCCTCTACACCGCCGCCATCGACCATCGCTATGGCGCGGGCCTGATCACCTCGCGCCTTGGACCACAACGCGAAGCCATCACTTTCGATACTCACTTTGACTTTTTCGCAGACGCAACAAAGGTCAGCTGCATACTGGTCGACGAAGCCCAATTCCTATCGCCAGAACAAGTCAAACAGCTGCACCGACTAGCACACGTCAGAGGCATTCCCGTCATCTGTTACGGACTACGCAGCGACTTCCTGGGTGAACCATTTAAAGGCGCCAGCTACTTGATGACGCTGGCCGACACCATAGAAGAACTCAAAAACATCTGCGCCTGCGGCAAAAAAGCCACCATGAATATCCGCGTTGACGAACTAGGCAAACGCATCACTGCAGGCGAACAAATCGACATAGGCGGCAACGAACGCTATCGGCATGTGTGCGGACGGTGTTTTTATTTGTGATGTGTTTTTGAGATTGAAGCGAAAAGGAACTCATTTGTCGGTGCGCAACTGCAACGTCCAGCAGTTTTCAAACGATTGTTTAGTATTTTGATGGTAGTATTTTCACTTCTCAAGATATCTGAACTTACGCAAAACAGACGCTGCCGTTGTTGCGTAAGTCCTAAGATATCTTTGTTTTAGGACTTATGCAAAATTGCGCTGGCTAGGCGTGGAGCCGAAGACAGT
>JACQDW010000208.1 GCA_016200845.1 Burkholderiales bacterium | reverse complement strand
CATTGACGCTTGACGACTTATTGCAAGCCGATGAAATCGTTCTTTGCAATGCGTTGCGAGGACGTATGTCAGTAAAATTAGTGCGTTGATCCACACACAGAACAAACCGGATTGCGCGCCACCGCAATCGAGGTCCACTCCATACGCATCGCATCGAGCAGCAACAAACGCGCATGCAAACTCTCGCCTATGCCCATGATCAGCTTCAATGCTTCCGCCGCTTGCATGGTGCCGATGATGCCGACCAGTGGCGCGAACACGCCCATAGTCGAACACTGCACTTCTTCAAACACCTGATCCGGCGCAAACAAACAAGCATAACAAGGCGCATCCGGCACACGCGAATCGAATACGCTGATTTGTCCATCAAACGAGATCGCCGCCCCCGACACCAAGGGAACTTTAGCAGCAACGCAAGCATGATTCACGGCATGGCGCGTTTTAAAATTATCGCTGCAATCTAACACCACATCGACCGTGCGTATCAATGCATCCAAGGCTTCGCCCTGCAAGCGCTGCTTGATGGCGCGCACTTCTATCTCAGGATTAATTTGCTGCAAAGCGACTTGTGCAGACGCCACTTTATCTTGCCCGACACGCTCAGTTGTGTGCAGAATTTGACGCTGCAAATTAGTCAGGTCAACTTCATCGTCATCCACAATACTGATGCAGCCGACACCAGCACTGGCCAGATACAAGGCAGCGGGCGAGCCCAAACCGCCAGCGCCGATCACCAGCACATGCGCACTTAATAATTGTTGTTGACCTTCTATGCCAATCTGGTCGAGCAAAATATGGCGCGAATAACGCAGTAGCTGTTGATCGTTCATCGTTATTGACTCACTTCTGCGTTGCCGGTTTTTTCTTGTGAACGCCAGGTTTTTCTACATTTTTTTTGACCGGAGCATCTACCGCATTTGCCGTTTCGCCAGCGCTCATTTTCACAGGCAAACCCTTCAAATGATTGATCGCCTGCGCCAACTGAAAATCATCTTTGCTGCCATATTCCACCGGCTTACTTTTTTTCGCCAGAGCGATGAGGCGTTTTTCTTCTTCCAGATCGTCGAGTTTTGCTGTCTCAACTTCCGCTTCTCTGTCATTACTCAAATGTTTGAGCAAATCCGCTTCACGCGTGCGCAAAGCATTAAAACCATCGCCGTCTGCGGTTTCTTCTACCCGCAAATCAGGCAAAATGCCTTTCGCTTGTATCGCCCTGCCCAAAGGCGTGTAGTAGCGTGCGGTCGTAATTTTTATGCCGGTTTCGTCAGTGATCTGATGCACCGTTTGCACCGAGCCTTTGCCAAAACTTTGCGTTCCTAAAATCGTCGCACGCTGATAATCTTGCAGAGCGCCAGCCACAATCTCCGACGCGGATGCAGTTCCCGCGTTAATCAGCACCACCATAGGCACCGTCTTTATCGCAGCGGGCAGATTGAGCAAGGGATCAGCACCCGAGCGTGAGGCGTAAAATTCACGACGGGCGAAATAACTGCGCTTGGAATCTTCAACCTGACCATTGGTCGATACCACGGTCACATTCGCAGGCAAAAAAGCCGCCGACACACCAATCGCGCCGGGCAAAACACCACCGGGATCATTGCGCAAATCTAACACCAAGCCTTTCAATGCGGGATTCTGCGCATACAGGCTCTTCAATTTTTCCGCCATGTCCTCGACCGTCGGCTCTTGGAACTGCGAGATACGCAACCATGCATAGCCCGGTTCCACCACGTTGGCTTTCACGCTGCGTTGTTTAATTAACTCGCGTGTCAAAGTCATCGCAATCGGCTTTTCTTCGGTCTTGCGCGCGATCGTCAGGGTGATTTTGGTCTGAGGTTCGCCCCGCATTTTCTTGATCGCGTCGTCGATACTCAAGCCCTTAATCGGCTGACCATCAATACGAGTAATCAAGTCGCCCGGTTGTATGCCAGCGCGCGCCGCCGGAGTGTCTTCGATAGGGGTGACTACTTTGACATAGCCATCTTCCATCACGACTTCGATGCCGAGTCCGACAAATTTTCCTTCGGTTCCTTCGCGCAATTCCTTGAAGGCTTTTTTATCGAGATAGGCAGAATGAGGATCGAGCGCGCTCACCATCCCCGTCATCGCCTCGGTCAGCAATTTTTCGTCGGCGACGGGCTCGACATAATCGGACTTAATCGTGCCAAATACTTCCGAAAATTCTGCCAATTTTTCCAAAGGCAGCGGCGAGCCCGCCATTTTCTGCGCCAGGGCGGAATATTGTAAAGACACGGCAATCCCTGCCACCATGCCTAAGCCGATCAGACCTGCATTTTTTAATTTGTTACCCATGGGTTCCGCTTTGCTGAAGTTGCTGCGACGATGGCATTCGCGCCACCTCGCAACACCTCGTTTATCATTTATGCGTCCAACTTAAAGGATCTAAGGGCTGACCCTTATGACGCATCTCAAAGTATAGTCCTGATTCTTCATACCCAAAGGTATTCCCTGCACTGGCGATCTTTTCGCCTGCTTTTACCTGATCCCCGACATTTTTGAGCACGGCTTGATTGCCGCCATAAATACTCAAAAAATCACCGCCATGATCAAGCACGATCAAATTTCCGTAGCCGCGCATCCAAGTCGCCGTCACCACGCGACCAGCTCCTATTGCTTTAACGTCCGCGCCTTCTGTGGCTTTAATAAATAAGCCTTTCCAGTTCAGACTATCAATCCGCTTTTGCCCAAACTTCGCCAATAGTTCGCCCACCACGGGCAAACGCAGCTGGCCTTTAAGCCGCGCAAATACCTGTCCGTCGTTAAAACCCAACTCTGGTGTCTGTTCTATGATGACTTTCTTGCCAGTGGTGCTGTCCGTGCCTTTGCCTGCCTGTGCTTTTTCCTGCGACTGTCGTTCTTTGCGCTGCTTTTCTGCTAAGGCTCTTTGCTTTGCTTGTTCGGCTTTCGCTTGCTCGTCGAGCTTGCGCAATAAGGCATTTAATAATTGCTCATCACGGCGCAAATTGTCGGCTTCTTTTCTTTGACTGCGCAGCTTAGTCGCCAATTCCGCCAAAATTGCAGCACGTTTTTTCTTTTGCGATTCCAAGCCTTTTTTATGCTCACGTTCTTCTTGCGCGATCTCTTCCAGCTCGTCTTTCACTTCTTGCGCTGCTTGCCGTTTCTGCTCAATTTCCACCAGACTTGCTTGTAGCGCTGCGATCAACTTTGCTTGCGTCTTGGAGATATAGCTCATGTATTGCAAGTCGCGGTTGATACGATTGGGATTGTCGCCCGACAGCAAAAGTTTGATGCGATCGCTCGCGCCCTCTTGATATTGCTGGCGCAAAAAGCGCGACAAACTTTGCTTTTGCTGTTCAACCTGGCGATTCAAAACCTCGATTTCATTCATCAATACTTGCAAGGCTGCCTGCGCTTTTTGCTGTTCCGCCTGCAAATTCAACAAAGCCCGATTGGCATCAGAAATCGCTTGCTCCGACGCTTCCAAAGCATCGCTGGCGCGCTCTTTGGCATTCTCGGTTTTGCGTATATCTTTCTTGAGGACGTCGAGTTTTTGCTGCAACTCGGTGCGTTCCGCTTCGACTTTTTTCTTTTCTTTACTGCGCAAAGTTTGCGCATCCGAAGTCGCCGCAAGCAGCAGGGCGCTGACAGAAAAAACACAGCCGAGCACGGTGCGCGACCAGGCTAAGCGTGACTCAGACTGCGTGTTTTCCTGATAGGAGAAAATATTCAATGGCATCGAGGACTATCCTAGAAACGGCAGTTGACCGCTTCAAAGTTAAAGTAAGTTGATGATTTATTGAGAAATGCAGTCGTTTTTGACTTACACCATTTTGGTGAGAGCGCTACAGGCTCGATTGCACACTTTTTCGCGCCTCTGGACTTTTACGTTTCTTCAGTGAAGAAACCTCCTCATATCAACGTGGAGGTTGCGTCGTCGTCGCGCCTCGCCAGAGACGCGAAAAAATGCACACTCGAACCTGTCCAACCGCCGTTTCTAGGATTATTTAGCTTTACCCTGACTCGCCACCGCCTGCAAAGCTTTTGCAATGGCCTCTTGATCGCCCAGATAATAGCTCTTGATCGGCTTCAAATCGGCGTCCAGTTCATACACCAAAGGCTGACCATTTGGAATATTCAAATTCACGATATCAGCGTCGCTGATGCCATCTAACATCTTGATCAAAGCACGCAAACTATTGCCATGCGCCGAGACGATAATGCGCTTACCGGCACGAATTTGCGGCGCAATCGCGTCGTCCCAAGCAGGCATCACACGCGCCACAGTGTCTTTCAAACATTCGGTCAAAGGAATTTGTTCGCGCTTCAAACCGGCATAACGCGGGTCCTTGTAGGAAGTACGTTCGTCGTTTTCATCGAGCGCACTTGGCGGCGTGTCATAACTACGACGCCACACCAAAACTTGCTCATCGCCATATTTAGCCGCAGTCTCGGCCTTATCCAAACCTTGCAAAGCGCCATAATGACGTTCATTTAAGCGCCAGTCATGTTCCACCGGCAGCCACATCAAATCCATCTCGTCCAAAGTACACCACAAAGTACGAATCGCACGCTTGAGCACGGATGTGTAGGCCAGATCAAAACTAAAACCCGCTTCTTTTAACAGCTTGCCAGCCTGACGCGCTTCGGCCACACCTTTTTCGGTCAGATCAACATCGGTCCAGCCGGTAAAACGATTATCAAGATTCCAGGTGGATTCGCCATGACGCATCAATACAATTTTATACATAATCAGTGTGCTTGAGATTTGAGGTTGGATAAGAACGGAAGAATTTAAAACTAAAACGAAATTCGCCATCTATTTTATAATGAGGCGCTCTTGTTTAACCACTCATCTGCTTTCAAATTAGGAAAACCGTGAATTTTATTACCGATAACCTCCTGCTTCTTTCCATCGCCATCGTCTCGGGCGGTGCTCTGTTGCTGCCTGGCATACAAAGACGTGGCGCACGCGTATCGCAATTACAAGCCACGCAATACATGAATCAAGCCAAAACCTTAGTGCTGGATGTACGCAGCGCTGAAGAATTCGCCACCGGGCATTTACCTTCTGCCAAAAATATTCCACTGGGCGAGCTCGCCAGCCGCATCGCAGAAATCGAAAAATCCAAAGCCCAAGTCGTGATTACCGTCTGCCAAAGCGGCATACGCTCTGCCAAAGCCGTCTCCATCTTGGCGCAAGCTGGCTTTGAAAAAGCATTTAGTTTAGAAGGTGGCGTTGCGGCATGGCAGTCGCAAAGCCTACCGACAGTGAAATAAAGGAAGCAGCATGAGCGCCCACGTTGTAATGTATAGCACCGCAGTTTGCCCCTACTGCATCATGGCTGAACGCCTGTTGAAATCCAAGGGCATAGAAGACATAGAAAAAGTCCGCGTTGACCTCGACCCCGCCGTACGCGAAGCCATGATGCAAAAAACCGGACGCCGCACTGTGCCTCAAATCTACATTGGAGAAACACACGTAGGCGGTTTTGACGACCTTTCCGCGCTCGATCGCGCTGGAAAACTCGATGCGCTGCTGTTTCCGTCCTAAAAGCAAAAACGTAGTGCGCCTCTAGAAATTCCATTTTGGGGATGCAGTGCTAGGCGCAAAGCACAGCAATACACTAGTATTGCGAGCATTTGCAACAACGCAATGCGCCCCACAATTGAATTTATCGAGGTGCAAGAACCGCAGTGCACAAACAACACTCATTGCGGTTTTTAAGCGTCACTTGCTACAATAGCCTGCTTGGGGCTTGAAGTATCGAATTTAATCCCTATGTATGCATCCTGTTTCGATGATTTATGTTTGTGAAGCTAGTTACAGCTTAGTCACTACTTAGTTTCATAATTTATTTATACAATTTTTCCGAAAGCCTCACATGTCCGACCAAAATCTGCAGCCAGTATTTCAAATTCAACGCGTCTATCTGAAAGATTTGTCGCTCGAGCAACCAAATTCCCCAGCGATCTTCTTGGAACAAGAAGCGCCAAGCATCGAAGTGACTTTAGACGTTGCTGCAGAGCCATTGGCTGAAGGTATCGTCGAGTCCACAGTGACTGTGACTGTGACAGCAAAAGTCAAAGACAAAGTCGCTTTCCTAGTAGAAGCCAAGCAAGCCGGTATTTTCGAAGCACGCAATATTCCACAAGATCAGATGGATCCATTGTTAGGCATCGGCTGCCCAAATATCATCTACCCTTACCTGCGTTCCAACGTCGCTGATGCGATTTCCCGCGCTGGTTTCCCACCGATTCATTTGACAGAAATCAACTTTGAAGCCTTCTACCAACAGCGTTTGGCCAATATGGCTGAGCAAGCTAAGTTGGCGGCAGAAGCTGGTTCCGCTGAAGCACCTGCAACAACGCACTAATTGTTGGATCGACGCGCCTAGAGCAACCCCAGGTTGCCCTAGGCGCGTTTTCATTGACGTCTCCTCTTTTAGGGTAATGCGATGCGCATACGGCCTATCCTATCGACCCTCGTTTTCTTAGGTTTGAGTTCACTCTCGCACGTAAGTCACGCTCTTGAATTCCGCTCTGTGGGTGCGACACCTATCATCATGTACGACGCTCCCTCGGCGCGCGGCATGAAGGTGTATATCGCTGCGCCCGGTATGCCGGTCGAAATCATTTTGACGTCTGGCGCATGGTGTCGGGTACGCGATATGCAAGGTGACTTGAGCTGGGTGGAAGCCAAAGATCTGGTCTCGCGCCGCAACCTCATCGTCAAAACCAGCACTGCCCGAGTGCGTCAGGCGGCCGAAGAATCATCCAACATGGTGTTTAGCGCCGATAAATTTGTCTTGCTCGAAATGATAGAACCAGTCGCCGGTGCTTGGGTCAAAGTCAAACACCGTGACGGCCAGACCGGTTACGTACGCACCAGCGATGTCTGGGGCTTGTAAGCCCCCCCCCACCGCACACACATGCCTCATCAGAAAAAAATGAATATCACCGTTCTCGGCGCAGGCGCCTGGGGTACTGCGCTGGCCATCTCTTTGGCGAGCAAAAATAAAGTCGTCCTGTGGGGGCGCAATCAAGTGGCGATGCAAGTAGCCGACCAAGCCCGCGAAAACCGTCATTATTTGCCCGGCTATGCGCTGCCCGCAGCCTTAGAAGTCAGCAGCGATTTCGACTACGCTTTACGCCATGCATTGCCTGACGACAGCGAGGGCTTGCTCATTATCGCCAGCTCGGTGTCAGGCTTGCGCCCATTGCTTCAGCAATGTAAACACCTGCCGCTAAAAAATATCGTGTGGCTATGCAAGGGTTTTGAGGAGAGTACGCGCTTACTGCCACACCAAATCGTCGAGCAAGAATTGGGTAGCCAAGTATTGGCGGGCGCTCTGTCCGGCCCGTCTTTCGCACAAGAAGTCGCGCAAGGTTTGCCTTGCGCTCTGACCATCGCCTCCAAATCAAACGCGCTGTGCCAACAGGTCGTGCAAGCCGCCCACAGTCAGGCGTTGCGCGTGTATAGCAGTGACGATCTGGCTGGGGTCGAAGTCGGTGGGGCGGTCAAAAATATTATGGCCATTGCGACCGGCGTCGCCGATGGCTTGGGTCTGGGCTTAAACGCACGGGCGGCTCTCATGACGCGCGGTCTGGCAGAAATCAGCCGGCTTTGCCTAGCACTCGGTGGCAAGCACGAAACTCTGATGGGCTTGACCGGCGTGGGTGATTTGATTTTGACCTGTACAGGCAACTTATCCAGGAATCGGCGCGTTGGTTTAGCGTTGGCGGAAGGAAAATCGCTGGACACGATTATTCAAGAGTTAGGTCATGTCGCCGAAGGGGTACGCTGCGCGCAGGCAGTACGGGCGTTAGCGCAAGATTTGGGGGTCGATATGCCGATCACCAATGCCGTCGCTGGCGTCTTGTTTGATGGCGTCCCAGCAAAGCAAATGATAGAGCGGCTATTAGCAAGAAACGCCAAAGTCGAGACTCACTAGTCGTCTTCGCCAATCACCCGGACGATGACATGTTCGGGTACATTTTTCTCGCGCAAAAATTCACGCGCCTTTTCTCCGCCCAAAGACGCGGCATAAGAAATTCCCACTTCGACCAGCATCCGCGTGAGCAAGTCACGACGGCGCAGAGGCAGGCGGTATTTATACAGACGTTTGCGCTTCCGACATCCAGGCATCTAAGACTCCTATGTTGAGTCGCAAAGTAACTTTGGCAAACAAATAAGATGCAATACGGAAATACTCTTAACGCAGTCTAATCCTCTTCTTCCTTGATTGCCAAGTTTTTTAGTGCTTGTTTGCCCTCTTGGCGCAATGCACTATTGTTTTTTTGATGAAGTCCGGCGCCAGACTTGCGAACGACGCTCGCAACCAAGGGGTTACGCGGCTTCGTTTGCGCTGGTTCCAGGCGAAAAACGAGCTTTTGACGATTGCTTTTCGGTTTATTCGCCATGGATTTCCCTTACAAAGGCGGCCGCATAGGATGATTCGCTCAAAAATTACAACACAAACCGCGACAAATCTTCATTCACCGACAATGCCTGTAAGCGCTCTTCTACATACGAAGCATCAATCGTAATGGTCTTGCCCTGATGTTGGTGGGCGTCAAAAGAGATTTCTTCCAACAGCTTTTCCATCACCGTGTAGAGACTACGCGCGCCTATGTTTTCTGTGGTTTCATTAACAGAGTAGGCGATGCCCGCGAGCTTTTGTATACCTTCCGGTGCAAATTCCACAGTTACGCCTTCGGTCGCCAACAAGGCTTGATATTGGCGTGTCAGACAAGCATCGGTACTGGTCAAAATGCACTCAAAATCAGCAATCGATAAAGACTCTAACTCGACGCGAATTGGAAAGCGACCTTGCAATTCAGGGATCAAATCAGACGGTTTGGCGAAGTGAAACGCACCCGATGCGATGAACAAAATATGGTCGGTTTTGATCATGCCGAACTTGGTATTGACCGTCGTGCCTTCGACCAGAGGCAGCAAATCGCGCTGCACACCGGCTCGCGACACCTCGGCACCGCCTGCTTCGGAACGCGAGGCAATTTTGTCAATTTCATCTAAAAACACAATACCGTTTTGTTCTACATTTTTGATCGCAGCCTGCTTGAGATCTTCGTCATTGACCAGCTTGGCGGCTTCTTCTTCCACCATCAGCTTGAGTGCGTCTTTGATTTTCAGGCGACGGGTTTTCTTTTTACCGCTATTCGCGCCAGAAAACATCGCCTTAATTTGCTCGGTCATTTCTTCCATGCCGGGTGGCGCCATGATTTCCATCTGCGGCGAGACTTCATCGAGTTCAATATCGATCTCTTTGTCGTCCAAACTCCCTTCGCGCAAACGCTTGCGGAAAGTCTGACGCGTGGCATTATCTTCAGTCGCAACGGGTTCAGCGGCGATCCCAAAATCGCGCGCTGGTGGCAACAAGACATCCAGAATGCGGTCTTCCGCTGCATCTTCAGCGCGGGCGCGCACTTTGCGCATGGCCGACTCGCGCGTTTGTTTGATCCCAATATCGACCAGATCGCGAATAATCGTATCGACATCGCGACCGACGTAGCCTACCTCGGTGAATTTGGTCGCCTCAATTTTGATAAACGGCGCATCGGCCAGCTTAGCAAGGCGACGTGCAATCTCAGTTTTGCCGACACCGGTCGGGCCTATCATCAAAATATTTTTGGGGGTGATTTCATAACGCAAGGGCTCTGCCACTTGCTGTCTGCGCCAGCGGTTGCGCAAGGCGATGGCGACAGCACGTTTGGCCTTGCCTTGTCCAACCACGTGTTTATCTAATTCGGAAACGATTTCCTGCGGGGTCATATTCATCATTGTTTTTTCCTAACGAGCCAGCTTATTCCAAGCTCTCTATGGTGTGCGACAAATTGGTGTAAATACACAATTCACCAGCGATGGTCAGTGATTTTTTGACGATCTCTAAAGGCGATAAATCGGTATTGTG
>JACQDW010000200.1 GCA_016200845.1 Burkholderiales bacterium | reverse complement strand
TGACCATGCATTTCCAAGGCAGACACTTGATAATGCGCTTCGAGTGCATTAAACATCTGGCGATAACTTCCGGCAGGAAAGCTATTGCCATGACAAAAATGGACGATGGGCTTAGACATGAATAGACTCGATTCAAACGAACGATGCGGCGATAAAATTCACTGCGCATCGATTTAATGGGGATACCAGTAGCGGGGATGCATCTCTCGATAGTGACTCACCGCAACAACATCGCCAAATTGTAATGTGATTGCACCGCTTGTGTCCGTCCTTAGAGGCTTTATTCCAAAATCCAGATAGCGCTGCAAGACTTCAGTTTTAGGGTGATGAAAGCGATTCAAATAACCCACTTGAAAAATCGCCATCTGCGGCTGCACCGCTTGCAGAAAGGGCGTGGTCGATGACGTGCCACTGCCGTGATGCGGCGCCAGCAGCACCGTCGCCGCCAATTGTGGTGCAATGCTATTGACTAATTCATCTTCCTGCGTCGCCTCAATGTCCCCCGCCAACAACAAAGTATGCGCACCAGCGCTCACCTTCAGCGTGCAACTCAGCGCATTGGTTTTCCATTTTGTGCTGAGATAAATTTCTGGCACCGGATGCAAGACTTCAAATCGCACACCGTCCCATTCCCAATGTTGTCCTGCCACACAGCGCTGTGTCTGCGCCGCGCTCATCACTAAGGGGTGATCTGCTGGCAATGACGAAGACAAGGCTTTCACCCGCATCTGTCCAAGCACACTCTGAGCACCACCAGAATGATCGCTATCAGCGTGCGAAATCATCAGCATGTCGAGCTCTTGTATGCCACGCGCCTGAAAATACGGTAGCAAAATCCGTGTTCCGCTATTCGCATCCAGACTGATGCCCGGCCCCGTGTCATACAACAAACGATGGTGTGCGGTCTCAATCAACACTGATGATCCCTGCCCCACATCAAATGCAGTCACCGTCATTCGTCCAAACACGGGTGTCGGCGTGGTATTGAGCAGCACAGGCAAACAACATAGCGCTCCCAACCAACGCATGGGAAAACCACGCGGCGCTAACAGATACGCACACCCCAAAACAGCCAAGGCAAACATCCACCACGTCGGCTGCGGCGCACTCCAGATTGCGAGAGCGCTGGTGCTAAGCCAGGTCAATAGATGCGCCAGACCAGTCAAACACGCATGCGCCAAAACCAGCACCCATTGTGCAAGCGAAAGCGGTAACACGCTGCCCAACAAAGCCAAAGGCGTCACCACAAAACTAATCAGTGGAATTGCAATCGCGTTCGCAATCGGGCTGACCAGCGAGAGCTGCGAGAACAATAAAAAACTCAAAGGCACCAAACCCACCGTCACCGCATATTGTGCCCGTGCAGCGACCAGCAAGGGTGCCTTCCATCGCTCCCACACCCGACGCCAAGCTGTTAACGGCGCACTGCCATCGCCCTTAATCTGCAGTGTCGGCGCGAGCTCATAACCGACGTACATCAACACAGCAACAGCCGCAAACGACAAATAAAAACCGGGCGACAACACCGCCCAAGGGTCGAGCACGACAACTAAACCTAAGGCTAAACACAACACTCGGACCGCATCACTCACTCTACCTGTCCACATCGCCACTGCCACCACCGACAACATCCACAGAGTACGCTGTGCCGGAATCCCAAAGCCTGCCAATGCCACATACAACAAAGCACCAAGCGCACCCGCTAAAACAGCCGCCTTAGGCGCTGGCAACCACAAACAAAACGGCAGCCGCGTAAAAAATGCATGTCGCCACAAATAATGAATTAGACCTGCAAACAAACCAGCGATCATGGTGATGTGCAAACCAGAAATCGAAATCAAATGCCCTATCCCGGTCCGATTAAAAATCTTCCAATCTTCTTGCGAGATCGCACGCTGATCGCCGACTACCAGCGCCGTCAATACGCCCACATATGGCGCATCGGGCAAGGCACGCTCGATTCGGTCGCGCAGCACAAATCGGCTGCGCTCTATCATGGCCGAAATACTCCATGCAAAATCATCGATCAAGCGCGTCTCTTTGCGCACTGTGCCAGTCGCACGTACCCCTTGCTCCAGCCAATACAATTCATAGTCAAAACCGTCGCGATTCGCATTACCATGAGCGCGCTTTAAACGCACACGCAAAGACCACCGCTGCCCCGGTTTGACTTCGCCCATCTGTGCACTTTCAGCGCTTGAATTGAACCAGCTCAAGGCCAGTCGATGAGGAAAATCACGCATCGTCTTCTCATCTACACCCGGCTCAATCGGCACATACTTTTCAACGGCAAATTGAAAACTATGTCCTTGCTCACTACGAAACGGCAAGCTATCCACCACTCCCACCACATCCACATCGCGCAACTCCCACTGCGCTGGCAACTCGGTTTGGAGCGCACGCATAGCCATTAAATTTGCCCAACAAAAGCCCAACACGCCATAGGCCGATAAGCGCAATATCGCCATCAAGCTCTTGCTCATAAACGGCAAATTCTTGCGACGTATCGATTGAACCCAGCCTAGGCAAGCCACCGCACCCAACACCGCCAACACTACGCCCGGCCAGGTCCACAACGCTGCTTGTAGCTGCAATAAAAAAACGCCAGCCACGAATGCAAGGATGGCGCTTTTCATGATCAGCGTTATCAGTATTAAAAGGAAGTGAGTGCCAGTCGAGGCAAGACCTCGCGCACATTCTGTGTCGTTTGCTGCGCGACTTGCTCGATGGTGAGGCCACGCAATTGCGCTAACACCTCGCCTATGCGCGGCACTTGATCTGGCGTGTTCACACCGGGGTGCAGCCAACTCGGTGCGATATCGGGGGCATCGGTTTCTAACACGATGCTATTGAAGGAAAGTTGCGTTGCCAAACGACGAATTTGCAATGCCCGCGTGAACGTCATGGCACCACCAAAACCGAGTTTAAAACCCAGATTGATAAAATGCAGGGCCTGTTGCTCACTCCCATTAAAAGCATGAGCAATCCCGCCCCGTACAGGGATGCGGCGCAAGTATTTTAAAATCATGTCTTGCGATTTTCTGACATGAAGTAAAACAGGAAGATCAAAATCGCGGGCGATTTTTAATTGTTCGGAATAAAAAAATTCCTGCTTTTCACGCAGCGGACTCTGACACAAAGCTGGCACAAAATAGTCCAGCCCAATCTCGCCCAGCGCCACCAAAGCACGACCATCTGGTGACTGCATCAAGCGCGCGATCTCTTCGCGCAACAACAGCAAATCGCTCTCATCAGAAGTTGGTACATACATGGGGTGGATGCCCAAGGCAAAGACGCATTGCCTGCGTTCTTGCGCCAAGCTTTGCACCGCTGCAAAATTAGAGCGATGCACAGCAGGGATCACGATCGCCGCAAGGCCAGCGTCAAAAGCAGCATCGGCGAGCGCTAAAGAACGCTCACCAAATTCACTGGCATCGAGATGGCAATGGCTGTCTATCCACATGAAGAGTTTAAAGGAATTGAGTAGAAATTCATTCTACCGCAATTTTCCTGCGCGCTTTCATGTTGGCTTATTTGATGCCAGCCTTAGCACGAATTTCCTCTGGAATTGCGTCTTTGTGCACCATAAAATAAATCGTCTTCATGCGCACATAATTGCGGCTCATGTGTAGATGTCCCGCGATCGGGCCGCTGTTCGGCCCATAGCTGTTTTTGGTGAGAAAATACAATTCACCCTTCTCGTCCTTACTCAGCCCAACAATGTGCATACTGTGATCGTCGGTGCTGCGCCAGTCGTCAAACGCTTCCTGACGCGCGACTTGGGTCACAGCCTTGGCATCGTCATCCAATTGTGCGTAGCCTTCTTTCACGTTGAAACCTTTTTCACTGGTGTCGCCACCCCAGGAAATGGTCATGCCTTTTTTCAGTGCATTAACCATGATGCTCTCCATATCGTCGAGCGGCACGTTCAAATAGCGATTGTCATGCGCCCAATTATCAGGGATTTCTAAGCGCATGCGTTGATAGAAAGGATGGTGACTAAAGCTGGTGATTTCCACATAGTCGTCAGGATTGATTTTCAAAACCTGATCACGAAAACTCTCGGGCGTATGCAGCTTGCCTTCAAACATAAAATTCGCCGGAGGTTTGCCGATATAGGCGTCCAGAATGCCATCGAACGCAGCACGCCAAGATTTGCTCGGTTTGCCGCCCTTGATCACTGCATCTAAAAACGCCTTTGTGGTTAATGCCAGCTCCGCATGATCAAGACGCGTCTCACCTTCTTTCAAGCCTGTGAAGTTCACCTTAGGAACGGCGCCATAACGCTTCAGCATCTCCATCGCATCGTGATTATTACCACCTTCCCAAAACGTCGCCTTGCCCTGCACACGCAAATACGCATCCGCTTTCAAGGGATAGGCATAGCGCACTCCAAAGACTTCAGACAGCTCGATCAATTTCCCAGTTTGACGCGCCACTTCGCTTTCCATGAACGACACGGTCGCAAAGTTCCAGCAGGTATTAGTGCGCGCCTGATCTTTAGCAGCGGTGCGCTGCGCTTCATGCGTGATAGTAAAACTCTTTTTCGGCGAATTCGCAGGCGCAGTGGCTTGCTGGGCTTGCGCAGTCAAGGCAGCGCACAAAAGTAGTGCGACAGAATATTGGAGTGCGGTCTTCATGTTTTTTCCTAAATAGTGAGACTAGTGATAATACGGCCTTAGACAATTAAATAGACGCAAGAGTTGCACAAAACAGTGATGACAAAAACTGAGCTCCTCTAAACAAAAAAGCCACCAGTGTTTCAACTGGTGGCTTTTTTGTTGAATAAACAGATCAGAACTTAAAGCGCGCAGATACGTTCAAAGCACGTGCATCACCGGGCGCGACGCTATTGTCACCCGCCGCATAACGATACCACCGTTGATTGGTCAAGTTGCTTAGATTAGCTTGCACTTCAAAGCCAGCGCCACGGTAATACGCCACCGCATCCAAAATATGGCTCTTAGGCGCTAAGTTGGTATTGCCTGCGTCTGCATAAAACGTATCGCGGCAGCTCACGCCAGCGCCCACGCCAAAGCCCTTCCATTCGGCTGATTGCAAATCGTAGGTTGTCCACAAATTCATTTGATTTTTGGATGTCCCTGCTACACGCTTACCAACGATATTGGCATCATTTTTCTTACTAACGACATCCACATATTTGGTGTAAGCGGCATCTTGATAGGCATAAGCAAAGCGCATTTGCAAGCCGCGCATTTGGCGTGCGATCAACTCTGCATCCAGACCACGGGTCTTGGCGGAGCCTAAGCTACCAGTCAAGCCGTTCGCAGTTTGGAAATAGTCTAGGCGACGGTTGTCGTAGACCGCGACATTGGTGGCCAACAAGCCATTCATCATGACTGATTTGTTGCCAATTTCAAATTGCCGCGAAGTCTCGGGAGCGAATGCTGTGCGCCCCATCTCTGTCGTGAAATTTGAAAAACTGCCGCTTGCTGCACCGATGTAATAAGAGGTGTTTGCGCTTGGCTGATAGACCGCGCCCAAACTAGAATTGAGTTTAGTCGAAGAGACATCTGCCTGTTCATTTTTTAAATTAGCAGGTTTGGCGACGAACGATTCTTTGTTTGCAGCCAAGCCCGACGTGAACGCACCACCGGCATCAAACCAGGAATTGTATTGACCTTGATCCGAAATCGTATAGCGGTCAGAGCGCAATCCTGCGCGCAATTTCCACTCTTTGTTCAAACTCATCTGATCTTGCACATACACGCCTGATTGCGCCGATTTCACCTGACGATTCCACATAAAGGCTTCATCTAAATCTGCATTGGCTTTCTCAGGGAAAACGGGCGCAAAAATATCAGTGATCGGAGCCAATAACGCTTGCTTACGCATCGCCGTGCCCTTGGTCTGACTCCAGCCCGCACCGAACAAGACTTCGTGCTTCATGTCCGCCATTGCGCCATTCCAGACGGCTTCGACTTGTGCCAAGCTATCATGCAAACGATCTTGCTGGTCGCGCCAATTGCGATTCACCATTTGTGTCCCGGTCGCTGTTTCACTCAAGCGCCAGTTAGGAACGTTGCGTTTGAAATCCAAATCGCGATTTGCATAAGACAAATCCGCCCGCAGCAACCATTCCGCGCTGAGCTTAATTTCATGCTTGACGCTCAATTGATCGATCTTGTTACCACCTTCAGAAAACGGTGTGTAATAGCGATTCGTTTGTGGCACATTCACAATCTGGTGATTGCGGAAAATCATGCCGACCGAGTCATTATGAATGAGAGAATCGATGTGACGAATGGTGATATTTGTCGTCTGATCACGATCCAATTTAAAAGAAAAACTTGGCAAGACTTCGGTCGTCTTATTGCCATATCCACGATAGCCATCCGCATTTGAATATGCCGCAATCAAGCGATATTGTGCGCTGGCATCCATCGCACCAGTCGTGTCAAATTTGACGTGGCGCGCATTAAAACTACCACCGCCCACTTCCACACTGTGCGCAGTTGTTGCTTCCGGCTTTTTAGAAATCAAGTTCACGAAACCACCAGGCATTCCGCCACCATACATGGCAGAGCCTGGGCCTTTCAATACTTCAATCTGCTGCACGTCCGTCAAAGTGCGCGCATAGCCATTCACCGCTGGGCCGTCTGGCATGCCATCACGCACATAGTTCACAGGCAAGCCACGTGCCAGATAATTATTGAAGTAGCCGTAGTTATTGGTGCTGCTTTGCGTCAGGCCGCTGACGTTTTTAATCGCGGCATCTAAGCTCAGTGCGCCCTGGTCTTGCAACACTTCGGCAGGAACAATACTGATACTCACTGGCAAATCGCGTAAAGGCGCTTTTGATTTTGCACTGGTACCAGCCTGATCAACGCGGGCTGCAATTTCGATTTGCTGGATGACGTTGCCGTCTTTATCCTTCATTGCAGCGTCTTGCGCTTGCACCAACTGAACAGAACAAGCGGCGCTCACAGCCAACACGATGAGCTTTAATTTCATTTTTTCTTGACGGCAAACTGACATACTCTTCTCTCCCTATTTCTATTATGTTTGGAAGCTTGTGTCAGCCTCCTGTTGTAGTCACGTGCTGGCGCAGTGTATCGCGATCTCTGCCTTGAACTCCTATGTCAAATGGAGAACAAGCACTATCGCTCACCTGCGCCTAAACACGAGCTGGGGCATTATAGAGAAAAGCGAAAATAGGCAAAACGAAAATCGACGCTTGTGCAAAATTACCACAACCCGTTAAAGAAAATTTGGGCAACTCGCGAAGTGGTATTAACAGAATTTTGTCGAATATGTTAGGAAAAACGGGTCAATCCCAACAAGGAATGCGGATCGAGTAGATTTTGTATCCCTCCCGACAATTGCCGCGCCGCATCGGAGGTATAGCGACGATAAAAATCCAAATTGTAGGGACCGACACCGTGCTCAGCGCTAAAGCTGCCCTCGAATTCATTCACCACCAAATCATAAATACGAGTGCGAATTTCTTGCGCCACATCGGAAGAATAAGCGATCGATGCGGACGCCGGCCACACCATATTGAAGTGGCAGCCACCATCGCCCCAATGACCAAAATCCATCACCCGCATCCAGGGATAATTGTCTGCGATTAAAGCCAAACCCGCATCGCGAAACTGTGCCATTCTGGAGCGTGGCATAGAGATGTCAAAGGCGATCATTTTGCCTTGATGGCGCAAGGCTTCACTGATCGCATGACGGATGCGCCACAAGTCTTCGGCGCGACCAATCACCGCATTCTCAACCACATCACCAAACAAATTTTCAAGGCAAGACATCAACAGGCTGTCGAGATCAATCCCGCTCAAGGCTGGATCGGAAGTACTATTTAATTCGACCAAGACACAATATTCAGGCACGCCCTCAGGTGCAAATGGATTGCTAATGCCTGGGATATGCTGCAACACCGCCTGCAAAGCGGCACCAGAAATACCTTCAAACGCACTCAAGAATTCACCACAATCGCGCTCTAACACCTGCAGCAATTCCAACACCGCAGCCTGGTCGCGCGGCACCACCAGAGCCGTCGCGCTTTGCTTGGGCAAGCGATGCACTTGCAACACCGCTCGCGTCATAATGCCGTAAGCACCACTGCTGCCAACGAAGAGCTGCTTCAAATCAGGCCCTGTATTATTCTTGCGCAGCGCCGACAACAAATTCAATTCCTGCCCAGCGGGCTGCATCAAGACGGCACGCAAGCCCAATAAGTTTTGCCGCACGTCGCCGTACTTAATCAAACGCGCCCCACCGGTATTCGCGGCGATCATGCCACCTATGCTGGGATTAGCACCGAGATCAATCGGAAAGAACAAGCCATGTGGAGCGAGCGCTTCGTTCAAATCCTGCAAACTCACACCGGCATCAACCGTCACAGAACGATTCACTGCATCGATCTCGATGTGGCGCTTTAATCGATCCAAACTCAAGACCATCAAACGCCCACTAGCATCAGGCGTACTCGCCGCCACCAAGCCAGTATTCGCACCTTGCAACACGATCGCTTGGCTGTGCTCGGCACACAAGCGCACAATCTCCACCACCTGCTCATGCGTATCAGGCCGCAACACCGCCAAGGCACTACCATCGCCATAGCGTGCGCCTTTGAAATAAGGAGCACAATCATCGGCATCGGTCAGCACGGCGCGTGCGCCTAAGAGTTGGGCTAAAGCAGTGAGCAAGCTGGAAGTTGAGTTAAACATAGGTAGATAAGAACTATAAAAAAGTGGAAGAGCCTAAGCATCACCGCCATTAAGTTGAGGCCGCAATATGGTAGGGCGGGTGAAACCCGCGCCGCCAGCACACTGAGCACGTAAGCACCTAAGCAGCGCGGGTTTCACCCGCCCTACGAGATCGCCGAACTCAATGGCAGTGAACCTAAGCATTTGCAGTCATCTTAAAAATACCCTGCGCATTACCCGCATCAAAACCCAGATCAAGCTTGATGCTAGCACCCTCTTTCATCACATCACGCGTAATAAATTCATAGAACGAGCCCGGCACTTCGCGCTCGATGATGTCACCATTGTCGCCTACAAATTGACGCAAGACTGGGTCAGCTTTAAACGCGGTCTGCTTAATCCGGCCGGAACCGGACACTTCCACCGCTGGCTTCATAGGACGACCCAATTGTTTTTGTTCTTCGGCTAAGGCAAACACATCCTCTACACGATCAGTCGCATGATTGAAGGCATTACCCTCGGTCGCGATCCATGCCATCTCCGCCGATTCCTTCAACAACAATTCATAATCAGCCATGCTTGGAGTCGCATGCTGACGCTCAAAGCAGGCCACCAACACGGGCAACAAACTCTGCGCCTGTTCAACCGGCAATGAGCCATCGCGCTCCAACTCGTTCAACAAAGAAATTGCCGCTGGAGTCAAAGGATCTTTGGACTCACCCAAAACCCGCGTCACGGCTTCTTGAAAGCCTTTGCTAAAACGTTCTGGATGCAACTCGGACACAAAGAACTGCGAAATATTCTCCGGGTCATCGATCTGCGCATACGAGCGGCCCGTCATATTCAATCGATCCAAAGGAAAGACGCCGTTTAAACGAAATCCCAAAGGTTTCAAGACGCGTGTAATCGCCGCTTCACCCGGTGGCAAATCACCCAATCCAAACCAACGCACAGTGCGCAATGCACCATGATCAAAACAAACTTTAGCACCGCGCGCCGCGACGTCAACGGTGTAAGCCTTACCAGTCGACACGCGCTCCAGAATCCCCGCAAACAAAGCCATATTCAAAGCTTGCGCCAACTCAGCACGCGACACTTTGCCTTCTTCCCACATGCGGAAATTCGGTGAAATATGCATTAACGTCGCCAGCTCTTGGGTTTTGGCAGCACCCAATAAATGGGACAACAGGGCTTGTATATTTGCGTTCATAAGGGTTCTCTTTAGTCAAATTCAATAACAAAGTGGGATCAAATCTTGATCTTAGGACTTACGCGAAACAGACGCTGGCGTTGTTGTGTTCGC
>JACQDW010000191.1 GCA_016200845.1 Burkholderiales bacterium | reverse complement strand
CGGGTTGCCGCCGGAGGCGCACTTATTTTGTCAGGCGTGCTGGCACGTCAAGCCGAAGAAGTCGCCGCTGCCTATGCACCGTTTATTCAACTGAGCGTATGGCAAGAACGAGAAGGCTGGGTTGCCTTACATGGTCGCAAGCCTTCCGCGTAAGCTTTCAGGATATCAACCACGAGATCAGACGACATGGCGCTCGCAACTCAATGCCCTCATTGCTATACCAGTTTCCGGGTAGCGAATGATCAATTAAAACTGTATGCAGGCATGGTACGTTGCGGCGCTTGCAAACAGACGTTTAATGGCATTGAGCATTTGATTCCACCGGGCTCCACGCCCAAACAGGCGCCGGAGCAAACCCAGCCTCAACTACAAGAAGAATCCGCCGCTGAGCGACAGCCGGAACAAGCCCAGCCTGATCCCGCCGTAATATCAGAGACCGCCACAGATCACAATGATGGTCTTGATCTTGAAAACAATCTGCGCGCGCTCTTACAAGAAATCAAAGTTAGGCAGTTAGATGAGGAAATCGCTACCAATCAAAACGCCGAGGCCGCACCACCATCCAGTTTAGAAAGCGAAGCGACGCCTGCTCCAGACAATTCCGCCGAAGAAGCGCTGGTGCATTTGGAAGTCATAGAAATCAACGAAGAGCCGCACACGGACCATGCTGACAAAGGCAAACCAAATGCGCTCACCGCCAGCATCGACTTTGACCTTGATGACGACCATTCTCCGATCATCGCCACTCGTGAACCAGTAAAACAAACCTTAGATGCGGAAGATATCGAAGAAATCAGGTCGCTAGAAATCGCCATCGAATCAGAGCTTGATCTCTATGACGATGGCGAGAGCAAAGACGAGCGAGAAAAAGAACAATCGATTGCGTCAGCAATCAATTCAGGCACCCTGACTAACAATTTAAGAGTAGAAAACCTGTCACCTGAGGTTCCAACGGAAGAAGAACAAGACCCGCCATCCCAAGCGACAGACTCAGCGACAGACCCAGCGACACACACAACAGAGACCGAAGAAACCCCAGATTTTGTACGCCGTGCACAGCGGCATCAACGCTATGGGAAGTGGACTAGCGTCGCTTTATCACTAGGCGTACTTGTCAGCCTAATCGCAGCAATTGCGCAATCAAGCTATTTTTTCCGCAATGCGATCGCGGCAGAATATCCGCAAGCCAAGCCCCACTTACTTAAATTCTGCCAATTCGCGAAATGTGAAATCAAGCTACCGGCGCAAAGAAGCCAGCTAGAAATCAGTGGCAGTGAGCTACAAATCGTCACCAATGAACCGCTCGTCAACGAGCTCAATTTCCAGATTCAAAATAAAGGAAAATCAGCACAAGCTTGGCCATATCTGGAGCTGATACTCAAAGATGTGCGCGGCAAAACAGTCTTGCAAAAAGCGATACCGCCATCGGTCTATCTCGACAACAAGGCGCTTATTGCGACAGGCATTCCTGGCAATAGCGAAAGCGCGCACAAACTCAATTTTGAGCTGGCGATACCCAAAGCATCGTCGTACACCGTTGAGCTCTTCTATCCATAAAATAAAGGGCGGATGAATCCGCCCTTCTCAGCACCTCAGACTGGGAAAGTCCCAATCACATACTCTTACGCAAGTTACGATAGCGCTCTGCCCTATACGCAATCGAAGCAACTAATTTTTCTGGATCGATCGGCTTCGTTAAAAAATCATCCGCACCCGACTGCAAAGCGCCCAATTGCTTTTGTATCGCCGTTTCGCAAGACAAAAACACAATTGGCAAATCCACATAACGATTATTTTGGCGAATCACTTTCGCCAACTCGACGCCACTGCATTGCGGCATATGCAAATCCGTGAGCAATAATTCTGGATTAAATTTTTTAATGGCATCCAGCGTTTTAGTCGGATCCAATAAAGAACGCACATGCATCCCAGCACTGCTTAATATCGACTCAAAAAAACTCAAGAAAAATTCATCGTCATCGACGATCAAAATACGATAAGCACGTTGTCCAGCTGGCGCGATATTTTCATCAATACGATGACTCAGCGCCTGCACATCAACTGGCTTGAGAAAATAAGCTTCAGCGCCTTCGCGTACCGCATCTAAGCGACTGGCAAACTCATCATGCGCAGAAACATACAACACAGGGCATGTCACTTCTTCCGCTTGCGCCACACTGGTTCGCAATTGCTCACCAGGATCAGAATCGATATCCAAGATGACCGCCGCAGGCGCATAACTTAAAACCGCAGACATGAAGCTCTCCGCATCACTATAGCCGAGAACTTCATAGTCATAAAACAGCAAAGCCGTGCTCAACTCTGACAAAAAATGAGCATCGTCGGAAAACAGATAAATGAAATTAGCCGGTTTGCGCTTAGGCAGATCCTCATCCAATTTCCCCTCCCTTTCGAGTTCCAGTTGATCCATCCTGTTCCTCCTTTACGTCACTAATGTCCTGAGTTAGAAACTCGTTGAAAAATAAAATTGATGCAATGAGCGCCAAACGAGGCACAAAACGGAGCAAGGCCGGGTGCCTTGCGAGTATTTGTAACGAAGAATGGGCTTCATTTCATCGGTTTTATTCAAGGAATTTCCAACTCAGGGCACTCACAGACTCGCGATCATCTTGCCAATCGCAAAGCCAGCATAGCCGCACTAGCAAGATAAAGCAACGAAAAATTTCTCAAAAGAAAGAAGTTTATTATTTTAAATTGAAAAACGCCAATGACGACGTCGCAGCCACCAAACCACTGCTCCAAACAACAATGTCATCACCAGCGCAAACGCCATTGAACTCATATAGGCCCCCCACACTGGTGTCAGCCAGGCAGTGAACACGTTCGTGTAGATCCAATCCTGCCCACCGGTAGCCGCCAGCACGCATGTCAACACCCATGAACCCGCATAGGCAAAGATTGCATTCACCCCAAAACTCACACCGATAGCAGGCAGACCGCGACGATCAATTAACTCATGTGCCAAGGCAATCAGCAAATAAGCAAAACCGCCAGTCCACAACACAAACGAAGGCGTCCAAAGCTGCTTGTTCATAGGTAAAACCAAAGACCACAAGGCTCCCAAGCCCATCGCCAGCACGCCCAACACCAGGAGTCGACCACGTTGCTGGTGTCGCAAACAATGCGCAGCTTGTAAACCCATCATGATCGATGCCCATGCTGGCACACTACTCAACAAACCTTCCGGCTCCTGCGCCAGTCCCGTTGCCGCATCATAGCTATACGCCAAACTCCCTAACCAGCGCGTATCAAACCGGTCAACGATATTCAAATGCGGATCATATGATCCGCCCCATAGCAACAAGCCCCAATATCCCAACAAGATCGCTGCAAAAAGCCCATACAAAAGCACCGCCCGACGCACCAACACAAACAAACTGCCCACCACCACAAAACCCACACCGATGCGTTGCAACACGCCCAGCAAACGAAACTCGCGTCCCGGAATCAACACATCAGCCAGCACATGCAAAGCCACACCGAGCGCAATGATCTTCACGCCACGCCAAACAATTGCCCGCAACAACAGCGCCGGTGCTTGCGTTAATTTAGGCGTGAACGCGAGCGACAAAGAGACACCGACGATCACCAAAAAAAACGGAAAAATAAAATCGGCTGGGGTAGACCCATGCCAAGACGCATGCTCCAAAAATCCATACACATGACCCCAATCCCCGGCACCATTGACCAACAACATCGCCGCCACCGTTAAGCCACGCAAAGCATCGATGGAAGAAAAACGCTGCACAGCAGACGCCGAAGTAACCCCAGACATATCAACTCACTTCACAAAAATCAACTCACAGACAAACAGCCATGCACCAGCCTTAGAATCACTCAAAATAGAGACTTTCAATGTAGGGCGGGTTGCAACCCGCCCTACAAAACGCACTATCGAACTCTAATACCAGTTAGCAAAACTTAACAAATAGAAATTTTACTTTTAAATCAACAAACCAAAACCACGATTTCAATTCACATTGACACAATTTACTTAGCTAATTTTAAGATGATTTGTGAAAATCCGACATAACAAAATTCCCCTCTCGACAAAATAATGTCAATTCCGTTGCATAATGGTACGCAAGTGGCATTAATTTTACAAAACCAGTTGACCGTGATTGAGTAGCCTAGTATGTTGCTGGCTAAGCCGATTTTTATCAGCAAAAAATCACCCCATCAAACGATGCGCACTGGAGAACACTTAATGGAAAAGGCCAATCAACGTCACCCGCTCACTTGGGTACCGACCCTGTATTTCGCCGAAGGCTTGCCGCTCTGGGTGGTGTTAATCGTGGTCGGCATCATGTTCAAAAGCATGGGCATTTCCAACCAAGACATCGGTCACTGGACCGGACTCTTGGTGCTGGCCTGGGCATTCAAGCCACTCTGGAGCCCCTTATTAGAAACCTCCAATAACAAGCGCTTCTTCGTGATTTTGTTTCAAATCATAGGTGGCGTCGCGCTCGGATTAATCGCGCTCTCGCTCCAATTCCCCAACACCGTCGCTGTCATTATTGCCTTGCTAGGCGTCATCGCCATCGCCTCCGCCACCCACGATATCGCCGCGGACGGCCTCTACATCGCCAGCCTCTCCACTCACCAGCAAACCCTATTCGCAGGCTGGCAAGGTGCCTTTTACAACACCGCAAAATTTGTTATCTCAGGCGTACTCGTCGTTCTGGCTGGCGACTTACAAAAGAAATTCGGATTCACAGCAGAACACGCCTGGTCCACCATCTTTGCCATCATGTCTGCCGGGCTCATCAGCATCGCCGTATTTCACACCTGGGCGCTGCCACCCAACCCCACGCTGAGCACAGCGCCAACTTCCGTCAAAGAAGGTTTCGCCACCCTCAAATGCGTGATCATCGACTTCTTTAAGAAACCGGGCGTCTGGTTGATGCTGCTCTTCATCCTCTTATTCCGCGCTGGCGAAGCACAGGTCTCCACCATCGCACCGCTGTTCCTGATGGACGCCCGCAATCTAGGCGGACTCGGCCTTTCCACCGATCAAGTCGGCTGGGCTTACGGCGCAGCAGGCACCGTGGCCTTCATCGCAGGCAGCATCATGGGCGGCTATTTTGCCAACTGGATAGGCTTACGCCGCGCCATGTTCTTCTTAATCCTAGGCATGAACTTCCCCAATCTGGCGTTCTACTTCCTCGCCACCACCATGCCCGATAACCTCAGCGTCATCACCACCGCCATCTTCGTAGAAAACTTCGGCTTCGGCTTCGGCTTCGTCGGCCTCATCCTCTACATGATGCAAGTGCTCTCAGTAGGCAAATACCAAACCGCCCACTACGCCTTCGGCACCGGCTTCATGGCACTAGGCCTGGTCCTATTCCGCACCTTCAGCGGCGACATCCAACACGCCCTTGGCTACCAACATTTCTTCCTCTGGGTATTAGTCTCCGCCCTCCCCGTCCTCATCCTCTCCCTGCGCATCGTGCCGGAGTGGGCTGGCAAGGAAAAAACGCCAACAGAACAAGGCGACGCCGTTTACTCTGCTTAAAATAAAAAGGGAGCTGCTGATCGGTGATCAACAACTCCCTTCTACACTCAAAACGGGTACTGCATCCGTGCTTTGATGATGCGGCTCCAGTCACATTCTTTCCATTATCTGAACACAACTCCGATCAGCAATTGACCACTCATTCGACCAGTCAACTTTGCCGACCTATCGCAAGCACATTATCAATCGCACCACATTCAGCTTGAGTATCAGTGTCGATTTCTACATTTTTATGATATGTAACTGTAGTTGTTGACACCCTACGAAAACGATGTATGATGGATATCGGAAGCATGCATGTATTGTTCTACACTTTGAATCATTTGAAGTGTAGTTTTATACACTCACTACCTTACTGAGAACATGATGGATTTCATCGCACAACTTCGCCTTCGACGCAAATCTTCTGGGAAAACTGTCCCCGAGTTAAGTCGAATCACTGGGATAGAAGTATCCAACCTCTATCGGACATTGAAAAGCGAGGCTGACGTGCGTTCTAGCACCTTAGGTGATTTGGCTTCGGCGCTCGATTGCCAGTGGGTATTGGTGCCGAAGCACCTGCTACCGGAGATTGAAAGGCTGATTTCTGGAAAGCCGATTGGCATGGATGATGCACCTTCGACCGTGGATCGTTTTCTTGCGGATAAGTAAAAATGGGCGACATACTCACTCCTCGGTATCTTGAAGTCTGGATCTACGATCAACACGTGGGATGGCTCTGTGAAGCAGGTCGTGTCACACGATTTGTACCGACGGAAAGGTACTTGATTGATCGAGATCGCCCTACCCTGTCTCTATCATTAAGCTTACCCAACGAAGAGTCCATCAATCAAGAAACCTTACAGAACTCTTTTCATCGCGCAATGTATCGCGAACGTGGGGAACTTCCTCCTTTTTTTGCGGGCTTGTTGCCAGAGGGGCCACTACGCAAACGATTGGAAGCAACGCGCAAAAATAAACGTGACTGCGACGACTTTGGTATTTTAGCGGCCTCAGGCGAAGATCTCCCAGGCGCTGTCAAAATCATCCCCGCCAATATTGATCATTTAACCGCTTCGGCGCGCGCGATTGGCGTGACCGGTGGATCAGATAATTTAGAAATTTGTGTGCCGGAAGCAGCCGCAGAAGGAGCAGCATCTGTTTCAGGCGTACAAAATAAAATCGCACTGTCGAGCGTAAACGAAGGGAAGACGTACACCTTGCCACTGCGAGGAAAACTGTCGGACATCATTGCAAAACTACCTGCACCCAATGATGACGCGATGGTCTTTAATGAATACTCCGCCATGATGTTGGCTGCGCGAGCAGGTGTACGGATTGCGACGTGCAAACCGCGACAAATGAAAACAATTAATCGTCTCCCAGAACTAGTCGCTCAACTAGGCGAGGAAACACATTTTCTGGCGGTTGATCGTTTTGACCGTCGGCCAACTGGCCCTGTTCATATCGAAGATGGCTGTCAAATGCTGTCATTGATGCCGAATGAGAAGTATGCGAGCGAGAGATACTACATTTCATTTTTGCGAATACTCAATCGCATGAGCGCCAATGGCATTGATGACGTGCGACAGTTCTTCATTCGGCAAGCAGTCAACACGCTCATTGGTAACTGTGACGCACATTTAAAGAACTTTTCTCTCATATATAACAATGGGATCATCCCCCAATTGTCGCCAGCGTACGATATCGTTTGTGTCGCTGGGTTACCGAATTTTCACGGCTATGCAACCAATGTGGCCATAGACAAAATGCAGCGTGAACAAACGCTCGATACTTACCGACAAATCGCGAAGGACGCCAAAAT
>JACQDW010000210.1 GCA_016200845.1 Burkholderiales bacterium | reverse complement strand
TTGGCAGCTTAAACAGAGGCTCACCATAGAGCTTGGCGAAAGCGAGGCCATCGACGACATCAGGTGTCGTATCGGCTGCTCCAACTATGGGGAGTTCGCTGCTGTCTGCTGTTTGCATAAGGTGTCTGATCTTGCGGGCCTTTCACTGCCGCGCTAGCTGGCGGCATGAAATGGCTGTGTGTGAACGACGAAGTCGGCGGCGCTATTTATTTTGAGTGATACACATAGGCTTGTTGCTGAACTCGCGCTTCGCGATTGCGACGCTGTGTTTCCAAATCGATCGGCTCCTTATCCCACAACAAAGCTCGACCATCACGTTGCTTCTGTTCCAATTGTGGATTCGCTTCTTTTAAGCCATTGATAAATTGCGTGGCTTCGGATTGATAGAGTGAGAATTGTTTGGAGAATTTCATATTATTTCAATCAAAAAGTAATCTGCGAGTGGGTTTGCGATAACTGACGCAATAATCCTAGGAAGCCTGCGCGGCATTTTACCTGTAATCAAAGTAAAACTGGTGTTTCGCGGAGAGTTTCGTGGAAAATGTTGTTTGCGATTAGGTCACTTGCTTGGGGGTATGGCGTAAGCAATCTTCAAAATGCTGCATCTGTTGTAGCAATTGTTCTGGATCGGAAGAACGCAACAGGAGTGCGTGATGTTCTGGTTTTAAGAATTCGCTGCCAACTGCATGCTGCAGAAACTGCAGTAGCGGATCATAATAGGCATCGACATTCAATAAACCTAAAGGTTTTTGATGAAACCCCAGTTGTAGCCAGGTGAACATTTCAAAGAGTTCTTCCAAAGTTCCGATGCCACCGGGTAAGGCGATAAAACCGTCAGATAATTCTGCCATCTTTGCTTTACGTTCGTGCATATTCGCGACCACGTAAAGGTGATTTAAGTCAGCATGAGCCAGTTCACGTTCTTGTAAGGCCTGCGGAATAACGCCTGTAACGTGACCACCGAGACGTCGCACCTCGTCGGCGATGACCTTCATGAGACCGACGTTACCACCCCCATAAACCAATTCTAGTTGTCGTTCGACCAGATGCTGTGCCAATTGTTGCGCAGCTTTGGCGTAAGTTGGCGATTTGCCTGCGGCCGAACCGCAATATACACAGACTGATTTCATGCGGTAATTCAGCTTCTGATTTTGAGCAAATAATCGTGCGAGAGTTTTTCGAAAACTTCGCGCGTTTCACCCCGCAAGTACGGACTGATCTGCATGATCACTTGATAGCAACCGCGCGCCAAGGATTCTGACATGGTCTGAATTTCTGTGTATTTACGTGGATTGCGTACGTACTCATACGATAACCAATAAGTTGCGACCACGACCATGTTGGTCGCCAGAGCATCGATCGTGATGTCATCCGCCTCGAATTTACCATCGGCACGCAAGCCCAGGCAAAGTTCAGTGGCGACCTTGATTTTATGATTCAAAATTTGTTTGAACGTGAGCTCTAGCTTGCGATTGCGGGTCAGCAGATCATTCAAGTCGCGATAAAAAAAGCGGTAGCGCCAGATCAGCTCGAACGTCAGGTGCAAGTAAGTCCATATGTCCTGAATATTGGCTTTGCGTCCCTCGGGAAAAGCGAGTTTCTTGTTGATTTCTTCCTCGAATTGCACAAACAAAGAATTAACAATGTCTTCTTTGTTGCGGAAGTGATAGTAGAGATTACCGGGGGAAATACTCATTTCCTCGGCGATGATCGTTGTCGTGATATTGGGTTCGCCAAAGTCATTAAATAACTTGAGCGATAAATCCAAAATGCGGTCACGGGTTCGTCTAGGAGTTTTATTCTGCATCTTTCATGCCTATTGAGCTAATGGGCAGTTCTCGCAGCGAGTTGCCCTTATGAGTCGCGATTGACCTTAGAGCAATAGAATAGCATTGAATTTGCCCGTACCCCAAATTTAGTGCCTTGAATTTGTCTCGAAACCAAATCAAATTCAAGGTTTATTGCGGATTAGCTTCCTGATTTGAGTTTTTTGCGGGAAGGGGGAGCTCGACCAGCCTTGTTTTTGCAAACACATCATGCAAAAACTGTCGGTCGGGAGAGAGTAGGCTGGTCGCCGCCCAGCCAATGAAGCCCAAGGTAATTGGGATGAGCAGTTGCGCATTTTTGAGCCCTAGTTGATGGGCGACGATGAAGCCGGGTAAAAACCACATCCACGCCAGGCAATATCGCACGATAGCTTTGATCAGTGGCAGCGCTTCCTGATCGTTATTAACCACGCGAATACGCCAGGTTTGCATCGCCAAAGTTTGGCCACCGCGCCGCCAGAAAAAAACGAAGTAGGCACCAATGACGAAAAATTGAAATACTTCACGGGCATAGCGCAGCGTCAATGCATGGCGGCTTTGCGTGGAAACGTCAAAAACAAATTCGCTGAAAAAAAGCACACCGAAAATGAGTAAGCCTTCATACACCATGCAAATCAGGCGTCGTTTGAGGCTGGGAGTAGGGAGAGGAGTAATCGCAGAATTCACGTGATAAAAAGAGAAGGTGGAAACGAAAAAATTGATCTGCGTCGTGCAGATCAATTTTTAAGATGCAGATAGTTTGAGTTAAGGATTAACCGACGCTTGAGAAGCAGCTTTACTTACAACAGGTGCAGGCGGCGGTCCTTTTTTAATCGGGGCTAACACTGGTGCTGTGCGTTTGGACTCTGGCTGTATAGTGGTCACCGTTTTTGGTATTTTGGATTCTTGCGCCAGCCTTTGTTTTTCTTCATCACTCAGTTGTTGATAGCTCTGCCATTGCGCTGATTTTTGCTCAGCCGATTTTTTTGCGGTGTTAGAGAAATTCTGACGCACAGCCATTCTTTGTTCCGGCGTCATCTTCATCCAGGCTTGTAGTCTTTCTTGCACTCGCAATTTTTCTTCTGGCTTCATATCGGCATACTTGCTTGCCACGCCCAGCCATTTCTTTTTGCGCAGATCATCCATGCCATCCCATTCTGCTGCCAGCGGTGCTAGTGCAGTTTGTTGTTCTGTACTTAAGTTTTTCCAGCTAAGTTTGCCAGAAGCCTGTGTAGTGGGGGATGTGGATTTGCCAGCGGCGACTGGAGTGGCCACTGATGTTGGATTACTAGCACTAGTGGCATCAATGGCGGGAACCGATGTATTGCCGGCGAGTTGTGCATGAACCTGTGCAAAAGACGCACACGCGATCAATGTCAGAGTTACCCATTTAAACTTAGCGCCGAAAGCCTCGTTGGAGCCTGATTTTATGAATTTGGAAACGGTAAGGCGCACTCTTATTCCTCTGTTTTCTCAGGTTTTTCTTGGTTTAAATACGCATTAAATCCATTGTCCAGATAGGCGTCTGGAGGCAACTCATCGACCAAAACTGCGGCATCAATTTCAGCCAGATTATTAATCTGCTGTTCTTGCTCATGCTCGTAGATGCCATACAAGCCTAACATGAAGACCAGCAAGGGCAGCACAATCCAGACTCGTTTGAACCAGGATTGTTGCGAGAAGTTGTTTGAAAAAGACGCGCCATTGCTCCCCGCTAAAATTCCTCCGAACGCCAAAGCTTTTGTGGGTTCAGCCTGTTTTTGACGAGACAATGCTAAGTGACGGGCAGCCTTTAGTCGTTCCAGCGTATCTTCTGGAAGTTGTTCGGCTGATTCGTTCATTGCACGACGAATTTTGTAAGCGAAATCGATTTCTGCTTTGTCTTTGGCGTAAGTCATAAATGTATCCCCATAGCTTTAAGTGATGCCGCTAACGCATGTGTGGCTCTGGAACAGTGCGTTTTGACGCTGCCTTCTGAGCAGCCCATGGCTTGAGCTGTCTCCGCGACATCCATGTCTTCCCAGTAACGCATCAGAAAAGCTTCGCGTTGACGTGTGGGAAGTTTTTTTATCTGATCATCGATGATGTTTAAAACTTGTTCTCTCTCTAATTTTTGCTCAGTCGATTCTGCCGCTTCGCTACCTTCTTCTGAGGAAAAACTTTCAAGAAGGTCAAAATTATCGTCTTCATGTTGATTTGGCGTCATGCTGGAAAATAAACTGACCCAGTTGTTTCGGACTTTTTCTCGGCGGAAAAAATCTAAGATCGTATTTTGCAAAATACGCTGAAATAACATGGGCAATTCATTGGCCGGTTTATCGCCATATTTTTCTGATAACTTTATCATCGCATCTTGGACGATGTCCAGTGCTGACTCAGTATTGCGTACCATGTAAGCCGCATGCTTGAATGCACGACGCTCGACGCCTTCTAGAAAACTGGATAATTCTTTATTAGTTGCCATTCGGAAGGTGGAAAATATTTGACCGACTAAGCTAAAACGCTGCGCAGCCATGCTGTTGTGAACGCAGTGCGCTTATTTCAGGTTTACGTCGGGATCAAAATAATGGAAAAATGGGGCGGATTAAAAAGTGTGCACATGCTAGCAAAAAACCTGGGAAGTGTCGTGCAATTTATGTCGGACGGCGAAGAATTTTTAAGATCCCGGTTCCGTAATTTCCCTTATTTCCTCTTTTTATGGAAAATTTCAGAGAAATTGACTTGACCATTTTGTTGCATCGCAGTAGTGTAGAGCCTCGCTCCAAAATCTCGGAGCACCCATACCTGTCTGATCTGGCTCACAATGCCTCTGTCAACAGGTCGCTATCAGTAAATTGTTAGTAGCAGTTTGTTCTAACCCATGCCACAAGCGTGAGAAATTTAAGATTTCTTTAGCCTTACCCTGACCGCACGAGTCGCCATTAAGCTTTGCCTGGAATATTGTCCAACGGATAGTAGAAGGGGAGAGTGACCGCACAAAAAGGAAAGTCAGTCGTCCGCTATTGCATTCTGAATTTCGTCAGGAAAGAACATCCGATCAATCTCCAATGGACCTTGAAAGGAAATACAATGAGTTCAGAACGACCGTCCGATCGTCAATCGGAACGCGGTGGCGACCGCGCTACAGATCGCAATGCCGATCGAAATACCGAATACACTGGCGCAGAAATTCTCGTTAAGTGTCTCGCAGAAGAAGGGGTGGAACACGTATTCGGTTATCCGGGTGGTGCCGTCCTGTACATCTACGATGCGATCTTCAATCAAAAGAAATTCCAACACATACTAGTTCGTCACGAGCAGGCTGCGATTCATGCTGCCGATGCGTATTCACGTTCGTCTAACAAGGTCGGCGTCGCTTTGGTGACTTCGGGGCCTGGTGTGACGAATGCGGTGACCGGATTGGCCACGGCCTACATGGATTCTATTCCCATGATCGTGATTTCAGGACAAGTGCCCAGCCATGCGATTGGTGAAGATGCGTTTCAGGAATGCGATACTGTCGGTATTACACGTCCCTGCGTCAAACATAATTTTTTAGTGAAAGATGTGCGTGAGTTGGCCGAGACCGTGAAGAAAGCATTCTTCATTGCGACCACAGGTCGTCCGGGTCCGGTCTTGATTGATATTCCTAAAGATATCAGCAATCACAAAACCACTTATCACTATCCCAAAGAAATAGAAATGCGTTCTTATCGCCCTGTCGATAAGGGGCATACCGGCCAAATTCGCAAGGCGGTGCAATTGCTGCTGCAAGCTGAGCGCCCGATGATTTATACCGGTGGCGGAGTCATCCTCGCCAATGCGGCGCCGGAACTCAATAAGCTGGTAGACCAGTTGGGCTTCCCTGTTACCAATACCTTGATGGGCTTGGGCGGCTACCGTGCCACCGATGAAAAATTCGTCGGCATGCCAGGCATGCACGGTACCTATGAAGCCAACATGGCGATGCAGCATTGTGATGTCTTGATCGCCATTGGTGCGCGTTTTGATGATCGCGTGATTGGCAACCCAAAACACTTTGCCTCGCATCCACGTAAGATCATTCACGTCGATATCGATCCCTCTTCGATTTCGAAACGGGTGAAAGTGGATATTCCTATCGTTGGGAATGTGAAGGACGTGCTGGTTGAGATGTTGTCGCAATTGGCAGCTAGCGATGCAAAACCAAATGCGAAGCCTTTGGCCGACTGGTGGAAACAGATCAATCAATGGCGTGAGCAAGATTGCCTTGGCTATACCGAGTCTTCGAGTATTATCAAGCCACAAGCGGTGATACAAAAAGTCTGTGAGTTAACCCATGGCGATGCCTTTGTGACTTCCGAAGTCGGTCAACATCAGATGTGGGCGGCGCAGTATTACAAGTTTAATCAACCACGTCGCTGGATTAATTCCGGTGGTCTGGGCACGATGGGGGTGGGCTTGCCGTATGCGATGGGTGTGCAGATGGCGAACCCGGATGCAACGGTCGCTTGTATTACCGGCGAAGCCTCGATACAGATGTGCATACAAGAACTTGCCACCTGTAAGCAATATCATTTAACACCGAAAATTATTTTGTTGAATAACCGTGCCTTGGGCATGGTGCGTCAGTGGCAGCAAATCGATTATGCGGGGCGTTACGCTGAATCCTATATGGATTCTTTGCCCGACTTTACTAAGTTGGTCGAAGCCTACGGCCATGTCGGCATGAAGATAGAAAATCCGGCTGATGTGGATGGCGCTTTGCAAGAAGCCTTTGCCATGAAGGATAAATTAGTGTTCATGAACTTCATTACAGATCAAGACGAAAAAGTTTGGCCTATGGTGAAAGCCGGGAAAGGTCTGACTGAAATGTTGCTTGGCTCGGAGGATTTGTAATGCGACACATTATCTCTGTATTGCTGGAAAACGAAGCCGGCGCCTTGTCGCGCGTAGTCGGATTGTTTTCTGCGCGTGGCTACAATATCGAAACCTTAACCGTAGCGCCGACCGAAGACGCAACTTTATCGCGCATGACGATAGTGACCACAGGTTCGGATGATGTGATCGAACAAATCACCAAGCATTTGAATCGCCTGATTGAAGTGGTCAAAGTGGTGGATCTCACCGAAGGTGCACACATAGAGCGCGAGCTGATGCTCATCAAAGTGCGTGCGGTCGGCAAAGAACGCGAAGAAATGAAACGCACGGCGGATATTTTCCGTGGCCGGATTATTGATGTGACAGAAAAGAGTTACACCATAGAGCTCACCGGTAACAAAGGAAAACTCGATGCCTTCATCGACTCCATAGACCGCACTTCAATTCTGGAAACGGTGCGCACTGGTGGCTCTGGCATTGGACGTGGCGAACGTATTCTGAAAGTGTAAGTCTGGCTTTTTTCGATATCTGATTATTTAATTTAATATTTTTTAGGAATTCAAAATGAAAGTTTTTTACGATAAAGATTGTGATCTCTCCATCATCAAAGGCAAGAAAGTAGCTATCATCGGTTACGGTTCACAAGGTCACGCCCATGCTTTGAATATGAGCGAATCTGGTTGCCAGATTACAGTCGCATTGCGCAAAGGTGGCGCGTCTTGGGATAAGGCAAAAAATGCAGGCTTGAACGTGGCGGAAGTCAATGATGCGGTCAAAGAAGCGGACCTCATCATGATCTTGCTGCCAGACGAAAATATTGCTCAGGTTTATAATGAAAACGTCGCACCTTACGCCAAGCAGGGTGCAGTGCTGGCCTTCGCGCATGGTTTTAATGTCCACTACGGCCAAGTTGTGCCACGCGCCGATATGGACGTGATCATGATTGCGCCAAAAGCACCGGGACACACAGTGCGTGCAACCTATACACAAGGTGGTGGCGTACCGCATCTGGTCGCTGTGTATCAGGATAAATCTGGCTCGGCGCGCGATATCGCTTTGTCGTACGCAATGGCAAACGGCGGTGGTCGTGCTGGCATCATTGAAACGAATTTCCGGGAAGAGACTGAAACGGATTTGTTCGGTGAGCAGGCAGTTCTGTGTGGTGGCGCCGTTGAGTTGATCAAGGCAGGTTTTGAAACTTTGGTGGAAGGCGGCTATGCGCCGGAGATGGCTTACTTTGAGTGCTTGCACGAACTCAAGTTGATCGTTGATTTGATTTATGAAGGCGGCATCGCCAACATGAATTACTCGATCTCCAACAACGCAGAATACGGTGAATATGTCACCGGTCCGCGTATCGTGACTGATGCGACTAAGCAAGCCATGCGTCAGTGTTTGAAAGATATTCAAACCGGTGAATATGCGAAGAGTTTCATCCTCGAAAACAAAGCAGGTGCGCCAACCTTGATTTCACGCCGTCGTTTAAATTCTGAGCATCAGATCGAGCAGGTCGGCGCGAAATTGCGTGCGATGATGCCTTGGATTGCGAAGAATAAGATGGTTGATCAGTCTAAGAACTAATTTGCGCCATCGGGAATAAAGCTACACGAAGCTGTGTGGTTTGTTAAGAAAAGGCCATCCACTTTTTGGATGGCCTTTTTGTTTGAAGAATCTGGATTGGAATTAATTTCTTTTTGATAAATTTGCGTGGTGCAATGGTCAGGATGTGGGGTCGTTCGTTTGTGGCAAAAGTATCGATAAGGACTTGATTTTTTTGAGAAATGCTCGGAAATCGACCCTTTGCGGTGAAATAAGTCGTTACATTGAGTTACAATAAGAAATACATCGTAACATGAATGGCGCGTCATGCAATTAGGCGAACGACAGGCAGTCCGGCTCTTAGGAATTGAGTTATCTCGGAAATTGAGCTCTTCTGCTTTTAAAATAAAAAAAGCGTTGTCTCATATTGCTTGGGCTTGTTCGCGTGCGTTTCCTTTGACACCGGTTGGTGTCGTCAAGCGTACCCGATTAGTAATTCGTAGTCTGATGAGCCTTAAGGCGAGCGTGCTTTGGTTTGAGTATGTGCGCCAGAGTCAATTGCGTAATTATATCTCTTGTGAGCCAAATCTCTTGGAGGCTGTTCACCGGCCTTTTTTTGACCATAGGATTTGTGCCTTAGAGCGGTCGCATTTTTTGCGCAGTCATTTCGATTCGATGGCAATGCATTTTTCTTGTGAACTTTTCCAAGATGTTTTGCTGACCAGGCAAGTCACTCTAGCGAATTTGATCGGCAAGAACGGAGAGGTATTTGACGTGGTTTTGCTCCGCGAAGATGCCTATAAGCGCGAAGGCGGGATGAGCTTGGGATTGAGCTTGAACGGAAAGCGATTATTGTGTTTGACTTTTAGTATGGTGAAGCTTCAACACGAGTTATTGATTAAAGTTGGTGGGCTGCAGGCAAGTAATGAGCAGGGGCGTTCGTCAATTAAACAGGCGACGCAGGCCTTGCATGGGATACAGCCAAGATTGCTATTAATCGAAGCGCTACGTACGATTGCCGCGGCAATGCAATGCCAGCAAATTGAGTGTGTGGCACTTGAAAACCATATCCATAAAGCGTGGCGTTATCGATTCAAAAAGACCATCCATGCGGAATACGATCAACTCTGGGAGCTTGCGGGTGGTCAGCGAAATCTAAATGGGAATTTTTCTATTCCCTTAAAGTTGATAGAACGATCGATTGAAGATCGTCCGTCAAATAAGCGTAGCGAATATCGTCGCCGGGCGGCAATCTTGAATGAAATGCGCGCCCAAATGACATCTGCGTTGTCAGTGCCCCCCTACGAGGGCAGCTTACAGTTGGCTGCTTAATCTGTGCACTAAATGCAAGTTACCGTCGTCAGTCAAGATTCATCGGTGATTGCGCGACATCATCATTAAACGTTCAAATAAATGCACGTCTTGCTCGTTCTTGAGTAGCGCGCCGTGCAGCGGTGGAATCGCTTGTTTGTTGTCTTTACTGTGCAGGGCTTGTGCCGGGATATCTTCTGCGAGCAATAATTTAAGCCAATCAATTAACTCCGAAGTGGAAGGTTTTTTCTTGAGGCCGTTGACTTCGCGAATTTGATAAAACGCTTCCAGGGCATTGCTCAATAATTCCATTTTCAGATGCGGGAAGTGCACGTTGACAATGGCTTGCATGGTGTCTTTGTCTGGAAATTTGATGTAATGAAAAAAGCAGCGGCGCAGGAAGGCGTCGGGTAATTCTTTTTCATTATTGGAAGTGATGATGACTAGTGGACGATGTTTGGCACGTACCATTTCACGGGTCTCATACACATAAAATTCCATGCGATCGAGTTCGCGTAATAAGTCGTTGGGAAATTCGATATCGGCTTTGTCGATTTCATCGATCAACAGCACCACAGGTTCATCGGCGGTAAAGGCTTGCCACAACACGCCTTTGACGATGTAGTTGTGAATATCTTTGACGCGCTCGTCCCCCAATTGAGAGTCGCGCAGGCGCGATACGGCGTCGTATTCGTAAAGGCATTGCTGCGCCTTGGTCGTCGATTTGATATGCCATTGCAGCAGGGGCATATTGAGGGCGGCAGCGACTTCTTCAGCCAGCATGGTCTTGCCTGTGCCGGGTTCGCCTTTGATTAAGAGCGGACGCTGTAAGGTGAGTGCGGCGTTGACGGCGAGTTTTAAGTCGTCGGTGGCGACATAATTGTCGGCACCTTGAAAGCGCAATGGATTGTTCATGAATGGTGGTTTGATTGTCCGTAACTATGGTGCCTGAGTATAAACAAAAATATTGGAAGCTGTGCGTTCACCTTGGAATTTGGAATGCAGCTTCAAAAAACCTTGGACTTCGTCGCTCTTCGTAGTTGCTGTGTTCGCGTGATGATTGATTCAATTCCAATTTGCTATTGGCTGGTCAAATGCTGCGTGAATTATTGGTTTTTGTGTCTGAAATACGCATGAAGTTTGCGCAAAAGGAATGGTTATCAGCTAAAATGCTGACTTCGATCAAAGTGCTGTTTTGATTTTCTTGTTCATTCTCTTTCAGCTAATATGAAAAAATTATTTGCTCTACTCGCCTTAGCGAGTGTCACGCAGTTTGCTGCGGCGGCGGACCTTGTTGGCAATGTAAAAGCTGCCGAAAACAAAGTCGCTATGTGTATCGGTTGCCACGCTATTCCTGGCTATAAGACGGTTTATCCGGAAGTGTATATGGTGCCAATGTTGGGTGGGCAATCTGCTAAATACATCGAAAATGCGTTGAAAGCATATCGCAAGGGCGACCGCAAACATAAAACCATGCAAGGTATTGCTGGTAGCTTGAGTGATCAGGATATTGCGGATTTGGCTGCTTACTATTCACAACAAAAATAAGCTGAGGGTATGATGAAAAAAATTTCTGTAATGGTCTTGGCATTGGGTTTTTCTTCTTTTGCTTTTGCTGGCGCAAATATCGAAGCCGGTAAAAAATTGGCGACCGATAAATGCGTAGCTTGTCACGGTGTGAATTTTAACGAGCCTATTGATCCCGGTTATCCTAAGTTGGCGGGGCAGCATAAAGATTATTTGGTACAAGCTCTGAAAGCTTATAAGCATGGCGCTGCTGCTGCGAATGGTCGTAGCAATGCCATCATGGAAGGTCAGGCAAAGGAATTGAGTAATGCTGATATCGAGAATATCGCTGCTTATTTGCATAGCTTGCCAGGTAGTCTGGTCTTGAAAAAGTAAAGCTTTGCTACTTCACAAAAAAAGCCACGAAGTTTCGTGGCTTTTTTTGTGCTTGTTCGATTTAGAAATTAATTTTTCCTGCGCGGTGCATCAATGCAGTGATATAGGCATTGCCGTCTGGTGGCGTGCCATTGCGTTGCGAATTCCAAATCATCTCGCCTAGGCACTCCATCATTTCGTGATGGGCTTCGTGTATGGAATTTTTCTTATGCGCCAAGGCTTCATAGGCGACACGCACGCCTTGCGGCTGATTAATGGTGACTTGTTCGGCAATCGTCAAATGCATGGACAGATGCAAGAAGGGATTGGTTTTGCCAGTGTCTATGCTGTAATCGCGTTGTAGGGCGGCATCGACATTTCTCAAGTCTTCAAAGTATTCGGGATGTTGTGAAATCCAGTCGGCGGCGATGGTTTCTAAGGGAGTGAGAATTTCTTTGGCATCGTATTTGCGAAAAGTCTCGCAGAAAAAACGACGCACATCTTCTTGGCTGGGGTTAAACATAGGGTGCTTTGTGGCTTGGTGCAGCAATGAAAAAAGAGTCGCCATTTTACTTGGAAAATCTGTAGACGTCCTTTTTGCTTATAATGCTGCTGCTTGCGCATATTATAAAAAGTGCGCATTTCCCTTTTAATTTAAACTCAAATCTATCCCTATGTTAAATCAAGAACAAATGGCGCTGCTGTTTAGCGAGGCGCGTACTCATAATGAATGGTTGGAAAAAGCTGTCAGCGATGAACAGTTGCATGCGATTTATGATGCGATGAAGTGGGGTCCGACTTCGGCGAACTGTTCTCCTGCGCGTATCGTGTTTGTGAAATCTGCCGAGCAAAAAGAAAAACTAGTCGCTTGTATGTCGCCAGGGAATGCGGATAAAACCCGCAAAGCGCCAGTGACAGCTGTGATCGGTATGGATATGGCGTTCTATGAGAAATTGCTGCAATTGTTCCCACATGCGCCGGATGCGCGTACCTGGTTTGAAGGCAATCAAGCAGTGGTGGATGCAACAGCCTTCCGCAATTCTAGTTTGCAAGGTGGCTATTTCATGTTGGCTGCGCGCGCGTTGGGTTTGGATTGCGGTCCTATGTCAGGCTTTGATGCCGACAAAATCAATGCGGCATTTTTTGCTGACACTTCTGTGAAAGTTAATTTTGTCTGCAATCTCGGTTATGGCGATGCGGAAAAATTATTTCCACGTTCTCCCCGATTGGAATTTGGCGAGGCTTGTCAAATTCTTTAAATAAATATGAAGACGTCGCTACGCATTCACAGGTAAGGGCGTCTTTTGTTTGTATTCACACAGATCGGCAATCATGCAATTCCAGCACTTAGGTGTGCGGGCGATACAGGTGTAGCGGCCATGCAAGATCAGCCAGTGATGGGCGTCGAGTTTGAATTCGTCTGGCACACATTTTAATAATTTTTCTTCGACGATATCGACGTTCTTTCCCGGCGCGATGCCGGTGCGGTTGGATACGCGAAAGATGTGGGTATCGACTGCAATGGTCGGTTCGCCAAACGCGGTGTTGAGCACGACATTGGCGGTTTTTCTGCCAACTCCCGGCAGCGCTTCCAGAGCTTCGCGTGTGCGCGGCACTTCGCCTTGATGTTGTTCCACTAGAATGCGGCAAGTGGCTATCGTATTTTTGGCCTTGGTGCGAAATAGTCCTATGGTTTGTATATAGGGAATGAGCCCTTCTTCGCCTAAGTCCAATAGTGCTTGTGGCGTATTGGCGATGGGGTAGAGTCGGCGCGTAGCTTTGTTGACCGAGACATCGGTTGCTTGCGCCGACAGTAGCACCGCAATTAATAACTCAAATGGACTGGTGTAGATTAACTCCGTGGTGGGGTGAGGATTTTGTGCGCGCAGGCGCTTGAAGATATCCAGACGTTTTCGAGCGTTCATTAAATTTACTCTTGAGTGGCAGCGCGCTTGGCGGCGGCGCGTTGGAT
>JACQDW010000209.1 GCA_016200845.1 Burkholderiales bacterium | reverse complement strand
CCGTTTTTGCCATTGATATTCATCGCATCGGAGCCACACACACCTTCACGGCAGGAGCGGCGCAACGCCAGGGAATCGTCAACGTCGGCTTTGATACGCTGCAAAGCATCGAGCAACATTTTGTCGGTGTCTTGCAATTCGACGGTCAGGTCTTGCATGTAGGGCTTCGCATCCTTATCAGGATCGTAGCGATAGATTTTAAATTTTAATGTACGTGCCATGGTTGAATCTCTTTAGAATGTACGAGCTTTTGGCTGGAAAGTTTCCACGGTCAGCGGTTTAGTCACCACTGGTTTGTAATCCAAACGATTACCTTCGGAATACCACAAGGTATGCTTCATCCAGTTTTGATCATCACGTTTTTCATAATCGCGATGGGCATGCGCACCACGAGATTCTTTACGTGCATTTGCTGATGTGATCGTTGCTTTTGCAGTTTCGATTAAGTTATCCAATTCCAGCGCTTCGACGCGGGCCGTGTTAAACACTTTGGATTTATCTTTGAAAGAAACGTGCTTACGACGCTCATCCAATTCCATGATTTTTTGGAAGCCAGTTTGCAACAAGTCGTCGGTACGGAACACGCCGCAATATTGCTGCATGGTGCTGCGAATCGCATTCGCCACATCTTGTACGCGCTCAGTGCCTGTGCTGTTTTCGAGGCGAGACAACCGCTCCATCGCCATGTCCGCTGCATCTTTCGGCAAATCTTTATTGCTGCGCGCTTTCAGATTGCTTGCGACTACGTGATTACCGGCAGCGCGACCAAAGACGATCAAATCGAGCAGAGAATTGGTACCCAAACGGTTTGCGCCATGCACAGAAACGCAAGCGCATTCACCAATTGCGTACAAGCCATTGACGACTTCATTCACACCATTGGTAGTCGTGACGACCTGACCATGAATATTGGTTGGAATACCGCCCATCTGGTAGTGAATTGTCGGCACAACTGGAATCGGTTCTTTAGTTGCATCGACGTTGGCAAATTTGTGGCCGATTTCCAAAATCGATGGCAAGCGTTTTTGAATTGTGTCAGCACCAATGTGACGCAGATCGAGCAAGACGTGATCTTTATTCGGACCGCAGCCGCGACCTTCTTTGATTTCCTGATCCATGGAGCGGGAAACGAAATCGCGAGGCGCCAAGTCCTTCAATGTAGGCGCATAGCGTTCCATGAAACGTTCACCCTGACTATTGATCAGAATACCGCCCTCACCGCGCACACCTTCGGTAATCAAGACACCAGCACCAGACACGCCAGTTGGATGAAACTGCCAGAATTCCATGTCTTGCAAAGGCAAGCCAGCACGTGCTGCCATACCCATACCGTCACCGGTATTGATAAAGGCGTTGGTCGATGCAGCGAAAATACGCCCAGCACCGCCAGTTGCAAAAATCGTGGTTTTGGCTTCCAACATCATGACTTCGCCAGTTTCCATTTCCAGCGCAACTACGCCCAACACATCACCAGATGCATCACGGATCAAATCGATCGCCATCCACTCAACGAAGAAATGGGTGCGGGCACGGACGTTGCGCTGATACAGCGTATGCAAGAGCGCGTGACCAGTACGATCCGCCGCAGCGCAAGCACGCTGCACTGGCTTTTCACCAAAATTAGCAGTGTGACCGCCGAAAGGACGTTGATAGATCGTGCCATCCGCATTACGGTCAAAAGGCATACCAAAGTGCTCCAATTCATAGACCACTTTTGGCGCTTCACGACACATAAATTCAATCGCATCCTGATCACCCAGATAGTCGCCACCTTTAACGGTGTCGAACATGTGCCAGAACCAATTATCTTCCGACATATTGCCGAGAGAAGCACCGATACCACCTTGCGCGGCGACCGTGTGCGAACGGGTTGGGAAAACTTTAGAAAGTACAGCGACATTCAAACCGGCTTCTGCCAATTGCAAAGATGCGCGCATACCGGAGCCACCAGCACCAACGATCACCGCATCAAAACGGCGCGAAGGAATGGCTGACTTAATTGCGAAATTCGTAGCGGCCACTTTATACTCTCCACAAAATCTGCGCCGCATAAGCAGCACATACGATCAGCCACACGATGGTAGCGATCTGAAAAAATAAACGTAAAACGACGGAGTGCGTCACATAGTCCATCCAGATATCACGCATACCCACCCAGGCGTGATACAACAAGGCGACGATGACAGCAAAACTGAGGAACTTAAACCAAGGCATCGCGAAGACAGCAACCCAAGATTCATAGGTGAAGCGCGTGCCAGTCAAAAACAAAACCAGAATCACGGCGGTGTAGATTGCCATCAAGATGGCGGTCGCACGTTGTGCCATCCAGTCACGCAGACCGTAATGCGCACCAACGACAAGTCGCTTAGGACCAATTTGATTATTTGCCATTTTTAGAATACTCCAAACATTTTCAGACCGATCAACGCAGTCAAGCCCAGACTGATGATCAAGACCACCACCGCAGATTCACGCGCCGCATCTTTATCAAGGCCGACGTGAAAATCCATTAGAAGGTGGCGAACGCCAGCGCAAAAATGATGCAGATAAGCCCAGCTCAAAGCCAGCAACACCAACTTCACCAAGAGACTCGAGGCGAACAAGTGCAGCATTGCAAACGACATTTCAGATTGCAGACTTTGCTCCAACACATACAAAATGAAAGGCAAAAGACAGAACATCAACATCCCACTGACCCGGTGCAGAATCGATACCACACCAGCCAATGGCAAGCGATAACCACCAAAAGCAGCATCGCTTAAACGCATCACACCGAAGCGTTTTTTATTTTTTAAAACTTCAGACATAAAATTTCCCCCAAAATAACCCCGTACAACGAGTCCGACATTTTCGCCTATTTTGATGCAATGCACCAACACATTTGATGGTTTCACTGAAATTATTCTCAGCAAAGTCAGCCCACAAACGCATGAAAACGGTCGCCCTCTAACTCAAATTAACTCAACTCATTCCTATAGTGATGCGCACTGGTCAGATACAAACCACGACGCAACTCCACTGCCCTATCCCCGTAGGTAAAAGAAACCCGTTCCACACTCAAAAGAGGAGTACCCGGCTCTACTACCAGCAATTCGGCGGTGAGTTGATCGGCACAAACGGCGCGAATTTGCTCTTGCGCCCGTATCATGTGCGTCCCAAATTCTGATTCAAACAAGGCATACATGGGCCCCTTGTATTCGTTCAGGCGCTCCATCGTCAAACCCTTGAAGATGGCACCGGGCAACCACAACTCTTCCAAGATCGTCGGCACGCCAGAGAATGACTGTACGCGCTTCAAAAAGACCACCGATTCACCCGACTTCAATTCCAGCATACGCGCAACATCGGCGGGTGCGCGCAGGCGTCGCACTTCGATGATGTTGTTTTCCGGGTAGGCGCGCTCACCGTCGTCCGGCACCAGGCGCAAAAATCGAAATTGTGAACGAGCTTCATTGTGCGTGGCAACAAAAGTGCCTTTTCCTTGACGTCGCACAACTAAATTTTCCGCAGATAATTCGTCAATCGCCTTGCGCACTGTACCTTGGCTTACTTTGAAGCGTGCCGCCAATTCCATCTCACTGGGAATCAATTCACCCGGCTTCCATTCACCAGATTGCAGACTTTGTGTGATCAAGCCCTTGATCTGCTGATACAGTGGGCTAAAGGTGGGCGCCAATGCAGAATACGAATCCGCTTCGGAGAATGGCGAATTTTTTGATTCAGTAGGCTGCATGGTTGACGACACTGTTGGATTCATAGTCCGCAATTTCACCACAAAAACAGCATGAAAGTCTAGAGAAAAGTAAAAAACTTATCATGTCTTATATAAGACATAAGATATCCATTGACACTTTGCAGCACGCACAATAAACTTCCACCGATTACACTGAATTGTTGCAAATGACGCGCATCAGCAAAACGAAAATGTCTGCTAATCCGTGCAAAAAAACATCAATCCACATGCAAGCAATCACTGCGGGGCATTTTTTTAAGACAGGTAAATCAGGGAAAGAAGCAAAATTACGCTGACGCAACAAGTTTTCAGCGCTATTATTTGAAGCCTCCTCGTTTTTTCAAGCTTATTTTCAGCCGTATGCAGACATTCATGCATAGGAGAAAGAACAAGAACCGTTTTAATTTAATTCCTACAGTAAAGTTTTACAATATTCTTTTTACACCACAGCGGAGAAATACCATGTCTAAATCCCCTATGCGCGTTGCCGTTACTGGCGCTGCTGGCCAAATCGGCTATTCCCTCTTGTTCAGAATCGCCAATGGCGACATGCTGGGCAAAGACCAGCCAGTGATTTTGCAATTGCTTGAAATCCCTGACGAAAAAGCACAAAAAGCTTTAAAAGGCGTGATGATGGAAATCGATGATTGCGCCTTCCCATTATTGGCTGGCATGACAGCGCATAGCGACCCGATGACAGCATTTAAAGACATCGACGTGGCATTACTGGTTGGTGCACGCCCACGTGGTCCTGGTATGGAACGCAAAGATTTGCTCGAAGCAAATGCACAAATTTTTACGGTGCAAGGTAAGGCATTAGACGCAGTTGCATCACGCAATGTCAAAGTGTTAGTCGTTGGCAATCCAGCTAACACCAATGCCTATATCGCCATGAAATCGGCACCTAGTCTGCCAGCTAAAAATTTCACAGCGATGTTGCGTTTGGATCACAACCGCGCGTTGTCACAAGTTGCGAACAAGATAGGCAAAGCCGTTGCCGACATCGAAAAACTCTGCGTGTGGGGCAATCACTCTCCAACCATGTACGCTGACTACCGCTTCGCAACAGTCGCTGGCGCATCTGTCAAAGATATGATCAACGATCAGGAATGGAACAAAGACGTGTTCTTGCCAACGGTAGGCAAGCGCGGCGCAGCGATCATCGAAGCACGCGGTTTGTCTTCTGCCGCGTCGGCAGCCAATGCGGCAATCGATCACGTACGTGACTGGGTCTTGGGCACGAACGGCAAATGGACAACGATGGGCATCCCATCTGACGGCTCTTATGGCATTCCAGAAGGCACCATGTTTGGCTTCCCAGTCACAACAGCGAATGGCGAATATACGATTGTCCAAGGTTTGGAAATCGATGAATTCTCGCGTGAGCGCATCAATGTCACTCTCAAAGAATTGCAAGAAGAGCGTGATGGCGTGAAGCACTTAGTCGGCTAAGTTGCTCACTACATTTCCCCGATCTCGCAGAGCGGTATCGGGGAAGTTTTTTGATTCAAAATTTCCGACATACAATCCCTAACCATCGACCACGATGCATCCTTCACAGGCACTTTTTCAGCAAGCCAAACCACCGGTTTTTCTGCCCGTATGCGACCACTACGCCGGCTCAGAAAAATTGATGTTGAAGTCCATGGCCTTGCAAAATGAAATCGGCGCTGCGTTTGATATCAGCTTCGATTGCGAAGATGGTGCAGCGGTCGGTCAAGAAGTCGCGCAGGCTCAATTAATTTCTCGCCTGATCGCATCAAGCGACAATCGTCATCAGCACATAGGCGCACGCGTACATCCAATTAATCACACCTTGTTTGAATCAGATGTGCGTCATATTCTGGAACACGCCGCGCAAAAAATCGCCTATTTGGTGCTACCAAAAGTCAACAGCGCAAGCGAAGTCACGAGCGCGATTCAATTCATACAAACACAGGCGCAGCGTTTGGGACGGGAACACCTACCTGTTCACGCGCTGATAGAAACCCACGAGGCGCTGGCGCAAGTACATGCCATCGCCGCCATTGAAGAGATAGAATGCCTCTCCTTCGGCATCATGGATTTTGTCTCCGAACATCATGGTGCGATTCCAGCGGAGGCGATGCGCTCTCCTGCGCAATTTAGTCACCCATTAGTGCTGCGCGCCAAAGTCGAGATCGCCGCCGCTTGTCATCGCTTTGGCAAAGTCGCCTCACATAATGTCTGCACCGATTTCAAAGATACTGACATCGTTGCCAGTGACGCGACACGCGCCGCCAAAGAATGCGGCTATACGCGGATGTGGAGCATCCACCCCAATCAAATTCCGGCCATCATCAAAGCCTTTGCGCCAGCGGCAAACGAACTTGATGATGCCGTCGCTATTTTGTTAGCAGCACAAAAAAACAACTGGGGACCGATAGAACATCACGGTCGGCTACACGATAGAGCCAGTTATCGCTATTATTGGTCAGTTCTAAAGAAGGCGAGCCTGAGTAGCCAAGCGCTACCTGACAGCGCTCTGCATTTAATCTAATGGTGCCAATATGATCGATACTATGTCCCAAGCCCATTTCCTAAACAGCGCATCTGCCGCTGGCAGCAAACCGACCTTCCCCCGTGGAAAATCAGGAGTCATCATGAAGTCATCATTACCCAACTTACTTAAAATTCTGACGCTCAGCCTTTGCGCTGCCAGTCTCAATGCTCACGCGTTTCCAACCCCTGATGCTGCGGCCAAAAAGCCCGCGAAGTCCAAGTCAAACAAAGCAACGACTATTGCCAGCGAAGCCGAGCCTGAACCAGATATCCAGCACAGCCAAAACATCGAATACAAATGCGAACTCGGCAATTCTCTGGTGATGTACGCGCATGCCAATGATGAGCAGAGCATGGCCATGCGTTGGAAAAACCGCTTATACAAGCTCACCCGTGTCTCCACCAGCACTGGGGCGCAACGGTTTGAAAATGAAAAGAGCGGCTTAGTCTGGATCGACATTCCAGCCAAAGGCATGCTGCTCGATTCACATCACGGTCATCAACTTGCCAACGAATGCAAAAAGACGCAAATCGCCATGTCCAAAGAAAGCAAAGACGTGCCGACATCGGTTCAGCAATAAACTATCCACCGCTTTTATCTTCACATTACTTTTTAAATTGAGCATCTCGACAAATAAGGAACAGCCATGAGCCAAGCCAACTATCAAGACGCGTTCAAAACGCTGAAAGATTTCAAAATCACCGACACCAAAAAAGGCAAATTCTTCTCCCTGCCCGCTTTGGAAAAAAACCTGGGCGTCAAAATTTCCCGTCTGCCGGTTTCCATCCGTATCGTTCTCGAATCAGTCTTGCGTAACTGCGACGGCAAAAAAGTCACAGAAGAACACGTCAAGCAATTAGCGAACTGGGGCGCGACGGCGGCCCGCGTCGATGAAATTCCTTTCGTGGTTTCTCGCGTAGTGCTGCAAGATTTCACCGGCGTTCCTTTGTTAGCCGACTTGGCAGCGATGCGTAACGTCGCTTCCAAGCAAGGCAAAAACCCAAAAAATATCGAGCCATTGGTGCCTGTCGATTTGGTGGTCGATCACTCGGTTCAGATCGATCATTTCCGCGAAAAGAAGGCGCTGGACTTGAATATGAAACTGGAATTCCAACGCAATAACGAGCGTTACCAGTTCATGAAATGGGGTATGCAAGCGTTTGATACCTTCGGCGTGGTGCCTCCAGGTTTTGGTATCGTGCATCAAGTCAATCTGGAATACTTGGCGCGTGGTGTACACAAAGCGGCTGATGCTAAGAAAAACGACGTATTCTACCCAGACACTTTGGTCGGTACCGATTCCCACACCACCATGATCAATGGTATCGGTGTAGTCGGTTGGGGTGTGGGTGGTATCGAAGCAGAAGCGGGTATGCTCGGTCAGCCAGTGTATTTCTTAACGCCTGACGTGGTTGGCGTGAATTTGACAGGCGCATTACGAGAAGGCTGTACCGCAACTGACTTGGTTCTCACCATCACCGAAATGCTGCGCAAAGCCAAAGTCGTCGGCAAGTTTGTGGAATTCTTCGGCGAGGGCACACGCTCTTTGTCTCTGACCGACCGCGCAACCATCGCTAACATGGCACCGGAATACGGCGCAACGATGGGCTTCTTCCCAGTCGATGAAGCGACTATCGATTACTTCAAAGGCACAGGCCGCACCAAAGCAGAAATCGACGCATTTGAAGGCTATTTCAAAGCACAAAAAATGTTCGGTATTCCGAAAAAAGGCGAGATCGATTACACCACAGAATTGTCTTTAGATTTAACGACAGTCGCGCCTTCTTTGGCAGGCCCAAAGCGCCCACAAGATCGTATCGAAATCGGCAATGTCAAAGCCAATTTCTCTGACTTGTTCAGCAAGCCAACGTCTGAAAGTGGTTTCAACAAAAAAGCGGAAGACTTGGCAGCGGTATACACCAATTCTGACGGCGTTAAACTCAAGAACGGCGATATCCTGATCGCTGCGATTACTTCTTGCACCAACACCTCCAACCCTAGCGTTTTGTTAGCAGCAGGTCTGGTTGCGAAGAAAGCTGTCGAAGCGGGCTTGAAAGTCTCGCCACATATCAAAACTTCTTTAGCGCCTGGCTCCCGCGTTGTCACCAAATATCTGGAAGCAGCAGGCTTGCTGCCGTATCTGGAAAAACTCGGTTTCGGCGTCACTGCCTACGGCTGCACCACTTGTATCGGTAATGCTGGTGATTTAACACCTGCCATGAACGAAGCCATCGTTGCCAACGACGTAGTCGCCGCTGCCGTCTTGTCCGGCAACCGCAACTTTGAAGCACGTATTCATCCGAACATTCGTGCCAATTTCCTGGCATCGCCTCCCTTGGTGGTTGCTTACGCCATCGCTGGCAACATGACGAAGGATTTGATGACAGAGCCAGTTGGCCGCGTCAAAGGCAAAGACATTTTCTTGGGCGATATCTGGCCGACTAGCGCAGAGATCAACAAGCTGATGAAGTTCGCGATGAATTCCAAGACATTCAAAGAGAACTATGCCGACGTCAAAGGCGCACCGGGCAAATTGTGGGAAGACATCAAGGGCGTGGCGGAAGGCGAAGTTTACAACTGGCCAGCCTCCACTTACATCGCAGAACCACCGTTCTTCGCTGACTTCACGATGGAACCAAAAGCAGCAGCGACTGGCATCACTGGCGCTCGCGCACTGGGCGTATTCGGTGATTCCATCACTACCGACCACATCTCCCCTGCTGGTTCCATCAAAGAATCCAGCCCTGCTGGTAAATGGCTGAAAGAAAACGGCGTCTTGAAAGCCGATTTCAACTCCTACGGCTCTCGTCGCGGTAACCACGAAATCATGATGCGCGGCACTTTCGCCAACGTGCGTATCAAAAACTTGATGATTCCAGCGAAGGAAGATGGCTCCCGCGTCGAAGGCGGCGAAACCTTGTTCCAACCAACAGGCGAGCCAATGGCAATCTACGACGCAGCGATGAAGTACGTCGCAGCTGGCACGCCCACCATGATCTTCGGTGGCGAAGAATACGGTACAGGTTCTTCCCGCGACTGGGCAGCTAAAGGCACACAATTATTGGGCGTCAAAGCGGTTATCGCCAAATCCTTTGAGCGCATCCACCGCTCGAATCTGGTCGGCATGGGCGTCTTGCCATTGCAATTCCTGGGCACAGACGGCGTTGATTCCTTAGGCATCACTGGCGCAGAATCCTATGATCTCAAAGGCATAGAGAACGACATCAAGCCACAGCAAGAGGTGACATTGGTGATCAACCGCGCCGATGGCAGCAAACAAGAAGTCAAAGTCTTGCTGCGCATCGATACACCTATCGAAGTCGATTACTACAAACACGGCGGCATCTTGCCATTCGTATTGCGTCAGCTTTTGTCTGCGTAACTCTGTAGTTTAGCTTGATGAATGAAGGGACGAAGCTTTTGGGTTTCGTCCCTTTTTCTTTGCTGCAGTTAAAAGGGAAATTGATATGCCCCAGCCAAAACTAGATAGCACCTTTATCGTTCTGGATGCTAAACAGGATGCGACGCTGATGCCAGTGACGCCTAGTATTTACCAAGATCTGGATGCGAACTTTAATCACTTTGCTGGCTGCTTGCTGGTCGCCGAATATACATTCTCAGATGATTGGCCTTCATGGGAAAGGCACCCTAATGGCGACGAAACGCTCTATCTCGTTTCAGGAGAAGCGACTCTCTTTTTGTATGCCGATGGAGTAGAACGTCAGATCGAATTCAATACGCCCGGTAGTTTTGCGATCATTCCCAAAGGAACTTGGCACACGGCCAAAGTCAACACTAACTGCACGATCTTGTTCATTACTCCTGGTGAAGGCACTCAAAACGGCCCAGATCCGCGCCTCTAAATGAGTCCCCGCTAAGAATTTATTTTTCTTCTGCAGCTTTGCGCAGAACGACGCAAAACCTCTGTTACACACCGCTTCTTTAGCACTCCTTAGAAGAGACCACTGCACAACTTACTGCGCGACCGAATTTTGAGTTTGCGATGCTCGCTGTGCTCTAGCACAGGTGCGCTTCTCAACTCAAACTGCGGCCGCTCGCTACAGTTGTGCAGAGGTCTCTAGAACAACATTTCGGCGACTTGCCTCGCAATGAAGTGTCTCTTTTTTCACGCAATAAAAAAATTTGCCAAAATTCCCATCACATCTTGTATTATCCAACTAATACACTAGACAAAAACTTGTCACTCCAATGAAAACCCATGCCCCTGCAATTTTTAGCATTGCCCCTGGCTCCAGCGACCCACTCTACAAGCAGTTGATGGAGCAGATACGGCGCATGAGTGCCGCTGGGCAGCTTGCTGATGGCGATCTGCTGCCATCGGTACGTGAGGTAGCGCTGGCCTTGACACTCAATCCTATGACGGTCTCGAAAGCCTATAACTATTTAGAAGTTGAAGGTTTACTGCGACGTCACCGCGGTGTTGGCATGCTGGTGTGTATCTCAACAAAAAGTCATCTTCACGTCACTCAAGACAAACACAGTCAGCGCGAAGAATTACTCCGACCAAGCTTAGAACGTGCCGCATTGGAAGCGCAACAAATGGGGATGTCCAATAGCCGCGCCCTCGCCCTGTTTAAACAAATTTTAGGAGAAAATAAATGACATCTGCTTTGCAATTGGTCGGCATTTCCAAACATTTTGAAAACAACGCAGTGCTGCACAACCTCGATTGGACAGTGGCACGCGGTAAAGTCATTGGTCTATTAGGTCGCAATGGCGCTGGCAAAACCACCCTGCTCGAATGCGCATTGGGTTTGCGCGAAACAGATCAAGGGCAAGCATTTGTGATGGGAGAAGCCAGCAGCAAACTCAGTGATACCGTGCGCGCCAAAATCGCCTTTGTACCACAAAATTCTGAGCTGTTTGAGTGGATGACAGGCAGAGAAATGCTGGGCTATTTCAAAACCATGTATCCGCGCTGGAATGCCGACAAGGTCGACAATTTAATACGCAAATGGAATATCGATATCGACAAAAAAATTGCCAAACTCTCTGGCGGACAAAAGCAGCGCCTGTCTATCATTCGCGCTCTGGCCCATGATCCAGAATTTCTCATTCTCGATGAACCGGTCGCCAGCCTCGATCCACTGGGACGTCGCGAGTTTCTAAATGAGCTGATTAACAGCGTGATCGAACAACAAACCACCGTTATTTTTTCCACGCACATTTTGTCCGACTTAGAACGTATCGCGATGGATGTGGCTTTTCTACGTGACGGAAAAATCGTTTTACAAGGCGAACTAGATCATATTCTGGAGAGCACCTATAAAATCGAAGGCGGTTTAACTCGGTTACAAGACCTTCTGCAATCACTTCCTGCACAAATAGCGCAAATTAGCAATGCGATTAACACGAGTAATGCACCCATCTTACTCAAAATGAGTACGCATCAAGCGCAAGAACTACGTGAACAACACCCTCACCTCACGATTAATAGCATGAATTTAGAAGACTTGTTTATCGAGGTGACACAGTGAATAAAGAAAACTTAGCGATGTATTTCGCCATCTTTAAATTCGCCTACCATCGAGACAGTGGTATGGGTAAAACTATACACGCTGTATTTTTCATCACTATGCTGGCTGGTTTGATCTTCGCATGGAAAGTCCCGGACTACGCGCCGACCGGATATCTACTCAGCGTAGT
>JACQDW010000199.1 GCA_016200845.1 Burkholderiales bacterium | reverse complement strand
CTGAGGTGAAATACAATTTTGTGTACACTAAAACCCTGCGCGACCTCGATTGGGATGCGGTCTATCTCCGCTATTTGCCCAAAGTCAAAGCCGCAAAAAGCACGGCTGATTATTATCGAGTGCTGATGGAAATGTGTGCTTTGTTGAAAGATGCTCATACCAATGTGTATCCGCCAGAAACACTGTATGACAACATCTATGCCAAGCCAGACATCAGCACAGAATTCATAGAAAACCGCGTCATCATTAATCGTATTCACGACGACAATCTCAAACAACGAGGGATTGTGCGCGGGACAGAAATTACGCATGTCAACAACATTCCAGTGCAAGACTATATGCAGCAGAGCCTAGGTTCTGTCATCAGCGCATCGACGGCGCAAGATAGGAACATCAGGTTATTTACCTACCAATTTCTCTCGGGGCCGATGGCCGAGAAGCTCACGCTCACTGTACGCGATGCCGAGGGCAACATGACAACCAGCCCTATCACACGCGTCAGCTATGAGCAACGTCACGGTAGCGGCGCAGGCCCATTTAGCTGGCGCATGTTGCCTGGACAGATCGCCTATGTCGCGCTCAATTCATTTGGCGACGACACCGCCGCCAATGAATACCTCAAAGCCTTCCCCGACATTAGCAAAGCAAAAGCGATTATTTTTGATGTCCGGCGCAATGGCGGCGGCAGTGGTGATGTTGGCTTTAGAATTCTCAAAACTTTAAGCCCCAAACCCTTCGCCACCAGCCATGCTGCGACGCGCAACTATTTACCCTCGATGCGGGCGTGGGGAAGACCCGACACCATGCACGACTTTTCTGATGAGTTGGAACAAGCTGACCCCACGCACCAATTTGCCGGAAAGGTTGTCGTGCTGACGTCTGCCATGACGTTCTCAGCGGCGGAAGACTTTGCGGTTGCCTTTGACGGCATGAAACGCGGCGTGATGATGGGGGAGGCCACTGGCGGCAGTACAGGTCAACCATTAATGCTCAGTCTACCCGGTGGCGGACGAGCCCGAATTTGTACTAAGCAAGACACCTATCCTGACGGCAAAGCCTTTGTCGGCATCGGCGTACAACCGCACATCGTCGTCCATCCCACTATTGCAGATTTCCGCGCCAACCGCGATACCGTGTTAGAAGCAGCAATTGCTGAAGTCAACAAATAGATTCGCCTCTCCCGCACCTTCGGGTGCGGGAACCTTTTCCCCACCTCTCCATCCAAGCACGGTGCCGAGCCCGCCCAAGCGGGTTTCGGCTCTCCCCCATTTCTACAACAAGAACAAGGAAAACCTATGCGCCTTATTCCTCTCTTAGTCTGTTCACTCTTTGTCGGTGCCGCGCTACCTGCTTTGGCATTCGAGGACAAAGTTGATCTCACTCTCGTTAACAAAATTCGCGACGAGGGCACCAATCGTTCCAAAGTCATGGAAACCCTAAGTGTCCTGACCGACGAAATTGGCCCTCGTTTGACGGGCACGCCTGCGCTCAAAAAGGCGGGCGACTGGAGTAAATCGCAATTGACAGAATGGGGTCTGAGCAATGCGCAAACGGTCAGCATTGCCCCGTTTGGCCGTAGCTGGACTTTAGAAAAATCCACCCTGCGCATGACCGCACCGGGCAAATTAGAGTTGGTGGCGATTCCCAAGGCATGGACACCGGGCACCGACGGACTCAAACATGGCAAGGCGATCTATGCCAAGTTAGAGACCGACGAAGATCTGGAAAAATGGAAAGGCAAATTGGCGGGCGTGATCCTGTTACGCGATCAACCCATTGCTACCAAACCGCACTTCACACCGGATGCCAAACGCCACAGCGACCAAGAATTGAGCGACATCGCCAATCTTGATTTTGAGGCGCCAGCGGCCAACGTGCGTCCCCCTATGGACATGGCTGAATTCGCCAAACGTCAGGCTTTTAACAAAAAATTAGTCGGCTATCTGGTTGAAGAAAAAGTGCTGGCCACCATCAATGCCTCGCGCGGTGATGACGGTACTATCTTTGTACAAGGTGGCGGCTCCTATAAAAAAGATGAGCCGACCGGCCCCACAGCACTGGTCATGACAGCCGAGCATTACAACCGCGTGTTCCGCTTGCTGGAAAAGAAAAAAGACGTGGACATGGAAATCGAAGTCGCCGTCAATTTTGGTGACGAAGACCCTGACAATTCCATCAATGTCTTCGCTGAGATTCCCGGCTCGGACAAGAAGGACGAAATCGTGATGCTAGGCGGCCACCTCGATTCATGGCATGCAGGCACAGGCGCGACAGACAACGCCGCAGGTGTCGCGGTTGCCATGGAAGCCGTGCGCTTACTTAAGGCGATCAACTTCAAACCACGGCGCACGATTCGCATTGCGCTGTGGGGCGGAGAAGAGCAAGGCTTATTAGGCTCACGTGATTTCATCAAAAAGAACGTCGCTGAACGCGCACTATCGACCGACGCTAAAGACAAAGACGTACCAGAATTCATGCGCCGCGCTACGGGCCCATTGCAAACCAAAGCCCTGCACGGCAAGATCTCGGCTTACTACAATCTCGACAATGGCGCAGGAAAAATCCGTGGTATCTATGCCGAGAATAACGCCGCCGCCAAAGTCATTTTTGACTCCTGGTTGGCCCCTTTCCACGACCTCGGCGCCAAGACCAGCACTATGCGCAAAACCGGCAGCACCGACCATGTGAGTTTTGACGCCGTCGGCGTACCTGGCTTCCAATTCATCCAAGAGCCGATGGATTATTTCACCCGCACGCATCACACCAACATCGACGTCTACGACAAAGTACAAAAGTCCGACATGATGCAAGCCGCGATGATCATGGCCAGCTTCGTCGCCCACACCGCCAACCGCGACGACATGATGCCACGCAAGCCTATGCCGCCTGAGCCTGTGAAGAAATGAGTGAATGACGTTTGCTGAGGGTTTTATGTCGAGCGATTTTTGACATGAAACCCCTACAGACTTCTGAGGCGAGAAAGGAGCAGCTAAGCTGAAGCATTTTTTCTGAATCTTTGGTGCACACCTCACGCTTCAAGGTTTAATTTGTAGTCGCTATAACAATCGTCAACGGTAGTGACGTAAGATCCTAGTGTGCGAAACGTCCTGAGCCTTAGAAAAAGCTCCATATTTTGTGCTACTTGAGATGAAATGATGAAAGCCTCGATTAAGCTTACCTTGCTATTGTTATTTTCTGTACAGTGCTTTTTGCTGCCTTTGGAATGATTGACGCAGGGAAGACGTCATGGCCGCAGCACGCAGCTGCATTTGCATGTTTCGGGTTTATGATCGGTGCCATTATGGCGTTTGACAGTGCGCCCGGTGACAAGAAAAAAGATCGTCCATTTCTTCGAACGCTATTGTCCTCTACTGCTGGCCTCGGTTTTGGTTGGGCTCTTGATTTTCCAGTTGATGGAATTGTACTATCTTGTCTAGTGGCATCTATCCTTGGCTACGCGGGCCTATCATGGGCAAAGTATTTTTAACGAGCACATAACTGAAACTGGCATCGCAACAAACCTAGGAAGCAATCAACCCACTGAACGCAAACCAAGATGCTCCACAAACGGTAGAAAATCTTTATCCGAAAACAGCAGGGGAATATCGTGATCAATGCAAAACGTCGCAATAATGATGTCTGCGGTTTTTCTGATGGTGAACCCTTTTTTTCGTAAGAGTCGATAATTGTCGGCGCAGGCATAGGCAGCTTGCTCGCCCAACAAATCATAGATCGTCAAACTACTCAGCATCACTTGTGCGGCTTTATAGTCTTTATCTTGTTTAAAGCCCTGCAATATTTCTAGCGCGATGAGATCGCCGATTGCCACTGCCTCGGTGCCGAGGGCGTCGTCCAGAATATCGACTTCGGGGCTCACTTTGCCATTGAAGTAGTCGATCCAGACACTGGTGTCGACGAAGATCACTTTGCCAGCCTCATCTCATCCAAGTCGCCTTCCCATTTCAGTCGGCCTCTGAGTTTTTTGATACTTTCTTGTTTTTTCAACTGAATCAAGGTCTTCAAGCCTAGCTCAACTGCCTCTTTTTTCGTCGCCAAGCCAGTCGCTTTGAGGGCGTCACTCAACAGCTTGTCGTCGATCACAATATTGGTACGCATACGCTCCTCCTTCATTTGCAAATTTTGCTAATACACATTTTAGGCGATATTTATACACATAACAAACGTGATGAGACAATCTCACCCCTCCACCACAATCGCCCGAAAATCATTCACATTAGTACGCGTCGGCCCCGTGATGATCAAATCGCCTAACGCCTCGAAGTAGGTAAAAGCGTCGTTATTGTCCAGATAGTCTAGCGCCGACATGCCGAGTTCGCTTGCTCTTTGCAGGGTGTCCGCTGTGATGCTGGCACCTGCATTATTTTCACTGCCGTCTATGCCGTCGGTATCGATGGCGAGGGCGCTGATGCCGGTTTGACCTTGTAAGTGCAGACAGAGGCTCAGCAGGTATTCGGTGTTTCTGCCGCCGCGACCCTGCCCTTTGACGTGTACCGTGGTCTCTCCACCGGACAAAATGAGGAGCGGCTTGGGCTGGGTTTGCAGTTTCAGTTCGGCTTGCTTTTGCAGCGCTAACACGGCGTGTTGCCGTCCTAGTTCGCGAGCTTCGCCCTCTAAGCGATCTGACAAAATCAACACTTGCATGCCCAGACTTTGCGCGTAGTCAGCGGCAGCCTGCAATGCGATCTGGGCGCTCGCGATGATGTAGGTGGAGTGTCGATTCGCTGCGAATATTGGGTGCGATGCTTTCGGTGTTTCAGCGATGATGTCGAACTCTGGTGATTGCAAAAAAGCGCGAACGCGCTCGGACACCTCGATGCGATAGGTCTGGAGAATCTGCCAAGCCTGACTACAGGTACTGCTATCAGGCAAAGTCGGGCCGCTGGCAACGGTCGCAGGATCGTCGCCGGGCACGTCGGACAATATGAAATTGACGATACGCGCCCCGCCGCAAGCCAGCGCTAAGCGTCCGCCTTTGATGGCCGACAAATGCTTGCGCACACAATTCATCTCGTGGATGCTGGCGCCGGAGCGCAGCAGGGCGCGATGTATGTTTTGCTTTTCCGTCAGAGACAAACAAGGCGCGGGCAGACACAATAAAGCTGAACCACCGCCCGACCACAGGGCGATCACCACATCGTCAGGCGTGACGCCCGCAAGCAGTTCGAGCATACCTTGCGCCGCCTCTAGACTGCGGATATCGGGCACGGGATGCGAAGCTTCCAATACTTGTATTTGCTTGCAAGGCGCACCATAGCCATCACGTGTGATCACCAATCCGCTGACAGGATAGGCCAAGTGTCGCTCCAAGCTCTACGCCATCGCAGCGGCCGCTTTACCTGCACCTATCACCACGATACGCCCTAGTGCGGACATAGGCGCTAATTGCGACTGTAGTTGTCGCAAAAAGGGAGGCAAACATTGCTCTGCTTGCACCGCACCCATGGCGTGTTGCACGCAATTGTGCAAGAACGTCATGTGCTGATCGGGTACCAAGTCAAAATTTTGCTTCATCTCCATCCTCTCAAAATCGCTTAAAATACCGCCTCTCATTTGCCCCCAGAAATCCGCCATGCACGTCGTTCCCAGCCGTTTTGATTTCAGCGCGATCGCTCCTGCGATGCAGCGCTATGTCGATAGAAAAATTTTGTCGGGAGTGTCGTCCGCCATTCTACATGGTCAGGATTTAGTGCATAGTCAGGCGGTCGGTTGGGCCGATATTGAGAATCAAATTCCCTTGTGCGATGATCATTTGTTTCGGGTGTTTTCGAATACCAAATTAGTGACCTCGATTGCGGTGATGCAGTTGGTGGAGGACGGCTTGCTCACACTGGACGACACGATAGAAACTTACTTGCCGCAATTGGGCAAGCGCCGCGTCTTGCGGCTAGGCGCGACCGACATCAATGACACCGAGCCTGCGCGCTCTTCTATCACGGTGCGGCAATTGCTGACACATACGTCGGGCTTGAGTTATGGTTTGCTCGATCATGGCAGCACCATCTACCAAGCCTATGTCGCAGCCAAAGTCTTAAACGCTTTTGAACCGCTATCGACCTTGATCGATGTATTGGAGCCTTTGCCTTTGAGTTTTCATCCGGGCACCAAGTGGGAATATTCGATTGCCAGCGATGTATTGGCGCGGCTGGTGGAAGTGGTCAGTGGCGACGACTTTGATGTCTATCTGCATGCGCGGATTTTTTCGCCCTTAGGCATGAACGACAGCAGCTTTTGGCTGGCACCACATAAACATGGGCGACTGGCGGCGTACTATGCCGGCAGCGATCCTATGAATGTGCTAAACCGCGATCTCAAGCGGCTGGAAAAGTCGCCCTATCCTGATGCTTTCTTAAAACCGATACCGCGCTTTTCTGGTGGCGGTGGACTGGTATCGAGCATGGCGGATATGTTGGCTTTGATGCGTAGTTTTCTGCCCGGTGGCACAGAAATTTTACGCCCAGAAAGCAGACAATTGATGATGCAAAATCATTTGCCTGCGGGATGGGGCATTGCCTTTCCGGGTGTCGGCGATGTGCCGGGCAAGGGCTTTGGTTTTGGCGGTGCGGTAACCTTGGTTCCGGGTGAAAACGATCCGCAAGATGCGCAAGATGAATTTGAATGGGGCGGCATCGCTGGCACCCATTGGTGGATCTCGCCACGTCACAATATGGCAGGTTTGCTGATGACGCAAAGGCAAATGGCGTTCTGGCATCCTTACTCGTTTGAGTTTAAAAAATTGGCGTATCAAGCCATCGTTTCTGCTTCTTCATATTGACGCGGCAAGTCTTCTTGCCTGCAACTTGTCTGGACGACAAAAAAATCAACGATGTCTCAATAAAAAGCCACGCCAAATCGCGCAAGACGTGCAAGCTGGAGCATTGTCAACTAAGATGAAATCATGCGAACAATCTGTTCGTACCGCTTCCCAGCAGGCAAACGAGTCTTTGCAAAAAGGTTTCTGGCAATGCGATTTCACTTTCTATGGCGGCTTGCTCTATGCGTGCTATCCACGTGGTGGTTCGCGTCGGGCTGCGCCTTAGCAAGTACCTTAGGTTCGCTGCGCTTTGATCACCTTGGTCCAGATCAAGGTTTTGTTCAACAGTCCATCATCGCCATCGCTCAGGATCAACAAGGTTATATGTGGTTTGGCACGCAGGCGGGCCTCGTGAAATACGATGGTTATCGCACTACAGTGTTTCGCAGCGACCCCAAAGACCCGGACACCTTGCGCGACAATTATGCCTCGGCTTTATATGTACATCACGATGGCAGTTTGTGGATAGGCACGCAATCGGGGCTTGCCATGTATCAGCACAGCAACGGCAAATTCAGTAATTTTTTGCGTGATGGAAAACAAGGCGGCACGCGCGGTAATTACAAGATTCAAGCCATCGTCAGCGATGGGAAAACAGGCTTGTGGCTGGGGACTGATTATGGCCTGATGCACTTCGACATGCGCAGCCATCAGTTTGTCGATTACCGCAACGATCATAGCGTGACCAATAGTTTGCGCGATGATCTCATCACCGATCTGGTCGCCGATCGTCAGCATCGTCTATGGATTGCCACCCCCAGCGGCTTAGACAAATTTGATCCTGCTACTCAGCAATTTGAGCACATTGATCTGCATCGCAAACAAGGCAGTGACAGTGCCCAGAATAATATCGTGGCGCTCTCGCTAGACCAACAACAACGACTGTGGATTGCCAGCGATAACGGCTTATCGTCACTCGATACTCAGCAAGAAAAATCGCCACAAATACGTTCAGAGGCGGAGCACGAAGGCCTGGAGATCGCTCGCTTACAAACCTTGTTTCATGATCAGGAAGGGGTGTTGTGGATAGGGACGGTGAATCAAGGCTTATTGAAGTTTGACCCGCGTCAAGCATCACAGCCATATGAGTTATTCCGCCATCGTCCGCTTGATCCCAACAGCTTATTGCACAATCACGTCAGCAAAATTTTTCAAGACAGAACGGGTGTCTTGTGGGTCGGTGCGCGATCGGCTGGTTTAAGTCGCATCGATTTAAAGAGTGGCGGCTTTCATCGATACGTGCAATTGCAGGACGACGCCAGCGGTAACAGCGACAACCGCATCCGCGCCATCGCTGCAGCCGATCAAGATAGTCTGTGGCTGGGCACGTATGCGGGGGGACTGCTCAGAATGAATTTACGCACGCACCAGATCCGCGCCTGGATGAAAACTGCGACGGAAAACCAAGGTCTCGCAGGCAATCAGATTTCCGCCATTTCCCCCGACAAAGAGGGGCGCTTGTGGATCGTCACGCACTCTGGCTTATCTTTGTTTGATCCAACTCAACATCGCTTTCAAACTATCAGTATCAGCAAAGACGCGAACGACAATTTTTTGGAACGAATTTTATTTGACCGTCAGGGAACCATGTGGCTGACCAGCCGGGGCGGCCTACACCGAAAATTGCGTGGACAAGATCACGTCACCAGCTTTCGTCATGACCCCAAAAATCCTGACAGTATCGCCAATAACTGGGCATACGGCTTACTGGAAACCCGTCAAGGCGAGCTCTGGGTAGGCACCATGAATGGTCTGGATCGCTTTGATCCCCACACTGAAAAATTCAGTCACCTCGTCCATAACGAAGCCGACAAAACCAGCCTCAGCCACAACCGTATTCATGCGCTGTACGAGGATAGTAAAGGCAATCTGTGGGTGGGTACCTCGGGTGGTTTAAATCTCATGCAAAGATCTGGCGACGGCAGTATACATTTTCGCTTTTTTCCAACGCAAGCGGATGGCTCTGCAGAATCAGTCGGCGGCATACTCGAAGATGCTACCGGCAATATTTGGATCAGCAGTACGGCGGGCATTTCCAAAATCGATGTGAACAGCCATCGCGTTAAAAATTACAGCGACAAAGACGGCATGATACAAGGCTCCTACCTGATCGGAGCCGCACACAAGGCGGAGGATGGCACGCTCTTTTTTGGCGGCTGGACTGGATTAAGCCAATTCAAGCCCGAAGAAATTCACGACAATCTGATTCCCCCTAAAGTGGTGATCAACGATTTTTTGATTTCCAATCAAAGTATCAGCAAGCTCAGTGTGAATGACAAGCCGCGACTAGATGGCGCTGTGCATGACGCCAAGACAATTTATTTAACCCATCTCGACACCAATTTTGCAATCGAGTTCGCAGCGCTTCATTACGCCGACCCCAGCCAGAATCGCTACGCCTATCAACTGGAAGGTTTTGACCCCGGATGGATAGAAACAGATGCACAAAAACGCTTTGCCACCTATACCAATCTTGATCCCGGCAAGTATGTTTTTAAAGTCAAAGCCAGTAACAAGAATGGTCTTTGGAACGAAGAAGCAACCACACTCATGATCGACATCGCGCCGCCATTTTGGCGTAGCTGGTGGTTCCGTGTGTTATTGGCGCTGGCCGTTCTTAGTTTCACTTATAGTTTTTTCTTGTATCGCGTGCGACTCTTGCTACAACAAAAACGCACATTGGAAGAACAAGTATTCACCCGTACGCAAGAATTACAAAGTCAAAAAGCCAGCGTCGAACTGCAAAAAGAAACGGTAGAAGAAGCCCATCACCATATTTCACTTCTCAGCGAAATCGGCAAAGAAATCACGGCTAAACTCGACACCGAAGCGATCATCGATGTGCTCTATCGCAATGTCAACGAACTGATGGATGCCACGGTGTTCGGCATCGGCTTTTATATTCGCGAAAAGAATAT
>JACQDW010000198.1 GCA_016200845.1 Burkholderiales bacterium | reverse complement strand
GTCTGGAGGTCTGGCACTGTGCATCGTGGCGCTTGCACTGATTCCTTTGAATCAGGCTATCGCCGAGTTCGCTCAGCTCTACGCTTCTGAATTTCATCTCAGCCCTTTAGCCTGGCTGCCCAGCCTTGCCTTGTTACTCATCAGCAAGCTGCTGGGTTTATTTGGCAGTTACCTCTCTGTCCGACGCCAACTTGCTAAATTGCCGATGTAATTTACGCAAATATTTACCTCCACCTCTTGAAATATCCAAATTCGAACAGATTATTAGCACTCAAGCCGATTGAGTGCTAATATAAGAAAAAATATGCACTAGGCACCTGTAGTATTTATCTGATCAAAAATCAGGAGGAAACATGACACTAACATCAGCACAAGCCTTAATGCGTCCATCCGACAGCACGGCTTTAGCACTGGGTTTTTCCGGGACTTTAGGCAATATCGATGCCTATATTTCCGCGGTCAATCGTTTGCCCATGTTGACGCAGGAAGAAGAAGTCAGCCTCGCGACACGACTCAAAGAGAATAATGATTTAAACGCCGCGCAACAGTTGGTGATGTCACACCTGCGCTTGGTCGTATCAATCGCCCGTGGTTATCTCGGTTATGGCTTGCCTCACGCTGATTTAATTCAAGAAGGCAATATCGGCTTGATGAAAGCGGTCAAGCGCTTTGACCCTGACCAAGGTGTGCGTCTGGTGTCGTACGCCATGCATTGGATCAAAGCCGAGATGCACGAATACATTTTGAAGAACTGGCGCTTAGTCAAAGTCGCGACGACCAAGGCACAACGCAAATTGTTCTTCAATCTGCGCAGCAATAAAGAGAGCCTGGACTCCATGACGCCATCACAGATCGACAGCTTGGCATCTAAGCTTGATGTCAAACGTGAAGATGTCATCGAAATGGAAATGCGCTTGTCCGGTCACGATGTCGCTTTGGACAGCTCCAGCGACGACGAAGACGATAAATTCGCACCAATCTCTTATTTAAAATCAGACACAGAAGAACCAACCCGCGTGATCGAAGCAATGCAATACGATCGTCTGCAAAGCGAAGGTTTGGAGTCTGCCTTAGCTAAACTCGATCCACGTTCACGCCACATCATAGAATCACGCTGGCTGCAAAACGACGATGGCAATGGCGCGACTTTGCACGAATTGGCGGACGAATACGGCGTTTCTGCCGAACGCATACGTCAAATTGAAAGCGCGGCTTTGAAGAAGATGAAATCGAGCTTAAGCCAATACAATTAAGCTGTATAAAAAGAAAACGGCACGCAATGCGTGCCGTTTTCTTTTGAAGCTCACAATTACTGCAACAACAAGCGCAGATCATGCGCGATCTCATCTGCCTTTTTCCCATATTGCACAAACAAGCGTACCCTACCTTGTGGGTCGAAGATGTAGCTGGCTGCGGTGTGATCCATGCTATAGCTGTCGTTACTCTTACCGGGCACTTTTTGGTACACCACTTTAAATTCTTGAGCGACTTTCGCAGTTTGCACCACATCGCCGCGTAAGGCTAAAAACCGTGGATCAAAATTAGGAACGTAGGCCGCCAATAATTCTTGCGTGTCACGCTCTGGATCTATGGTCACGAACAGCACTTGTACGCGCTCCGCATCCTTACCCAGACTTTTCATGACATTGGCCATTTCCACCATCGTGGTTGGGCAAACATCAGGGCATTGGGTGTAACCGAAAAAAATCACCACAACCTTACCCTTAAAATCAGCCAGTGTGCGTGGCTTGCCGAATTGATCGCTAAGGTTCAACTCGCGGGCAAAACTCGCGCCAGTGATATCGGTATTCTTAAACTGTGGGGCATCTTTTTGGCACGCTGTCAGCAACAAACTCGTACATATCAGCGCTGCGAAAGTCCGCCAAATTCGGGGCACAGAAAATGATTTCATCATCATAGCTTAATGTAGTGATCCACCAGCAGCGCGGCGAACAATAAAGACAGATAAATAATCGAGAAAGTGAAGGTCTTACGCGCCAGCAGATCGTCGTAATAACGATAGATACGCCAGCCATACCACAAGAATCCCAGCCCCAAAATCACTGCACTGACCAGATAAATCAAGCCACTCATTTTCGCAGCATACGGCAACAGCGTAGTGGCAAACAAGGCGATGGTATACAGCCAAATATGAAAGCGCGTGAACTCAGGACCATGTGTCACTGGCAGCATAGGCAAACCCGACTTGGCATAGTCATCGCGTCTATACATCGCCAGTGCCCAGAAATGCGGTGGCGTCCAGACAAAAATAATCAAGACCAATAACCACGCCTGCATAGGCACATCATTAGCAATCGCTGCCCAGCCCAAGGCGGGAGGCATCGCACCAGACAAACCGCCAATCACAATATTTTGTGGTGTGGCGGGTTTGAGGATGATGGTATAGATCACGGCATAGCCGACGAAGGTGACGAAGGTCAGCCACATGGTCAGTGGATTGACCAGCAAGTAGAGGATCGCCATGCCAGCGCCACCGATCAGGCCAGAGAAAAACAAAATCTGTGAAGTGCTGATCTCGCCCTGAGCACTGGGGCGACGCGCGGTGCGTGCCATGCGCGCGTCGATCTCGCGTTCGACCAGACAATTGATTGCAAATGCGGCACCTGCCAGCAGCCAAATCCCTGCGGTCGCTGGCACCACAACGCGCCAGTCCGGCAAAGTCGGTGTCGCTAAAAACATGCCGATGACCGCACAAAAAACCGCAAGCTGTGTCACACGCGGTTTGGTCAGAGCAAGGTATTGGGACAAGCGTTGTTTGAGCATAGGTAAAGCAATCATCGAATTAGGTGCGTGAACGAACGCGGTAGTTTAACATGGCCAGCAACAGCACAAGTAAGCTGGCTCCAGCATTATGGGACACCGCCAAGGCTAAAGGCCAGGAGAAATACACCGTGGCGATACCGGTGCCGACTTGCATGCAAAGCACAGCCAAGATCCAGCGGGATAATGAACGTGTAGCCAGATCGCGATGCGCCAGCCAGGCAAGGGTCGCCAAGAAAGCAAAGGCGAGCCAGGCAAAACTGCGATGTACCCAGTGTATGGTGACCAGTGCAGAGAAGGGAATAAAATCGCCGCCAGCGGTACGCCCCAATTCGCGCCATAAGGTATAGGCATGCTCAAAGTCGAGCGCGGGTAACATCACGCCGCCGCAGGTCGGATAGTCAGCGCAGGCAAGCGCCGCATAATTCGTGCTAACCCAGCCGCCCAGCGCTATTTGGACGAGCAGCACAAGGAAAGTTATCGGCGCTAGCAAGCGTAAGGTGGTGCTCGCGTTAAGCTTCTCTTGCCGCACTTCCCTTTGCCAAGCCCAGACCAACAGACTTAATAAGGTCAGTGCCAGCAAAAGGTGCGTGGTCACAATCACGGGCTGGAGTTTCATGGTCACCGTCCACGCGCCGAAGGCTCCCTGCACCAAGACCAAAGCAAACAAAGCGGTTGCCAGCCAGGGGGAATGCGTAAAGTCCTTACGTCGCCACCACGCGATACACAACTGCGCGGTCAGCAGCACGCCCACCGCCATCGCCAGATAGCGATGTATCATTTCTATCCATGCCTTCATCACCGTCACCGGGCCAGTGGGGAGTAGGGCTTCCGCCGCTTTGATATCGCTATGTGCTTGAAATGGATTGGCCTGTCCATAACATCCCGGCCAATCGGGGCAACCAAGACCGGAGTCGGTCAGGCGCGTAAAAGCGCCAAAGATAATCAGATCAAAAGTGAGGAACAAAGTCACAGCGATCAGCTTGCGATATTTATTCTGATCTTTCGATGCCCACACTAATGCCAGCGGAAACAGAGAGACCAGCAAACCAGTCAGGGCGAGTTGAACAAACATGCGATTAGCCTATCGCAGACGCTTTGAGCAACTTGCTCAAGTCTTTTTTTATTTTATTCGCATCCGCATTTTTTGGATAACGCATCATCAAATTACCCAAAGGATCAATGAGGTAAATGTGATCGCGTATTGCGCTGTCGCTCTCGACTGGCAACCACGTCTGGAGACGTGCTGCATCGACTTTCAGCAAGCGCGTACCTTCTATGCCTGCCATCAGACGCTGATCGATCAATTGCGTGTCGGCGCTATCAGTGATCAGCCAAACCCGCTCGATGCGATCCATTTCTTTGCCTTGCGCGGTACGAAGTTGGCGCATATCGAGTAATTTTTTCTGACATTGTGCATCGCAAGCCAAGCTATCGACTTGCACCATCAGCCATTTGCCCTTGTACGCATCTAAGCCCAGTGGCTTCCCCTGCAAATCTTGCGTGTTCAGGGAAGGCATAGGATAGAGCCGCGGATCGAGCAAGGTGCCGTAGTTGGTCGCGGCGCCGGGCTTGATGACAAAGTAGGTGAAGTAGGACGCCAGCATAGGTGCGGCGCACACCGCGATAACAAGCAACAATTTCCAACGCCCAGATTGTGTTTGCGATGCCTGAGATGTATTAGTGCTCTTTGTTTGTTCCATTTTTTCCACGACGCAATCCTGTTACCACAAAAAATAATGCTGCCATTAGCGCT
>JACQDW010000188.1 GCA_016200845.1 Burkholderiales bacterium | reverse complement strand
ATCGACGCCCATGAAAATCTGATAGCGGTCACCCAGTGCATTACGCAAATCGGTCACGCGGCGGATATTGTCAGTCGATTCCTTGATCGCAGCGATCCATTTGCAATCGGACAGATCTTGAAAGTCTTCAGGTGTCAGATCGACTTTGTAAGTCACAGGATTGTTGTAGACCATGATAGGCAGTTGCGCAGCTTCGGCGATGGCGCGCACATTGGCTTTGGCTTCGCGTGAATCTGCCGCATACAAAACAGAAGGCATGACCATGAAACCTTGCACGCCCATTTTTGCCGCTTGCTCGACAAAGCGCAGGGCATTGGTGGTGCGGGTTTCAGAGACGTTCGCCAGAACAGGGATGCGACGGTCGGCAACATTTAAAGCGATGCGTGTGACTTCGAGTTTTTCGTCAAAAGACAAAGTGCTGGCTTCACCCAAGGAGCCGCAAGTGACCATGCCATGTACGCCGGCGTCGATCTGAAAAGCGAAGTGCTTTTCCATTGCCGCCTGATCGAGCTCTTCGTTCTCTTTGAATTTGGTCGTGACTGCTGGAAAAATACCGCGCCATTTGGTTTGATTCATGTTGGTTCCTTAGTATGTAGGGCTTACGTAAAACAGATGCTGGCATTGTTGTGTTTGCCTCGTCGACAAGTGTACTGTCTTCGGCTCCACGCCTAGCCAACGCAATTTCGCTCAAGCCTTAGTGTGAAAAATTGACTAAATTTGCAAGGTTTTGTTTGCGATATGCGACCAATCACTGCAATAAGCTCAGTGTAATCTCAGTCAAATATATTTACAATATATTGTTAAGGTTTTTTTGTGGTTTCAAGCGCATTTTGCGAAAATTTTTGACGGGATCGAAACTTTTTGTTGTCAATTGATCCAAGCAAAGGAACATGAAGCACAAAAGAGACGAAACCACGACGAGTTTGCAGACAAGTGCAAGAACTGGTTTTCAAAACTGAAAATTTACCTTAATATTTTACAAATACTTAATTTTTGATCCATAGCGCCGCATTTTTTACCTTCCCACGAACCTTCCGTTTGCGTGGAGAAATTCTGTGGCAATAAACCCTGATTAAATTATGCAACAAACAACATCCCGAAATACCATGAGCTTGGTTGAAACTTCTCCCCGAATTGTCTTGGCTTCAGCGATTAACGATATTTTTTTTACTGAGCCGCTGTTCGATGCCATGCCCGATGTGGTTTTTTTTGTGAAAGATTTAGAGGGGCGTTATGTGGTGGTCAACCGCACCTTGGTGACACGCTGCGGCTATAAAGATAAGGACGATATACTGGGGCGGACTGCGCAGGAATTATTCCCAACGACCCTGGCGCAAAGCTATACCGAGCAAGATCAAATGGTGGTGCTCAGTGGTTTAGAGGTCAAAGACCAGCTTGAGCTTCATCTCTATCCCGACCGCGACCCCGGTTGGTGTCTGACAAATAAAGTCCCTTTACGCGATAAAAACCACCAGATCATTGGTTTAACTGGTACTTCGCGCGATTTAGGCATGCCCGATCAGCGTCATCCCGTGTATCACCGTATCGCAGCGGCAGTGCGACATATTCATGCGCATTATGCAGAGAGCATCCACATGAACGAATTGGAGCAAATTACCAATTTGTCGATTGCCCAGATTGAGCGTTATTTTCAAAAAATATTTTCACTGACGCCACGCCAGTTCATGATCAAGGTCAAGCTTGATGCGGCGACAAATATGCTGGCGGATATGAATCGCAGCATTACCGACATCGCCGCGTCCTGCGGCTATCAAGACCACAGTGCGTTTTCTCGCATGTTCAAGGCGACGGTGGGTGTGACGCCTAGCGAGTATCGTGAAGTCTTGCAAAAGAAAGCGGTGAAGAATTTTTGATGGTCTGAATGCGTAGTTAACCGCAGTGGTCGCCTGAGATAGATAAATTGGTCTCAGGCGACTTTTGTTTTTTGTCGGTGGGAATTTATTTTCACAGGGGTGGTCGAAGAGCATTCCGCAAAAAACACAATGTAAAAAATGGATAGAAGGAGAGAAAATGCAGTTTTCTAAACGGCTAAGGCCTTGGGGATTGGCAGGAGGTGTGTTTGCATTGGTATCGGCGAGTTTGATCTCCGCCAGTCTGCAGGCGCAAGTGTCAACGACGCGTAGCGAGGGCTTGCGTGAACACGCTCCGCGCTGGGATGCGATTACGGGTGTGCGTTTGGTGGCGGCGCCGGGCAAGGTGATGGAGAATGCGACTATCGTGATGCGTGATGGCGTGATCGTTTCGGTTGCTGCGAATGCACCTGCACCAGCCGGAGCAAAACTGTGGAAATTGGACGGACGCACGGTGTATTCCGGCTTTATTGATATGCAAAGCTCGCTTGGCGTCCCCGCGAGTCTGCAAGCAACGCCCGCTAGTGCAATGAGAGCATTCGCATCGCCGCGCATTTTTAATGGCCGAGCTTTGGCGAGTGATAATCCGCGTGTGCATCCAGAACAAGACGTCGCCACGCAATTGGAAGTTAAAGCAGATGAGGCAAAGTTGGCGCGTGAACTTGGATTCACCCAAGTGCTGGCAACACCTGCTGCGGGCATCTTCCGTGGACAGAGTGCGTTATTGAATGCAGGTGCGGGTGATCAGGCAAAAAATTTGGTGTTGACACCGCGTGTTGCCCAGCATCTGGCAAATGAACTTGATCCAGCGAGCCGCGGAACTTATCCCAGCTCTTTAATGGGTGTCATCGCGCAAGTGCGACAAAGTTTTTATGACGCGCAGTGGTATGCGCGTGCCAGCGAGAGCAAGCATAAAGCAGAGCGTCCTCAAATTAATGACTCGCTAGAAGCGCTCAAACCGGTTTTGACCGGACGCCAGCCTGTCGTTTACGCTGCAGATAATGAACAAGCCTATCAACGCATCACCAAGATTCGTGACGAATTTAAACTCAATATGATCTTGCAGGGCAATGGCTTTGAATATCGTCGTTTGGCCCATCTCAAAGCGACGGGTATGCCTGTGATTGTGCCTTTGCTGTTTCCGAATGCGCCCGAAGTTGAGCATCCCGATCAGATTTTGGATACGTCTTTAGAGGGTATGCAGCATTGGGAGCAAGCACCATCGAATTTGGCGATGTTGGATCAGGCCGGTGTGTCTGTCATGTTGACCCCAGCAGGTTTGAAAGACCCTAAAAAAGAATTTTGGACACGCGTGCGGCAAGCGGTGCGGCGCGGTTTGACAGTAGATCATGCGTTAGCGGCATTGACAACGACACCTGCAAAAATCTTGGGTGTGCAGAAACGACTAGGCAGTGTGCAAGTCGGTGCGATGGCAAACTTGGTTGTGGCAAACGGTGATTTGTTTGCCGATGATCAGGCGCAGATAGAAATCAGTTTCGTCGAAGGCAAAGCATTCACCACTGAACATTTTCATCGTTTTGAATTGCGTGGAACTTGGACTGCGAAGGCTGGCGAACAAAATGCGAATTGGGTGATTACAGGCACGGTCGCAAAACCTGTACTCAGCATCGATGGCAATAAGCTCGACATCAGCTTCAAGGACAATCAGATTGTGGTGCGTCAAGGTGAGGCGACGATCGTTGCACAAGGTGAGGGCGATCAATTACGCGGCACTTTGCAAGATGCACAGGGCAAGGTGGTGGCATGGACAGCTCAGCGTAGTAAAGCATTTGTGCCGGAGAAGGCAATAGTCAAACCAGAAGTCATGCCTGCGCAATGGGCAAATAGCTATCCTGCAGGACCATTTAGTATTGCCACGCCGCCTCATGTAAAAACTCTGTTGATCAAAAACGCCACGATATGGACCAGTGCTGCGGCAGGTAAGTTAGAGCAAAGTGATTTACTCATCGTGGATGGAAAAATCAAAGCGATAGGCAAAAACCTGAGCGCACCTGCACAAGCAGAAATCATTGATGCGATGGGCAAACATGTTAGCCCTGGCATTATCGACGCCCATTCACATCTAGCGATTATGCAGGGCACCAATGAAGCGACCAGCTCCATCACCGCCGAAGTGCGCATTGGCGATGTGATCGATGCTAGTAGTATCAATATTTATCGTCAGCTGGCAGGTGGTTTGACTGCGGCCAATGTCTTGCATGGCTCTGCAAATACCATAGGCGGACAAAATCAAGTGATCAAATTGCGCTGGGGTGAAGATGCAGAAGGCTTGAAATTGGAATCGGCGTTCCCGGGGATTAAATTTGCGCTCGGCGAAAACGTCAAACAATCGAATAGCCCACAAGCGACAGGTCGTTATCCACAAACACGGATGGGTGTCGAGCAGATATTGCGTAGCGCTTTTTTAGAAGCACGTGCCTACAAAGAAGAGCGTGAAGCATGGCGTAAAAATCCTGCGCAAAGTGTGGAGCCGCGACGTGATTTGCAACTCGATACTCTGGTTGAACTATTGGATCGCAAACGCATGATCCATATTCACTCCTATCGCCAAGATGAAATTCTGATGTTTGCCCGCATTGCGCAAGAATTCAATCTCATGGTCGGCACATTTCAACACGTGATGGAAGGCTATAAAGTTGCCGATGTGATCGCGAGTTTGGGTGCGGGCGCTTCGACTTTCTCCGACTGGTGGGGATACAAGATGGAAGTCAGTGATTCCGTCCCCTTTAATGGTGCGTTGATGCACAAAGCGGGTGTGGTGACCACATTTAATTCAGACAGTGATGAGTTGGCGCGTCATTTGACGACTGAGGCGGCCAAGGCGATTAAGTATGGCAATTTGGTCGATACGGAGGCGCTCAAATTTGTGACGATCAATGCTGCCAAACAATTGAAAATCGATGACCGAACTGGTTCATTAGAGGTTGGTAAAGACGCCGATTTTGTGATCTGGAATGGTAGTCCTTTATCGACATACAGTCGGGCGGAGCAAACTTGGATAGAAGGGCGTCGCTATTTTGATTTGAAGCAGGATGCAGCGCTACGTGAACAAGCACAAAGCGAGCGCCAACGTTTGATTAAAAAGATTGCAGCAAACCGTCAAGCTGCAACGCCCAATCCCAATGGCGCAAAACCAGGCGCAGAGAAGAGCGATAAAGTCAGTGCGCCAAAAACAGCAGCGGAAATACTGGCGGCAAATCAGGCTTATCTCGAATTGCAACAATGGCTGCATTTCATGAGCAAGCATCACACTGGCTATTGGGCTGGTACGGATGAACATGAATGCACGGAGGAATAATCATGAACAACAAAAATAAAATATTAAAGTTGGCAATCGTTGCAGCGTTTTCATACAGCTTTGCAGCGCATGCGTCGGACAACGTACCTGCTGCAGTCCAAAAGCAAGCACTGTTATTCAAAGGTGCAACGATTCATACTGTAAGTGGCGAGAATCTCAGTAACGCCAATCTGCTGGTACAAGCTGGACGTATCACCGCAGTCTCGGCATCAGATGCAGGCTTGACCTTGCCCGCTGATACCAAGGTCGTCGATGTGACGGGCAAGCACATTTATCCCGGCATCATTGCGGCGAATACGGTGATGGGTTTAGCCGAAGTGCAGTCCGTGCGGGCGACTCTAGATTATGCCGAAGCCGGTGTGATCAATCCAAATGCAAGGGCCATCGTCGCGGTCAATCCTGACAGCGAATTGATACCGACTGCGCGCGCCAATGGTGTCTTGGCAGCGCTAACGATTCCATTTTCTCCGGCGGGTTTGATCAGTGGCACTTCATCCCTGATACAACTCGATGGCTGGACGTGGGAAGAGATGACTGTGCAATCCGATTTGGGTTTGCATATCAGTGTGCCGGGCATGCGTTTTAATCCTGAGCTGTTTCCGCCACCATTCGACAGTCGCCTTGATGAGGTACGCAAGAGTTCAGCGCAGCGCGTCAAAATGTTGGAAGACGCTTTTGACACTGTATTGGCGTATCGCGATGCCCGTGCGCAAAAAGACGGCAGCAAAATCGATGTGCGCTGGGAATCCATGCTGCCATTCTTGGCCGGGCAGCGCGCCGTATTTTTTCACGCCCAAGATGTGGCACAGATTCGATTTGCGATTGACTTTGCGCAGCGCTATCGTTTGAAAGCGGTGATCGTAGGGGGCATGGATGCAGTCATGATGGCCGACGTGTTAAAGCAAAACGACATTCCTGTTATCGTCACCGGCATACACAAATTGCCAGCACGTCGCGGCGCTAATTACGACGATGAATATACGCTGGCAGCGCGGCTGGCTGCGGCGGGCGTCAAGTTTTGCATCGCCCGTGCAGGCACTGATGACGATGCGCCGAATGAGCGTAACCTGCCTTATGAAGCCGCTGTGGCAGTTGGTTTTGGCTTAGCGCCGGATCAGGCATTAAAAGCAATCACGCTGTATCCCGCGCAGATCTTGGGCGTTGCAGACCGCTTAGGTTCTATCGAAGTTGGCAAGCTGGCGAATTTCTTTGTAAGCAATGGCGACCCACTGGAAACCACGACCAAGGTCGAGCAAGTCTATATTCAGGGACGTGCCGTGGATACCAGCACTAAGCAAACGCGATTGACTGAGAAGTATCAGCAAAAGTATTTGCAATTGGAGGCTTTGAAGAAGGGGAAGTGAGGGGTGGTCGAGGTGCAATGAATACTCCTTCCCCTTCAAGGGGGAAGGCTGGGATGGGGATGGGTTGCGGTCGAATACCTATGCCAGTTTTGTACCACCAAAACCCATCCCCACCCTAGCCCTCCCCTTGAAGGGGAGGGAACTGTCCGATAAAATTTTTCTTCGCCCTTAAATCAACAATACCAGAGCTTTGGAATAAGCCACACTTTAGAGGATAATGGCGGGTTGTGACTTAATTGGTGTGACTCTCAGTGCGGCGTTTGACTCAACTTTCTCCTACCCTTAAAGCAGAACTGCTCGTTATTGGCGTGGTGGTTGTGTTGATGGCATTTAAATCTTTTCGTTACGTGGACGACGAGACGCGCATCGTCTTGCGTGGCGAATTGACTTTGGAGCGAGTGGTGGAAGTCGAGGAATTGCTACGTCAGGGGCGAGGGCAATTCAATACCCTGCAATTGGTGGATTCGCCGGGAGCGGGTGCGGCGGCGGGAATTATTGTTGACCGTCTCGAAGCGCTGATCAATCGTTATCGTCTCAATACGGAAGTGCGTGGTCGGTGCGCCTCGGCCTGTGCCGCGGTGTTTTTGTTGGGGAATCATAGACGCATGTTGGCAGCGACCGAAGAATCGCCTACCTTTTTGATGATACATGCGGTTCGTAATTTTGTTTCCGGTGAAGTGAATTACGGTAAGACTGAGGCGATCAACAAAAAAATCGCGGCAAAAAGTCAGCAACAATTTTCTATCAAGCTGTTGAATCGTTTGTTCGACGATAAAAAGGGAACCGGTGACGGTGAGATTTACCTGTTTCGTGAGCCACAAACAATCGCGCAAACCAAGGCGCAAGTATTTGTGTGTGACAGCAAATTGCAGCAGCAACTCGATCAGTGTGAAGCGATCCCAAGAATGACGCCACAGAGTTTGGGCATCATTCTTGTGAGCGAATAGTCGTTACTTCTTATTTCTTCAAACATTTCTCCAAAAACTGATCTTGCTCCCACAGCAGGTGCAAGATGTTTTCTCTCGCAGCATAACCGTGGCTCTCTTTCGGCAAAATCACCATGCGTGCCGGCGCGCCCAAACCTTTGAGCGCTTGGAAGTAGCGTTCTGTTTGCAAGGTGAAGGTGCCGGGATTATTGTCAGCTTCACCGTGAACCAACAACAGTGGCGTCTTCATTTTATCGGCGTTCATGAAGGGCGACATTTTGGTGTACACCTCAGGTGTTTCCCAATAATTTCTTTGCTCGCTTTGGAAACCGAATGGCGTCAGCGTGCGATTGTATGCGCCGCTGCGGGCAATGCCGCAGGCAAATAAGTTGGAATGAGTCAGTAAGTTCGCGGTCATGAATGCGCCGTACGAGTGCCCACCCACGGCGACTTTTTTTCTGTCGATATAACCCAGTGCATCGACCGCATCAATCGCCGCTTCTGCGTTGTCAACGAGTTGCGGAATGAAGTTGTCATTCGGTTCGGTTTTGCCCTCGCCTATGATGGGGAATGCCGCATCGTCTAGCACAGCATAGCCGCGCGTTGCCCAATAAATGAAGGAGCCGTAGTTCGGTGCGGTGAAGGCATTTGGATTGTGGGTGCTTTGGCCTGCGGAATTTTTGTCCTTATATTCAGCGGGATAAGCCCAAATCAAAAGCGGGAGTTTTTCTTTTTTGGATTTGTCGTAACCTGCTGGTAAATACAGAGTGCCCGATAGTTGCACGCCATCTTTACGCTGGTATTTGATGACTTCTTTCGAGACGTTTTTCAAGCCTTCATAGGGATTTTGAAATTGTGTAATGGCGCTCAGTTGTTGGCTCTGCAAGTTGCGGAAATAATAGTTTGGGTAGTCTGTCTTCGATTGCAGTTGTACTAAGACGTCGCCTTTCTTGGCATCCTCGATGGAGAGAATGGTTTCGATTTTGTCGGTATAAGATGATTGATAGAGCCGCTGTTTTTCCAAGGATTGCACGTTCATGCGATCGATGAAAGGAAACTGGCCTTGCTTGCTGTGGCCAGCGCCGATGAGATACACCTGATTGTCTTCAATCGCCAAGACCTTGCGATCAAAGTCATTGCGCCTAGTTTCAAAACGTCCCGGGTGGGTGTAGATATCTTGCGTATTGCGATCAAACACAATACGTGCTTTTTCTGCAGGATTCGATGGGTTGAAAAAATAGGTCTTTTCATTGCGAGTGTCATACCAATTGTCTGTGACGATCGCGAGCGTATCATTGCCCCAGATCAGGCTAGCAAAACGCTGTTGAGTTTTGACGAGCGATGTTGGGGCTTGATCAAAGGGCGCATCCCATAAAAATACTTCGTCGCGGAATTCTGCTTTCTTGGCTGGGTCGCCGCCATCGAGCGCAACGACATAGGAGAGGCTCGCCGGTTTGTCTGCCCGCCAACTTAAATTGCGTTTGCCTTCGCGTACAGCACTAAAACCTTTGGGCATGTTTTCGTTCAAAGGTGTTTCGTTGACCGTTTTGATTGGTTTGCCCGTAAGATCGGTGACCACTGTTTTCTGTGGAAAGCGGCTGGCGGGAACGATGTAGGAAAATGGTTTTTGTATGGTCGTGAGTAATAGCAATTTTCCGTCTGGTGAAAAACTATCGGCACCATACATATCGGCTTTTTTCCACAATTTGCTCTGGCCTTGCAGATTCACTTTGTGCAGTTCAGAGGTCGCGATGTTTTCAAAATTGAGTTCGTCGTTGCGGTTTTTTAGTAGATCAGGAAAGGTGCGGTTTTGCGCAGCGCTGCCATTCGCATTGGAAATGATAGGGCCAGTCGGCAAATCCTTGCTGGCATCGAGTAAGGCCGGGCGGTTTTTTGGTAAGACTTTGATGAGCAGGTTGTCGCTGTCTTTGAACCAGATAAAGGGATTATCAAAATTGGCATTGAGGTTGGCGGTCGTCAAACGTTTGGCTTGCGCCGTCTGCACATCGATATACCACAGCTCTACACCTTTATCGGTCGTGTGGGTGAAGGCGATTTTCTTTTCATCGGGCGACCAACTGAGATTACTGATCAAAGGCATACTTGGCAAACCTTTGACTTGTTGCTCTTTGCCGCCAGCGACTTTGCGCAATTGCAGGTTGTTGAGGTAATTCACTGTACTAGAAATATTCGTCACCGGATTGATGCGCAATCCTGCCAATCGCAGCTCACTTTGATTGAGCTCAGCGAGTGACTTAAAGGTGTTGCGATAACTTAGCAACATCATTTGTTTTTTTGAATCCATACTCACTGCCGGCGCGCGTACTACATCGGCAAGAGCGAGAATAGATTGTGGTGGAGTTTGGTAGGGGATGTTTTCTTGGGCGGTGGCTGCGAATCCCGTACCAAGTAAGGTGATGCTAACAAGCAGTGTCTGAAGTTTAAATTGAGTCGTCATAGTGCTTTTGAATTTGAACATTTACGGGGTTAAGAAAACGGAGAACGTTTAAATGAAAATAATTGTTCGTAAAGTTCTTGCTTGGACGTGAATTTGAAATATTAGTTCCAAATGAAGGGGCCGGGGAGCGTGATGACGGACAAACCACAACAACATCGAATTCTGGATTTAATACTTCCTCAGAAGGTAGGGTATTGGTAAAATGAAAAGATGCCCACATTTGATTTTGATGGGCTTTTTTCCTTTTGAACTCAATCGACTGTGCCAATCACAGAGCGACCTCCTTACTTCATCATTCATGCTCATGACATTAATTGGCACTTTTAGTGCGAGAAAAACAGAAGCGCTTAAACAGCACCTCAATTTCGCATTCGCTTCTTTTCTTTTGTTAGCAATCTATAGCATGCCGTCGTATGCAGTGGCGCAGCAAAGCCCGCAAGTGTTAAAGGAGCGTGTTTCGACAATTGCACCAACGAATTCGATGACGCGTAATCCGATTATCCCGTCATGGGTGGACATGACCTTAAAAGAATCGAATACCGTTAGTGATGATCCTGTGGTGATTCGATTAGACGACGCGCAATTTTTTGTCGATCAGGAACCAACTTTGTTTAGGCACCGCATGTTGAGGGTGAATGAGCCCGGCATGTTGTCTAAAGTGGGGCAGATTGAAATTCCTATTCATCCTGAATACGAAAAGGTGACTTTGCATACCCTTAAAATTATTCGGGGAAATAAGCAGATCGATAAAATCGATGATGTCGATGTACGCTTTTTGCAGCGAGAGCAGGAGTTAGACGCAGGTGTTTTGACCGGTACAGTGACGGTTTCACTTGTGGTTGACGACATTCGGGTTGGGGATACTTTGGATGTCGCTTATTCTATTTCGGGGCAAAACCCTGTCTTTGCAAATATGATTTCGCAATTCTTTTATTGGGATTCGATCTATTTGACCCAAAAGAAGCGCGTCCTGTTTAATGCGCCAGACAATCGAGTCATCAATTACAAAATATTAGGTGGGCGATCTTCTGATTTGCAGATTAAAGAACAAAGACTTGGCGGAAGAAAAATCACACGTATTTTGGGAGAAAATATACCGCCACTGGAATTTGAAACCTACGCGCCGAGTGACATTGATCAGTTCAGGCTAATTCAATTCTCGGAATATCGAGACTGGAATCAAGTTGCGCAATGGGCTAACAATTTATTTTTTTGGAATAAAAAGACTGCGGTAGTTGATCAACTTGCGACCACTTTTAAACAAACAGAGAACAAACAAGAGTTGGTGCAAAACGCATTGCAGTATGTGCAGAAGGAGATCCGTTATTTGTCTGTATCGATCGGTGAAAACTCTCATCGCCCCTATGAGCCCGATGTCGTGTTGGCACGACGATATGGTGATTGTAAGGATAAGGCACTGTTGTTGGTGTCGATTTTGCGTGAGCTAGGAGTGAGCGCAGAACCAGTTTTGGTCTCAACCTACTATCGGAATGGCTTGAGTCGTATGCTGCCAAGCCCGGTCATATTTGATCACGCAATTGTCAAGGTGGATGTTGATGGACAGACTTATTTCTTAGATCCTACGCGCAGTGTGCAAACAAGTTCTTTAGATAAAATGGGGCAAACTCATTTTGCGAATGATGTCTTGACGGTGTCTGCGGAGACTTCGCGTTTGACAAAAATCCCTACACTGTCAACGACTACTTCTCCGACGAATCGCTTGATTGAACATGCGCGACTAGAGAAAATAGACGGTGCTGCGGAGTTTGAGTCGACTTACTATTTGAGCGGGCTAGAAGCAGAGGCTATGCGCGTGTATTTTGCGCAGCAAACCAAAGAACAAATATTCAAGGCGTATAGCGCTATAGTTCTGCAGCACTATCCAACCGCCGAAATGGTGATCGCTCCGATCATTCAGGATAGAAAAAAAGAGAACGAGATAGAGGTGACTTTGAAATTTAAGGTGCCTCGATTCCTTGAAAAGAAAAACAGAAGTTGGAGCGCTCATTATTTTCCGAGTAATCTGCAGAATCGATTTTATATACCTCAGAGTCCGCGACGTGTGCATCCTTTACTGGTGCCAGTAATGCCGACATATTCGCACTATTCATTTGAACTGAT
>JACQDW010000015.1 GCA_016200845.1 Burkholderiales bacterium | reverse complement strand
GAATAACCAGTGCCAAAATCATCCATAGAAAACGCGATACCGAGCTTTTTGAGTTGCTGCATTTTCTCGGTGGTGGCGTCGACATTATCCAAAATCGTGCTCTCAGTAAGTTCGATCTTTAAGCGGCTGGGATCGATCTGATGCAGACGCACGGTTTCGGTGACGGTTTCAACAAAATCAGTTTGTTGAAATTGTTTGGCGCTGACATTCACCGCTAAACTTAGGTGCGCCGTTTTGGGATTGCGCGCCCATTTTTTTAACTGATTGCAGGCAGTTTCCAAAACCCAGGCACCGATGGGAACGATCAGGCCAGTTTGTTCCGCAATTGGAATAAACTCTAATGGCGAAATGAATCCACGGTCAGGGTGTATCCAGCGCAGCAGCGCTTCGGCACCGATCACATTGCCGTCGGCATCGACTTGAATTTGGTAATACAGCTGGAATTGTTCTAAGGCGAGCGCCACGCGCAAATTCGATTCCAGCATCATCTTGATGACCAACACCGCTTGCATGGCTGGGTCAAAGAAGCGCACTGCATTGCGCCCTGATGTTTTTGCTTCGTACATCGCGGTGTCGGCGCGTTTGAATAAATCTTTGACTGTGATATCGCCGCCTTGGAATAAACAGACGCCAATACTGCCAGAGCCATGATGAATGAAGTCGGTGATTTCGTAAGCTTCGTTTAAAAGCAGGCGAATTTTTTCAGCGATGCGATCGGCCTGTAAAGCGGCTTCATCGACTACCGGGCTCAAGGCTTGCAACACCACCACGAACTCATCGCCACCAAGGCGTGCCACCGTGTCACTCTCACGAACACAAGTCTGTAGTCTGTGCGCTGCTTCGACCAGAAGCAAATCGCCTGCATCATGGCCGCGCGTGTCGTTGAGTGTTTTGAAGTTATCGAGATCGATGAACAAAATCGCACTGTGTGCATCGTCGCGTTGGTTTAATGCGATTAAATGCTGCAATCTATCCATCAACAAACGACGATTTGGCAAATGTGTCAGAGGGTCATAAAACGCCAGATTGAGGATCTCATCTTCATAGCCTTTGTGTCGGCTGATATCGGTGAATGAGCCTATGTAATGCGAGATGTGCCCATGCTCATTGGCAATCGCGGTTAAGGTAATCATCTGTGGATAAACATCGCCATTCTTACGTTCCGCCCATAGCTCACCTTGCCAGAAACGATGCTGGTCGAGCGCATGATAAACATTGTCGTAAAAGCCTTTATCTTGTTGCTGGCTCATGTGGCGTGGCAGATGTTTGCCTATCAGCTCGTGCGAAGAAAAACCAGTGATGCGGGTGTATGCCTGATTAATTTTCAGCACATTCCAATGCTGGTCGGCGACAAAAATTCCTTCTTGAGATTCAAATGTAATCGCGGCGACGCGCAAGTCTTGTTCGGCATTTTTTCGGTCAGTGATGTCGCTGATAAAGCAATGCCATAAAGTGCTGCCTTCGGGTTCCAGCTCAGGCAACGCATCGAGATAGAGCCAGCGCATACTGCCATCCAAACGGTGATGGCGAAATTCCATTTGATACGGCGTTAAATGTTCGGTGGCGTAATCGTGATTGCGCAAAAACGTTTTTTTGTCGGCGGTGTCGATGCGCTTGACCAGATAGCTGGCATCATTGCGAATCTCTTTTGCTTCAACCTCGAACATCGAGGCAATCGCATCACTGGCATATAACAACGAGGTGCTGCGGTCCACCTGAATACGGTATTGCATGATCACACCAGGCAATCGCGATGCGACTTTGCTGATACGTTCAAATGCTTCACTGAGCTCGTTGGTCGCCGCAATGCGTTCCGCTTGTAATGCTGTGATTAAAAGCGAAGTGATGGAGAGCGTTGCCATATAGAGCCAAAGCACGATGGAGCTTTCGCTTGCTTCCATCGATTTAAAAGGACCGAAGCCTTGATGCGTCGCGATGGCGGCAACTGCAGACGAAGCTAAGACCGTGAGTGCCGAAATCACGCTTCCTAAACGCATTGCCGCCCAAAACATGACAGCCATCGCGATAAAGGTCAGTTGTAACAAGCTGTTTTTGGAAAAGAAAATAAGCCAGTGTGTCGCGATAAAAATCGCCAGGAAAATCAAGTTTTCTTCGAGCGCGTATTTGAATTTACTCTTGAGTTGTGACAGCGAAAACAAAAATGGTGCAGCCAGAAAAATTCCCACGGTATCGCCCGCCCACCAACTGACCCATGCCAGCTTAGGTTGTTCGACTATGCCGAGCTGGCTCAAACTTAAGCTGCCAAAACTGGCAGAGATACTCATGCCTATCGCGCTCGCGAGTACGAAACGAATCACGTCTTTGCGTCGTACAAATGCATGCGAAAAATGTTTGTGACGTAGATACAAGGCGACGGCAAATGGAGCCAAGGTATTGCCGAAGGCGATAAAAGTGCTGGCAACAAAGGGTGTCTGATTTAAAAAATTAACCAAAAACGCTGCCAGCCACACAGCGGGCAACATGGCGTTTCCCCAGCGCACAAAGGCGGCTAACGCGATACCGGTAGGTAACCAAATCAGAGTAATACTGGGCGGGATAAAGGGAAAACTCAGCCCTAATCTTCCCGTGACAAAATATAGAACGAGCACCAATATCAGCCGCAAGGCGAGCAATTTGCGGCTGGGTAGTTTTTGAAAATGAAAGGCTGGAACTTGTTGCATGCGCACTTCAAGAAACAGGTGAGGATGCTCGCATTATGCGGGAAACAAGCTGCAAAAAACATGCCGCGTGGCAAAATTTAACGTTTTGTTTGTCAAACTCGGCAAAACCGTTGCGCTAGGACGTCTGCATATGGCGATGTTGACGTTTTTGAGCGGCCTTGTTGTTTGCTTCAGGTTTAAGTTGGGAACGGGGTTGTCCCAAAAGTTCGGGGCTTTGTATGTGTTTGCGATCGCCCGCATAGTCCTTGCCTAACATCGTCGTCACTTGCTGTGGGTCAAGACCGCGTTCCTGACATAGCCATTTGGTGACCAGATTCGCCAGACGGTCTAAGGCGATTTTGTGCGTGGCGTCGGTTTGTGCATAAATCCAATGCGACAGCGCCATGAAATTGGCAAACGGAGCGTCGCCCAAAATGACAGGCAAGGTGTGATTAAAACGTCCGGAATTGGCGATCAAATCCCAGTAGCGCGCAAAGCGCACCAGCGTCTGCATGTCGGCAAACGGCAAATCTTTGTTGGCTAAGATGGTGTAGGGCGGATAAGGATCAAAGCGCAAACCAAATTCTTCGGTATGACGGATGATGGGCGTGCCGCGCAAGCGCTTGAGTATGCCAAATTGAATTTCGTGGGGACCGATAGCAACTAGCTTGTCAAAACCAGCGGCAAAGCTGTCTATGGTTTCACCCGGCAATCCTGCGATCAGATCGACGTGAAGATGCGCGTGCGAATGGCTGGTCAGCCAGCGAATATTCTCGGCGGCTTTTTCATTATTTTGTTTGCGGCTGATACGGCTTTGCACTTCTGGGTTAAAGCTTTGTATGCCGATTTCGAATTGCAAAGTCCCTTCGGGAAATTGCGCGATACCTGCCTTTAATGCGTCGGGCAAATGATCAGGCACCACTTCAAAATGAGCGAACACGGGGTCGTCAGGATGCGCCGCCAATTTATCCAGAAAGAACTGCATGATCTTTAAGCTGGTTTTGATATTCAGGTTAAAGGTGCGATCAACGAATTTGAATAAACGGGCACCACGCGCATGCAGATTGTCCATCTCGACCAGAAATGCATCGATGTCAAAAGGCCAGGCGGTCTTGTCGAGGGAAGATAAGCAAAATTCACACTTAAAAGGACAGCCGCGCGACGCTTCGACATATAAGGTGCGGTGCCGGATGTCAGTGTCGGAATAATACTGATAGGGCAGTGTCAGTTCGCTGAGATTTGCCTGCACCCCAGCGTGTATCTTCATAATCGGTTTGGGGCCATTCAAGATTTGACGGCAGATTTCTGCAAAGCTGATATCACCCCAGCCCGTGATCACATAGTCGGCCAGTCTGACGATCTCTTGCTCTTGCGTTTCGTAGGACACCTCGGGGCCGCCGAGTACGATCAGCACTTCGGGCGCAACGCGCTTGATCAAGGCCACCAGTCGCGTGGTTTCTTCGACATTCCAGATATACACCCCAAAACCGATGATTAATTTTTCATCGGGGCGCTGCCAGGCCAGCAAACGTTCCAATAAATCCGTGGTTTTGGCACCGATGACAAATTCTTGCAAATGCGTTTGCGCTTGCAGTTCCCCCATGTTCGCATAGAGATAGCGCAGGCCCAGCGAAGCATGGGCGTAGCGGGCGTTGAGGGTGGAAAGCAAGATGGTCATGATGCGGAGCAAGCGGCAAGGAAACAAAGCGACATTGTACGCGTACGGCTTTGATTCCGCGGGGAATTGTGGGAACTTTCCAGTTGCAGGCAAGGTTCATGGCAGACAAATATGGGACTTACGCAAAATTGCGCTGGCTAGACGCGGAGCCGAAGACAGTACACTTGTACGGCGAGCCGAACGCAACGACGCCAGCGTCTGTTTTGCGTAAGTTCTAAAATTTCTTTCACTATCCAATTTAGTAAGTTTAACCCCTCGTTTAAGCGCTTTGTCGCATCGCGCTCGTATTGTGAATGCGAGATGTCTATAGTTTCACCATCGACAGGCCATGGTGGTCTGAGCCGAAAAAATGATACTAAGTAGTTGTTCCCTCATGAAGGAGTTCAAAAATGAAAACCAATGTTCGTCGTCAAGTGACAATGTTGTTAGCAGTTGGTGCTGTGGTGCTCAGTGGCGCTGCAGTTTTTCAAGCAAAAGTGTCAGAGCGTGCCAGTGCGCCTGCGATACAAAAAGTGGTGATTGCTGCCAAGCGTATGACGGCAACTGAGAAGTTAGTGTTTGACCTGCAAAATTCGGCGATGCAAACGGTAGTGATTCGCGCTAAACGTTTGACCGCAGCAGAAAAACAAGCGATCGATCAGATGACGACTCCAAGCATCGCAACCAATGCACGTGCAGCGACGAAGGCTTAATTTTATGATGAGTCCTGTGATCTTGCCATAGAAGCGATCTGTACAATGTGAACGTAGCGTCGGGTCGCTTTAGGTACATGAATCAAAGTCTTTTTCCTTAAGAAGTTTTTGATTTGCGCATCTTGTTGCTGACCTCTGGTAGCGGTTCAAAGTTGAGTTCCGCGCCGACTATTCTGTGTCTTCCGGTTTCCTTTGCTTTGTAGAGTTGTGCGTCAGCGAGGCTGATGAGCGCGCGGGCGTCGGCTTGCACGTTTTCTGGCTTGCTGCCGACGCCAAGACTCACCGTGACATACGGCGCGACCGACGATCCGGCGTGAGCGATTTGTAAGGCCATGATCTTTTTGCGTATCGATGTCGCCAATTGCATGGCGCCAGCAAATCCAGTGTCTGGTAAGAGGCAGACAAACTCTTCTCCACCGTAGCGGGCGACATGATCACCTGAGCGCAAAAGATGTGATTTCAGGGTTGTGGCAACGCGGCGCAGGCAATCATCACCAGTCTGATGCCCATAGTGGTCGTTATATCGCTTAAAAAAATCAACGTCGATCATCACCACACTTAAGGCCGACTGATTGCGCGATGCACGTCCCATTTCTGCGATGATACGTTCATCAAAAAAACGCCGATTGTGAACCCCTGTTAAACCATCTAAATACGCCCAGCTTCGCAGTAAATCTGATTGTGCTTTGAGCATGAGATGGGTCTTGACACGGGCGCGTACGATGCGCGGATTGACAGGCTTGGAAATGAAATCAACCGCGCCTAAATCAAAACCGCGTTCTTCTGCAGTCTCGTCATTTTGTGCAGTGATGAAGATGATGGGGATATCGCGCGTGGTGACGTCGGCTTTCAAGTGCTGACAGATTTGATAGCCATCCATTTCTGGCATGATGAGGTCGAGTAACACCAGATCGGGCTTTTTGCTCAGGCATAAATTGAGCGCTTGCGCACCGCTGGTCGCCATGAGCACCTGATAGTCAGCCGCCAGAATTTGATATAGCACCTGGATATTAGTGGCCTGATCGTCGACGACTAAGATGCGAGGTTTGCTTTGAGCTGAGAAATTGCTGTCGCCGTCGTCAGTCGCGATGGTCTGAAGTTTGGTTTTCAATTGAGTGTGCTCTCCAATAGTTCAGCGCAATGTTGCTGCGCAAGTGCAAAGTCGAGTGCGGAAATAGCCAATTCCAATTGGCGCACTTGTTCCGGTAATGGGTCTCCTATGAGCCTGAGAATATGGACAATGGTCTCGGTCGCTGTCATGTCTGCATTGTCGAGCTGTTCGTAAAGCAGGCGCAGGCTCTCGTGAATGATGCGCGGATTGAGTTCAAAATTTGGAAAGGAAATGACGGGAGTGAGCAGGCTGGCGCTGTTTTGTATAAACGCACCCAGTTGTTCCATGCGTATTTTGAGTGCGGCAATGTGGGTGCGTGCCGCCAGCAATAATTCTTCAGTTTCAGTTTCGCTGATGTCTGTGCTGAGCTGGCGTTCTAGCAGCGCAAAAAATTGGGCGTCCTGACTTGCACCTAAGGTGGCGGCAAGTCCTTTGATGGTGTGCAAATGGCGCAGTGATGTGTGCAATTGCTTGAGCGACTGCGCATGCAAGTGGGATGGAACGATCGCAAGGTCTTTGCAATAGGCCGTGATCATACGCAGATAAATGTCGAGTTTGCCGTCTATGCGTTTGAGTGCGGGAGCCAGATCGACCTGACATTGATCAGCGCAGTCAAGCAGGTCAGGGGCGATCTCTGGCAGTGCCTTGATCTGCACGCTGGCGGGTGTGACGGTGTGTTCTGAGTCTTGCTCAGTAAATCGCAAAATGAGTTGGATCAGATCTTGAATATCGAAAGGCTTATCGATGTGATCGTTGAGCCCGGCCGCCAGTCCAGCTTCTTTGTCGGCAGCCATGACATTGGCCGACATTGCGATGATGGGCAATTGATGGAAGCCGAGTTCGGTGCGGATTTTGTGGGTCGCCGTGTAGCCATCCATGACGGGCATTTGTAAATCCATGAGTACCAAATCACATAGAATTTTTCCGTGAGTGAGTTTTTGGATGGCATCCAGACCATGCTGGGCGAGCGTAATGGTGGCGCCCTTCGCTTCGAGTAGTTCACGCGCAATTTGTTGATTATTGATATTGTCTTCAACCAGCAGAATGTGAAGTCCCAACAAGGGCAGGCTATCAAAGTCGCTCTCGTGCTGGAGTGTGGGATACGTTTGTTCGCGTTTTGCCGCGAGACTGTTAATCAGCTTGGGCGCAGAAATTGGTTTGACCAGAACATCGTTGAAAATACTCTGTGTGGCAGGGCTGCTGCGCTGGAAATGGAGATAGTCGTTTTCTGCGATGATCAAGATCAGTTTTTGTCCACGATGACGGGCGATCTCGTGGATGCTATGGATGACGTCCCAACCATCGAGTTCTATCGTATCCCAATCAATGAGTATCGCCAGCTGCGAGCTGTCTTTTGCCTGTATGGTTTGCAGCGCGACATAATTATTATCGACAAATTCGGTCTCGCAGGCGAGCTCTTGCAACGCAAGCTTGATGCGTTCACGTACAAAGATATTGGGCTCGGTGATCAATACCTGAAAATTGTTTTGCGGAAGGTGATGCACTTCTTCAAACAGATCGGCTTGCGCAGCAATCGGCAATTGAATCACAAAATAAAAATGCGAGCCCTGACCCAGTTCACTCTCCAGTGTGAGCGTGCCTCCCATCAGATTGATCAAGCCCTGGCTAATTGCGATCCCGAGGCCAGAGCCGCCAAAGCGTCTGGTGGTGGAAGCTTCTGCTTGCGTAAAGCCGTCAAATATTTTGGTTTGATTTTCGGCGGCGATACCGATACCCGTATCGCGTACGGAAAATTGTAAAAGCGTTTGTTCGCTGTCGCGTTTGAGTTGTTTGACGCTGATGCGAACCTCACCTCGCTCGGTAAATTTCACAGCATTGCTACCCAGATTGGTGAGCACCTGACGCAGACGCATGGCATCACCATGCAAATGTTGAGGTACTGCCGGATCGATATCGAATACCAGATTGACGGGCTTGTCGTCGGTATTGATCGACAATAAATCAGAGATATCGTTGAGGAGCTGGTGGATTTCAAAAGGGTGGGCATCGAGGCTCATTTTGCCTGCTTCCACTTTTGAAATATCGAGGATATCGTTGAGTAAATTGAGTAAGGAACGTGCCGCGCCTTCGGCTTTTCTGGCGTAGTCATTCTGCTGAGCGCTGAGTGGCGTTTTGCGCAACAGCGTCAGCATACCAAGCACCGCATTCATAGGCGTGCGGATTTCGTGGCTCATATTGGCGAGAAAAGCGGATTTTGCCTGACTCGCCTCATCGGCAGATTGCTTGGCTTTACGTAGCGTTTCTTCGGCCTGATATTGTAAGGTGATGTCGCGGTTGATACCTGTTACTAACAGTGCCTGTCCATGACGGTCACGTTCGACGCCGCCTGCCGCTTGTATATAGCGCATGCCGCCGCTGGGATTGATGATGCGGAAGATGGGGCTATAGGTTTGGGTGCCAGCAATGGCCGCTTGTAGCCGCTCTTCGGTTTCTTCCAGATCGTCTGGGTGCACCCGTGAGCGCCAAAATTCGTAGCTCAGTTTGAATTCGCGCAATTTGGGCGAGACTTCATAGATTTCAAACATGCGCTCGTTGAAAATCATTTCATTGCTACGGACGTCCCAGCTCCAGATGCCCAGTTCGGCCACTTCCGCTGCTTTGGTTAATTGATCGCGTACCGTCAATAGGAGTTGCGTGCTGCGTTGCAGCTCGGCTTCGGCGGTCTTGCGCTCGGTGATATCCATTTGGGTTCCCGACACCCATTCCGGCTGATTGAAGGGCGTGAAGGAGGCGACGCGGCCACGGGTGAGCACCCAAATCCAGTGTCCGTCCTTGTGCTTTAAACGCGTTTCGCACTCATAGTAGGGAAGCTCATTTTGAAAATGCCTCTGCATGCGCATTTTGGCTTCTTGCAAATCATCCGGGTGGGTTAGTTCATCCCAGGTGTGAATCGTGGTGGGGGCCAGCTCGTTGATTTCGTATCCCACTTGATTCGCCCAGCGATCATTGAGCCGGATTTCTCCGGTTTCTACATTCCATTCCCAAGTGCCGACATTGGTACCTTCAATGATATTTGCGAGCGCCGAGCGCTGGTTGGCGAGCCGGCGCGCGGTCTTTTTGCTGGCGGTGATGTCGGTGCGGATGGAGATGTATTTTTCGATCTGGCCGTTGATGTCTTTGAATGGCGCGATAAAAGTATCGACCCAATAAAGTTTGCCTTCTTTGGTGCGGTTACACACTTCACCGCGCCACGGTGTGCCCGCTGAAATGGTGCGCAACATATCGGATAAAAAATCAGGTGACTGTATGCCAGTGGCGACGATGCGGTGATTGCCTTCGATGATTTCTTCCCGGGTATAACCACTGATGCGGCAATAGGCGTGGTTGACATCGATGATGCGTCCTGAACTATTGGCAATTGAGACGATCGCATGCAAGTTCAAAGTGCTGAGCAAAGCATCGCTGTCACGCAAAGCGATCTGCAATTGTTGCGCCGCTTTTTTGCTTTGTGTGATGTCGGTGCAGATGGAAATATAGCGCTCGATGACGTCTTGCTCGTTCTTGAACGGGGCGATAAACGTGTCCAGCCAGTAGAGATGGCCATCTTTACTTCGATTGCAGACTTCACCGCGCCATGGCGTTCCTGCAGAAATGGTCGCCCAGACGATTTCCCAAAATTCACCCCCCTGTTCTTTGGATTGATTGATTTTGTGATTTTGCCCCAGCAACTCGTGTTTATGAAAACCACTGATACGACAAAAAGCATCGTTGACTTCGATGATGTTGCCGTTGATATCGGTGACGGAGACGATGGTGCACATATTGAGGGTGCTCAGCAACGCTTGATTGTCGTGCACAGCGATGTCGAGTTTGCGTTGGGTTTGCTCGCTCCAGCTCGATTGTGATTGCAGTAAAACCGCGATCAGCGCAATGATAATGCTGGCGGCAAAGAAGAATAAAATCGGGATAGAGCGGTTTAATCCTGATTCAAATAATTCTGTACTCGTCACTGTGATACGGAAGCGATTTTGATGCAGCGTAAAGATACGAGAGTGGCTAAACAGCGGAGTATGATTTCGCTCTGTTTCAAAGTCGCGGGCATGGCCATCAAATTGCGTGATGTTCCCCGATTCGTCGGCAGCGAGATTGGTAATGCGATAGCAAATGTCGCCTTTGTCGATGTCTTGCAAGTGTGCGAGCAGCTCGGAAATTGCGACTGGAGCGAACACCAATCCTAATAGCTTGCGGGGAGATGGAGTCTCTTTCAATGTGGCGGCATAGACAGGAACAAAGATCAACAGGCTGGTATTTTTTTCTTCTTTGGGCGGGATATATACCAAGTCACTGGCGCTGGGCATGCCACTGGCAATTGCTGTCTCTATCGCGGTTTTGCGTTTAGTTTCAGTCGCAAAGTCGGTGCCGATGATGTCATGCAGATGATGAGGAGACTCAAAGTATTTGACCAGATATCGCTGAGTGCCCTTATTGCTTGTGAATTCTTGTAATTGAAAATCAGGTTTGTTTTGTTTCCTCTGTTCAGCGACATAGAGATCGGTCGCGCTGAGTTCAACTTTTTCTATATAACCGAAGCCACGCACTCCGGGAAATTCTTCGTCAGTATTACTGTCGACCATCCCCATCTTGAACTGAGTGGCGGTCAGATTGGGACTTAAGCTAAACAGACTCTTGCTGCCGTTGAGGCCGTGAATCGGCGTTGAAAAGCGCTTTTGAATTTCAGCAGTGACGCGCTCGGTCTTGGTGAGAAATTCGGTTTCTAATTTATTCTTTTGATTATTGCTGAGCCACCAGGTGCCAGCGACCGCAAGCGCCATGCCCATCGCGAACAGCGCGGCGGGCAAAGATTGGGGGAATAACCATCGTCGGGGAAGCCAGAATTTCTTCACAAAAGGCCGTCCTTCATTGATTCATATGAAATACCCGGTCATGTCGTAAGTCGCTCAATGACAAACATCACTGCGAGTCAGCATTCTTGAGTACGGCGAAATGCAACTAAACCTTACGATAGTTGCCAATATTGCGGCGTTTAGATATTGCCGTCAATTAAATATTCCTTGGGAGAAGCGCCAAATTGCGCCAAAATGCAACATGTGTACGCCAATAATGAAATTGCGCGCATTTCTCCCTCTTATCCGAAAAAAAGATGACTAGAAAATACGATATATATGGCATCGGTGCCGCCTTGGTCGATACCGAAATTAGTTTAAGCGACGCCGATTTGCAGCGTATGCAAGTGCAAAAGGGTGTCATGACCCTCGTCGATGAAGCGCGGCAGACCGAATTGATGGCTGCTTTGAGCGATCATTTGGTAGCGTCTAAGCGCGCCAGTGGCGGGTCGGCAGCGAATACGATTATCGGTGCCAGTTATTTTGGCTGTCGTAATTTCTATTCGTGTAGGGTTGCCGCCGACGATAATGGTGCGTTCTATCTGAGCGATATGGCCGCCGCGGGTGTGGCAACGCCCAGCCATATCGTCCCGCCAGCGGGTATTACAGGGAAGTGTCTGGTGATGATTACGCCTGACGCAGAACGAACCATGAATACCTTTCTTGGAATGAGTGCCGAACTTTCTGTCGCGGAAATTGATCATGATGCTTTGGTTCAATCTAATTTCGCCTATATTGAAGGATATCTGGTGACCTCTCCAAGCGGACGTGCTGCTGCGATTCAATTACGGCAACAGGCGCAGGCAGCGGGAACCAAGGTGGCCATGAGTTTGTCCGATCCGGCCATGGTGCAATTTTTCCGTGATGGTTTATTGGAGATGATCGGTGATCGTATTGATTTGATTTTTTGTAACCGCGACGAGGCGATCGGTTTCACACAGAGTGCGGATTTTGCCACTGCCTGCGACGCTCTGAAACAATATACGCACCAATTTGCCATTACTTGTGGTGCTGATGGCGCAGTGGTGTTCGATGGCGCGCAGTTGCATCAAGTTGAAGCGCCTAAGGTGAAAGCGATCGACACCAATGGCGCTGGCGACATGTTTGCGGGAGCATTTTTATATGGCTTGAGTCGCGACTTGAGTTTTCCAGCAGCAGCTAGATTCGCCAATCTGGCCGCAGCGACGGTGGTCACGCAATACGGTCCACGCTTAAGGGCAGAGCAACACGCGAGTTTGAAGCAAGGGCATTTTTCAAATTGATGAGGAAGTAAATAAACTGTTTTAGGTCAAGGATAGTGTGTAGTAGCAGGGTGGTTTTAGTTTAGGACTTATGCAAAACAGACGCTGCCGTTGTTGCGTTCGCCTCGCCGTACAAAGTACTGCCTTCGGCTCCGCGCCTAGGCAGCGCAATTTTGCGTAAGTCCTATAGTTGTTCTATGTTAGGTTTTCTACTGTTAACCCCACATGAAAAGACAACATGTTTGCGTCGTTTTCAAATCGAATGACTGCTTACTTTGCCACCCTGTTGATGGCTTCTTTGGGGGGCTTGTTCTTGCTTTGGTATTTTGGTGCCCCCGTGTTGGGCATCGTCGGGGCGAACAAATTGCGCTTGCAAAGCGCGATTCAAACTCTGGAAGTCAAGGCTGATTTGCAAGGAAGTATGATCGCCTCTGAATTGAAGGAGCGCATGGGCGACGTTCTGATGTTGGCCGAAAGTCAGGACATAAAACAAGCACTAGCCACACCATCTCGCTTGCATGTATTGCTTGCGCAAAAATACCATACGCTTCAGCAAGCGCATCCACATCGTTTTAGTCAATTATTCGTGGTGCAATCTCCGGCCGGACGTATCGTCGCCAGCACTGTAGCAACTGAAGCGGGGACGATTTTTTCTGATATCGACTGGCTGAGTCGGTTAGCTGCCAGTAATGAGAGTAACGCGATTGCGCGTTGGGAGAAAACCGATGGACAATCCCTAGTCGTCTTTGCACAACGTTTGACGCCCGCAAACTGGACGTCAAACTCGCGCCAGGCGCAGCCCCAACTTTTCCTGATGGCAGTGTTAGATCTGGCATTGTTTTTTGAAGATGGCTTCGAGCCTGAACGTAACGTACTCACTCATATCGGTGCCAGCTACCTGTTCGATCGCCATGCTCACCTGATGGCGCAATTCCCTCCCGCCGCCGAAACTGATCTCGCATATAAACCAGATCAGGCAGTCTTAGATCAATTTGAAGGAACCCGCCAAGTTCATTTGGGCGATGGCGAGCGTTTGATATTGGTCTATCGAAAGCTTCGTCTAGGAAGTGAAGAAGTCTGGAGCATGGTGCATGTCGCTAAGCAGTCAGAAGTTCTTTCTGGCTTACTCGATAAGATCAACATGCTGCTGGCGGCTGGCGTGTTCATTACCCTGTTAGCCTTGGGCTTGATTTATTTTGCGGCGCGAAAATTGACGCGCCCTTTAGGCATTTTGGCGGATTCGGCGACGCGTTTGGGGCAAGGGGATTTCACCGCGCGCGCCGAAGTGAGTGGCGATGAAGATAAAGAAGTGCAGGTACTGGCGCGCGCATTTAACGAAATGGCGCATGCGGTACAGCACGGACAAGCCATATTGGAACAGCAAATCGAAGCACGCACGCAAGAGCTGGCGCGTTCTGAGGCACGGCATTTAAATTTGTTTAATGCGACCGCGAACGCTACCTTATTGCTGGATCAGGGGCAGATCATTGATTGTAATCCGGCAGCAGTCGCCATTTTTGGCGCACACGATTTGCATGATTTATTGTATCGACATTTGAGTGAACTTTCGCCCATGCTGCCGGTGAATGGAAACGATCCTGCCATACGTGTTGAAGACTACATTCGACGCGCCGAAAAAGAAGGTTATGTTGGTTTTGAATGGAAGCAACGGAGACTGGACTCGGGCACAAGTTATGATGCGGAACTCTTACTCAATCGCGTCGAATTAGATGGCAAACAATTGTTGCAAGCGAGTGTGCGAGATATCTCGGCGCGTAAAAAGATAGAAGCGGCTTTGCATGCCAGTGAAGCGCGACATCGTACACTGGTCGAGTGGTCTCCAGAGGGGATCAATGTTCATCGCAAAGGAAAACTGGTGTACGTGAATGCGTCGGCGATTCGCATGTTGGGTGCGCATAGTGCGGATCAGTTGATCGGACTGGAAATCGAAAAAATTATCCACCCCAATTTTCATCATTTAATCAATAACCGAGTCAAGAGTATTGATGACGCCGGGGTGCATGATGATCGGTACGAGATTCAATACGTCAAAATTGATGGTAGTGTGATTGATGTCACTGCACAGGCCGCATTAATTGACTTCGACGGGCTCCCGTCCATCTATGTTGCGTGGCATGATGTGACCGAATTTAAGCGAATTGGCGAGGCGCAGCGCATTGCCGCCACCGCGTTCGAATCGCAAGAAGGCATGTTTGTGACGGACGCGAATTGGCAAATTCTCAGAACCAATCAATCGTTTAGCCAGATGACTGGTTATTCTATGGAAGAACTGGTCGGTCGCCCGCCGCATTTCTTAACTGATGAATTTAAGCTCGATATGGCATACACAGCGATGCTTGAAGGGCTGGCCGAGAGAGGGTCGTGGCAAGGAGAGGTGACTGACAAACGTAAGATAGGTAAGACCTTTCCTGCGTGGTTAAATATTTCCAGTGTCAAGGACGAACAAGGCAGGACAACGCATTTTGTCGGCACTTTTAACGACATCACTTTGCGTAAGAGCGCTGAAGATGAGATTCGCAGCCTGGCGTTTTATGACCCTTTGACGCAATTGCCAAATCGTCGCCTTTTGATGGATAGACTGGAACAAGCGTTGGCGTCGGGGAATCGGCATAAGCGTAAAGGCGCACTGCTATTCATTGATCTGGATAATTTTAAAACCCTCAACGACACACTGGGACATGATCAGGGTGATCGTTTGTTGCAGCAAGTCGCAGAACGCTTGAATCTGTGTACAAGGGAAGGCGATACGGTAGCGCGGCTTGGTGGAGATGAATTTGTCGTGATGCTGGAAGACTTGAGTGAAGACGCGATGGAAGCGGCGAGCCAGGCCGAGACGGTAGCGATCAAAATCCTCTCGGAGTTAAATCAAACGTATTGGCTCGGTGTCAGCGAACATCACAGCTCCCCTAGTATCGGCGTGACCTTGTTCGGAGAAAAACAAGAAACGATTGCAGAGCCATTAAAGCGCGCCGATCTGGCGATGTACCAAGCGAAATCGGCCGGGCGTAATACCATACGATTTTTTGATCCTAAGATGCAGGCGATGGTATCGCGACGTGCGGAGCTGGAAGAAGATTTGCGTGATGCGATGCTCAAGGATCAATTTGAATTGCATTACCAAGCGCAGTTTGACGAAGATGGAAAACTGTTTGGCGCTGAAGTTTTAATTCGATGGCTGCATCCTAAGCGCGGAATGATTTCACCTGCTGAATTCATTCCACTTGCCGAAGAAACAGGCTTAATTTGCATACTTGGTTATTGGGTCTTGCATACTGCAACCAATCAATTGGCGCGCTGGGCTAGCGATCCTTGGTTATCGCAAATTTCAATTGCTGTGAATGTCAGCCCCAGTCAATTTCATCAAAAGAACTTTGTCGAACAAGTGCTTGATGTCCTGGAATTGACGGGCGCGAATCCACATCGCTTAAAGCTGGAATTGACTGAGGGGTTTTCGATTTCGAATATCGAAGATGTGATTGTGAAGATGTCCAAGTTAAAACAAATCGGCGTTGGATTTTCTTTGGACGATTTTGGAACCGGCTATTCTTCTCTATCGTATTTGAAACGCTTGCCCTTGGATCAGCTCAAGATAGATCAAAGCTTTGTGCGCGATATTTTGATCGACCCCAATGACGCAGCGATATCGAGGATGGTGATCGTTTTGGCTGAAAGTTTAGGGTTGATGGTGATTGCGGAAGGTGTCGAAACGCAAGAGCAAAAAGCGTTTTTGGCAGAACAAGGTTGCCGTGCCTATCAAGGCTATCTATACAGCAAACCGCTGCCGCTTGCACAATTTGAAGCCTTTGCTTTGCGGGCGTTTGAAGAGTGCTAAAAAGGCGATCCACGCTGATGGATCGCCTTTCTTCCAGCATTAAGGTTTAGAGTAAGTCAGTGTATAACTACCTGTGCCACTATAGTTAATGACGCGATAGCGGTAGTAACCTGATGTACCAGAATACGTGATGCTCTCCGATGAAGCCTCGGTGGCACCAGAAGCCACTTCCGTCCATGTGCTGCCGTTCCACTTATCCAGATAAATATCATAATCGGTGCCGATCGGGCCGACTAAGCAAGCTTTGTGGGTGCCAGATACGGTCGATTGATAATAGCTGCCACCAGGTTGAATTTGAGTCTGCCCGCTGGCGCCACTAAAGCTGGCATTGATCACGGTACCGGTGCAGCTACTCGCGCTCACAGTGACACTCTTATTGATGCTATTGGTCGCGCCACCGTTGTCGGTCGCGGTCAGAGCGACCGTATAAGTGCCTGCAGCTGCATAAGTGTGGCTAGGATTTTGCAAGGTGCTGGTGCTGGCATCGCCAAAATTCCAGGCACGTGAAGCAATGCTACCGTCGGCATCGGTGCTGCTGTCGGTGAAGCTGACAGTCAAACCAGAAATCGAAGAAGTGAAGTTGGCCACCGGAGCCTGATTCGCCGCTGTGACTGTCACGGACTTCGTGACGGTATTGGTCGCACCCTGATTATCGGTGACAGTCAATGCCACGTTGTAGCTACCCGCTGCAGCATAAGTATGGCTAGGATTTTGAGCTGTGCTGGTCGCGTTGTCGCCAAAATTCCAGGCATACGAAGCGATCGTGCCATCTGCATCAGTGCTCGTGCTAGTAAAATTCACGGCCAATAAATTGGCAGAAGAATTAAATCCGGCGACCGGCGCTTGATTGCTGCTACCACCCAGTGTGACCTTCCAGGCTCCACGTGCATAGGTTGCTGCGACCATCACGTGTGGACTCGCGCTGATTTCCAGATCTTGCACAATCACGCCCAGCGGCAAGCCTGTATTGAAGGGCACAAAGTTATCGCCACCGTCATTACTTTCATAGGCACCGATGTCCGTGCCGACAAAGATACGCTGAGTATTGAGCGGATCAATCGCCACCGTATGCGCTGGCACGGCAGGCAAGCCTGCACCCACCGCACTCCAGGTATTGCCGCCTGTTGTCGAGCGATATAAATGGCTGCCGCTAAAGAAAGAGCGCGTCACAAAGACTCGGGAATTATTGTTAGGGTCAATCGCAATATCAGAAACCCGACCTGACCCCAGATTGCCCGTGACATCGGTCAGACTGGCATTGGCGGTGCCCGCGTTGCTGCTATAGAAAACTTTGCCAGCTTCGGTGCCCACATACAAAATGTAGCTTGAGCCATTTTGCTTTGGTGCCAGAACAGTAGCCGGGCCACCCAGATTTCCAGTGAGCTTAGACCAACTAAAACTGGTTGCAGACGTGGTGCCAAAATACACCGTATCAGAAGCAGTCCAGACTTTGCTGCCAGCCGTTGCTAATGGAGTCACCCACGGGAAATTATTGGAAGATGTGATGCCTGTTGTGCTCAAATCAGTAAAGCTGTTATTAGCGCCACCGGTGGTCGAACGTACGATGCTGGGATACCCGTTCGGATAACTGGTTTGCAGTACCACGTTAGGATTCGACGGATCAATCGCATTCATAAAACCATCGCCGCTGGCATAGGTCAATCCCCATACTGAGCTAGTGGTGCGACCTGAAGACGAATTATCTTGCGCGCCACCGAACATGCGGTCACCGGAAGAGAAATCAACCGCGACGTCATAGAACTGTGTGACGTTCAGATTGGCATTCATGTTCACATAGGTCGAACCGCCATCATCGCTGCGCCAGATACCGCCATCGCTGCCAACCCAAAAGCGGTTGCCATTGTTCTTGGACCAAACTAACACGTGCGTATCCTGATGTACTTTTTGACCGGTTCCCCAGTTCGCTGTCAAATAGCTTAGAGAGGTGCCGCCGTTGGTAGAGACCGCAAAACGGATACTACCGACCAGAATCTTATTTGGATCAGTCGGATGCACGGCGAGCGCCTGATTGTAAGTACACTGGCCTTCGCAAGCACTGGTGTTGACGGAAGTCCAGCTCGTGCCTCCATTAGTCGTTTTGAATAATTTGCTGCCGTTTAACACGTACATCACTTGGTTATTGCTAGGCGCAATCGCCAAGCGTACGCGGCCACTAGCGACAGTCATGCCTGTGCTGGAGTTGGTCCAGGTGGCACCGCCATTGGTTGACTTGTAGACGCCCGTCCCCTGCACAGTCGCAAATGCAGTATTGGTGCCTGGAACAAAGGCAATATCTTCGACTTTGCCGTTGAGCACCCGCGTCCAACTGGCACCGCCGTCCGCACTGCGGAACACGCCGCCGTTTGCTAGTGATCCATTGGCATCGCATTCGCCAAAACCGCCCGCCAAGACTTGTGATGTATTGGCGGTTGAAAGCGCCACACTGTTGACGATAGAGAGCGTCATCGCGCTGGCACCGCTACCGTTTTTGTTGACCCAAGTGCTGCCACCATCACTACTCAGTGACACGCCTTGTCCCAAATAGGCGCCAAGACAACCTTGATTTTTGTCGCCAGTACCGACCCACACCCGGTTTGGATCAGACGGATCAAGGGTGATCGCGCCGATAGGCAAAGTGCCGACCTGATCAAACACGGGCGTCCAGCTGGTGCCGCCATTAGTTGTCTTCCAGACGCCACCCGCAGCGGCACCAAAATAAACGGTATTGTCGTCGGTTGGATGTGGCGTAATCGCGTTATTGCGCCCCGACACTTTGCCAAAACTCCAGCCCGCCATATTCATCGCAGACGGTCCCATTTCCACCCAGGTTTCGCCTGCCGCTGTGGCAATCGCCGAGCGCTGCATGGACTTTAGTCGCAAGCCCTGAACCTCTTGGTTACGCTTGGCTCTGGCATTGCTCTCAGCATTCAGACCACGGATATCCGCCGCCCACTTTTGCCGCTGCTCAATGCGCCAAGCTTCATTCTTTTTGTCATCTGCTGCCGATACCAGCGATGCATAGCTGGTACTCAGCACGACCAAGGCCATCAATGTGATAGGCGCAAGTCGTCCTTGCTTTGTCGTTGTTTTCATGCTGTCCCCAAGATGTGAAACCATGCTCGTTTGATTGACCCATCTCGTTTCGATGTATAGCGGAGTTGCTGTCGCAATCTGCTTAGGGTTCTATGATGAACACGGTGAATTGATTGAGCCGACAAAAATTTGGTCGGCGGTCGATTCTATCAGCGGAACTTCGAGAAAAATAATGCGCGATCTGGATGAGGACGCTCACCCTTATAACCAAATTTATAGGCAAAATTCATGTATTTTTAAAATTAAAATTTCGCAGATCAGGGATGAATTTTGCATAAATAAATTGAATTCCCAAAATTTCACTATTTAATTCAGGTGTGAAATTTAAAGGATGTTGTGTTTACGATGCATGAATTTAGGCACTTTTTACTGCTGGAAACAGATGGAATGCGCGGTACGTTGACTTATTTTTGAGGAGCTGGGGTCGTGCTCAAATTTAATTTGAGCACGAAGGGAAGCGGGCTCAGGCCGATGTCCGGCGACACCAAGCCAGATTCGGAATTAAATTCTCCAATATTGCGAAATTGCCGTTGAAACTTCAGATTTGTTCTTGTGCTTGCCTTGCGGACGGTAGGTCGGGATGTCGCCCGCTCTACCGTCCGTCGAACTACCCGCACATTAAGGTTTCACAGCCTTGACTACTTCACCCGCTTTAATCACCACGGATACTTTCTCAAGCAGACGCACGTCTTTGGTCGGATCGCCTTCAACTGCGATGAGATCGGCATAGCGACCAGCTTCAATCACGCCGACATCCTTGCTATCCAGTGCTTCGGCGGCATTGAGGGTGGCGCTTTGAATCGCTTGTAATGGGCTCATGCCATAGCGCACCATGGTGGCAAATTGTTTGGCGTTTTCGCCGTGGGGATAGATGCCAGCGTCGGTGCCATAGACCATTTTGACACCAGCAGCATGGGCTTTACGGAAACCTTCCCGTTGCAAGTCAGCGACTTCGCGATCTTTACGCAAATTGTCTTCCAGCACGCCGTTTTTCTTGCCTTCGCTTTGGGTGTAATCGGTGTTGTAGATATCCATCGACAAATAGGCGCCGTGTTTTTTCGCCAGTGCGATGCCTTCATCATCAATCAGGCTGGCGTGTTCTATGGTGTCGATGCCAGCACGAATTGCGTCTTTAATGCCTGAGGTGCCATGCGCATGAGCCGCCGCACGTAAGCCCCATTGGTGCGCCTCTTCCGCAATGGCCGTCATCTCGCGCAAACTCATTTGTTGCTGGCCGGGTTCTGTGTTGTGCGAAAAGACGCCGCCAGTGGCGCAGATTTTGATCACTTGCGCACCATATTTACGCAGCTCGCGCACCCGCTTCCGTCCTTCTTCGGGGCTGTCGGCATTGAATGGACTTTGTTGATTCATCGACGGTGGGAAAAAAGTCGAATCGCAATGTCCGCCAGTTGCACCAAATGAATAAGCGGCGCTGACGATGCGCGGTCCTGGCACTTTTCCTTCTTCAATCGCCTGACGTAAGCCAACGTCGTTCCATGCGTCTGCGCCCAGATTGCGGACGGTGGTAAATCCAGCGTCCAGCGTGCGCGCAGCATGAGGTACGGTGAGCACTGACCAGAAGCGATCCCCAAATTGCAAATTATTGTAGCCGCCATAAGTCGGATCGGCGTCGAGATGGACGTGCATGTCGATTAAGCCGGGCAAGAGCGTCATGCCTGCTAAATTGATCTTGCGCGTCTCTTTGTCAACGGTGGTTGCGCCCGCGCCGGACTTGACGCTGACGATGCGTCCATCACGCACCAGAATTTCGGGGTTTGCCACCATTTTTCCGGTGCGCACATCTAGCATTTTGCTGGCAGAAATTAAGACGTCGGCTGCGGAGGCGATGTTGGCTTGGGCGAAAAATGCAAGAGCCAGGCTAGAAAGGAGGTAGGAGGTTTTTATTGTTTTCATGAGAAATTCCATTATTGGAGGGGTGTTGCGGGGACAAAAGGGAAGCGTAGTATCGTCCTTTCTGATGCTTTTGGTCAACTCTCAAAGTGTGTTGTGTTTCCGTAGCCAAGTCGCTCATTTGGGTTTAGGTGTGCAATGATGGTGGCTCGTCCTATGTCAGGCATCCGGAGCCAATTTTTTTATGCAGACGCACATCAAAACGAGTCCAGTTATATCTGCCGATCAAATCAGTCCCGCTCAGCGCTTGTTGTTTTTTAAACGCTTGCAAGTCTTGAGTAACAAAATCCACGCCACCAGCGCGATTGAGCAAATCATGCTTGATCTGACTCAGGATATTTGTGATTTGTTTGAATGTGATCGTTTCACTTTATATGTGGTGAGCCCCGATCACGCCAGCCTGATTTCCAAAGTCAAAAAAGGTCTGAATAGTTTTAAAGATATACGTCTGCCTTTGTCGGACCAAAGCATCGCCGGATTTGTCGCTGTGCATAAACAGAGTGTGTGCATCGACGACGTGTATGACGACACCGAATTAAAACAGCATTCGCCACATTTGCGTTTTCAAAAAGCGATTGATCAACGCACTGGTTATCGCACCAAACAAATGCTGGTCGCCCCTATCTTAGATGCCGATCAGGGGCAATTGATCGGTGCGATTCAATTCATCAATCATCGACGTGGCGAGGCATTCACCGAGATCGCCGAAGAAGGCGTCAAAGAATTTTGCGAGACGCTCGCGATTGCACTCACCCAAAAACATCAACATCAGGCGATCCCGCCAACTAAGCTGTTTGCACTGGTGGCGGAAGGGGTGTTGTCTGCTGCTGAAATGGAATTGGCGATACGGTCTGCGCGCAAAAAAGAACAAGATTTAGAACAAGTATTGCTGGAAGAATTTCAAGTTACCTGCGCACAAATCGGTGCGGCCTTAGCGCGTTTTTTTGCCGTGCCTTACGAGCCGTATCAAGCGACGCGCGTAGTTTCACCCGAACTCTTAAAAAAACTCAAGCGTCAATACATAGAACAAAATAAATGGCTGGTGCTAAGTGAAGAAGCGGGCGGTGCGACTATCCTCGCACTCGACCCCGAACACGTGCAAACCACACGCGTCGTGAATCTGGTATTAGGGCAAAGTAAGTTGCACTTTAGGGTCACCACGCAGCGCGAATTTCAACAAACCGTGGAGCACATGTTTGGTAGTCAAGCCGACGGGGAATCGGTGGATACGCTCTTGTCCGGCATGTCTGCAGGCAATGAAAGCGAAGAAGACGCGGCCTTAGAAAGCGCAGTTGCGGTTGACAATGAATTAGTCAAACTCGTCAATAAAATCATCATCGACGCTTATCAGCAGGGCGCTTCTGATATCCATATAGAGCCACGCCCCGGCAAAGAAAAAACCGTGATCCGCTTCCGCCGCGATGGCGCTTTGTCGCCGTATATCGAAGTGCCGGCCGAATACCGCGCAGCGATTTTGGCGCGCATCAAAATCATGTGTGATTTAGATATTTCAGAAAAGCGCAAACCGCAAGACGGCAAAATTCAATTCAAAAAATACGGCCCGCTCGATATCGAACTCCGCGTCGCCACCATTCCCTCCGCCGGTGGCATGGAAGACGTGGTAATGCGTATTTTGGCGGCGGGCACGCCGATTCCTCTTGATCAGCTAGGTGTTTTGCCCGGCAATTTAGAACGGCTCAAAAGTGCGGTCGATAAGCCGTATGGCATCTTCTTTGTCTGCGGGCCGACAGGCTCGGGCAAGACCACCACACTGCATTCTGTGCTCAGCTATCTGAATCGTCCTGAAACCAAAATTTGGACCGCTGAAGACCCGGTTGAGATCACCCAAAAAGGCTTACGGCAAGTGCAGGTCAATCGCAAGGCGGGCATGGATTTCGCCACAGTGATGCGGGCATTTTTACGCGCCGATCCCGACATCATCATGGTCGGCGAAATGCGCGATAAAGAAACGGTATCGATCGGTTTGGAAGCCTCGCTCACCGGACACTTAGTGCTGGCGACCTTGCATACCAATAGTGCGCCTGAGTCCATCGTGCGCTTGCTCGATATGGGCATGGACCCGTTTAATTTTGCCGACGCGCTACTCGGCATTTTGGCGCAACGCTTAGCCAAGCGCCTATGTCCCCACTGTAAACTAGCCTATCACCCCGACAAAGAAGAGCTGCGCAGCCTGCTAGACGAATACTGCACCGAACTGATGGCAACCACACCATTTAAACAAGACGTCAACGCCGCACGCGCCCAAGTCTTGAAATCTTGGGTCAAACACTATGCCAACCCAGAAGGGCAATTCACCCTGTATCGCGCAGTCGGCTGCGAACGCTGCCTCGGCGGATATAAAGGACGACTCGGCTTGCACGAACTCATGCTAGGCAGTGACGCCATCAAAAAACTGATACAAGAACACGCCCGCGTCTCGCAACTATTCGCCGCCGCGTTGGAAGAGGGCATGTTAACCCTGAAAATGGACGGCATAGAAAAACACTTGTCCGGCCTCACCGATATGAAACAAGTGCGCGCGGTGTGTATCAAATAGCGGCGTTGAATTGTGCGAAATGCTTGATATAACATGCAATTAATTGGTGTATGATCAATGGCTAAATACTATTTCAATAGGATTTACGCAAAACAGTCGCAAGCGCAACTAGCTAAAATCGGTGTCCATTTGTGGGGCGCGCAAGGTTGGCAGAGTTTTTCGTAAGTCACACCAGTGAAAGCCGATACGATGCCAAATCAATTCTCACGCCCAGCTTTGCCTTTTTTCCCCCGCAGTTCCCCCTTGATTTGCGCCATTACTATGATGCTTGCGGGCGGTATTGCGCATGCTCAGAATGACGCCAAGCCTGCATTGCAAAGCGTGGAGATCACAGGGTCGGCAATTAAGCGTGCGGGTAGTGAAACAGCCTTACCGGTTCAGATCATCACCCGTGAAGAAATTTTGAAATCAGGTGTCACGACGGCCTCCGAATTATTGTCAAAAGTTGCCGCTAACGTGGGCGGACTCAGTGATGGGGTGAGTATCAATGTGGGAGGTGATCAGCGAGGATTTAATTCAGCAAATTTGCGCGGTTTGGGCAGCTCCTCAACGCTGATTTTGCTCAATGGACGGCGCATGGCAAATTTTGCGTCTCCGGGGGATGATGCCGGTGTCGATTTGAATAATATCCCGGCAGCAGCGATTGAACGGGTCGAAGTTTTACTCGATGGCGCATCAGCAATTTATGGTAGCGATGCTATTGGCGGCGTGATTAATTTTATTACCCGTAAAAATTTTCAAGGTGTGGAAACTAGCGTGTATGCCGGGCGTACCCACGAGGGCGGCGCGAACAAGCAAACCGTGACAGTGAGCGCTGGTTTTGGCGATATGAGTAAGGACGCCTACCATGCTTTGCTAGTGCTTGATCATCAGCATACGAGCAGCTTATTTTCCTCGCAGCGTCGTTTTATTTCTGATCTGCATATTCCTCAGCGACTTGGCCATTTGCTCTCAAGTTACACCGATCCGGCCAATATCCGTTTGACTGCCAATCAACGCGACTATTTACAAGAGCATGGCTTCAAAATCAATGGCAAGCCCATCGTTAATCGTCTGATCAATTTTTCTGTGCCTGATTGCAAAGCGCCAGCGAACTTGTATTTACCAGTCGGTACTGGCGGTGAGAATGCTTGCACCTATGATTATATGGGCGATACCGAGCTATATCCTCACGCTGAAAAGGCCAGCGTCTTGAGTCGGGTTGAATTTCAACTTAACCCGCAACATCAATTGTTTGCTGAAGCCAGTTGGAGCCAGGCGAAGACCAAGTATGTCGCTTCGTCGGCGCGCGTGACCGGAACCATCGACTACAAATTGGTTCCACAATTGGCTGGCACAGGATTGGACCAGAGCAGCGACGATGATCTGCCGGGGCAGTTGGTGTTGCGTATGCGCTTAAAGGAAGCTGGTAACCGTAGCAGTCAGTTAAGCAGCGAAGCACAGCGCATCGTGATCGGCATGAAAGGGAATGTGGGTGAGTGGGACTACGATTTAGCCTTCAATCAAAGTGAGAATGTGGTGCGTGATCGTGACGTGCACGGTTATGTGCTCTACGACAAATTGATGGACGGCATTCGTCGGGGATTGATCAACCCATTCGGGCCATCACCTGCCGAAGGCGTGAATTATCTCCGGCAAATACAAGTGAACGATGAGGTCCGTTACGCCAAGGGTGTGATGACCTCATTCGACATCAAGGCGTCAACATCCCTGATGCGATTAAGTGGAGGCGATTTGTCGCTGGCGCTCGGTGCAGATGTCCGGCGTGAACGCAATCGGTTTACACCTTCGCCTTTATTGATGAGCGATAACATCAATAATGACTTTGCGCCAGAAGGCGGTCAGGCGACGCAAGATGGGCGGCAGGTCAGCGGTATTTTTACAGAATTACTCGCACCATTGAGCAAAGCATGGGAAGCGCAATTCGCACTGCGTCATGATCGCTATCAAGGTGTGGGTGGCGCATCGAGTCCAAAAATGGGAGTGCGTTACCAGAGCGCCGACAATTTACTCTTTCGTGCCTCCGCTGGCGGCGGATTCCGCGCGCCATCTCTGTCGGACTTGTATCGCCCGACGCAATACAGCTCGACCGCGACTCTACCCGATCCGGTGTACTGTGCCGACAATCAGAATGACCTCTCCGTCTGCGCAGACAATTGGAATACGCGTCGCTATAGCAATGCCCAACTCAAGCCAGAGCGCAGCCGCCAGATGAGTCTTGGTGTCATATGGGAACCAAACACGGCGTGGACCTTGGGGCTCGATTACTGGAGAATCAAGCGCAGCGATCTCATTAGCGAAATCGGTGACGATGTGATTTTAGGTAATCTCAACAAATATGGACATCTCGTCCATAGAGACACGGATGGATATATCGATTACATTGAGTTGCGAAAAGAAAACCGCGGCGCGCAAAAAGCGAGCGGTTTTGACCTGAACGCAGATTGGCACCGGCAAGTGGCCGACTGGGGTAGGTTCAGTGCGCATTTATCTGGCACCTTGAGCTTAGAATCCAAATTGCAAACAAATCCGGGCGATGCCTACGTGAGCAATCTTGGGCGATTTGTGACGGAGGGCGTAGTGCAACGCTGGCGTCATCGTCTGGGTTTTGATTGGGAAAAGGCAGACTATGGATTTGGTCTGGCCAATACCTATTTTTCTGCTTACGAAGATCAAAACTCGGCGATCAATGTCGACAACGGCAGCATCGTTGCCCGTAATCGCGTGAAGGCATATTCCTTGTGGGACCTCTCGGCATCCTATGCGATTGACCGCCGCTGGGAAGTGCGTGCTGGTATACAAAACGTCTTGAATGCAGCGCCACCGTTTTCAAATCAGGCCAATTTTTTCATATCAGGCTACGACCCCAGCTACACCGATCCCCGCGGACGATTCTTTTATGTACGACTGCAATCGTCGTTTCCATAGTCTAAAGTTGAACGGCTAGTCACGGGCAGTTGCTGTGCCCACGCGCCTTCCTTTATACTTTGCGATCAGCTTTTTCAACAGAAAGAACAACATGCCTTACATTGGTGCCAGCCTGCACATCTTGGTCGCGATTTTTTTTGCGGTTCACGCCATTCGTCATCGGCGCGAATTGTATTGGCTGATGATTTTATTTGCCTTTCCGCTGTTGGGAAGCGTTGTCTATTTTTTCGCGATTTATTTACCCGATAGTCGTCTGCAACACGGTGCGCGCAAAGTCACCGTGGCCGCGCTCAAGGCGCTCGATCCCGGTAAAGAATTACGTGAAGCGCAAGAGGCATTTGAGCTGACACCCTCGGCGCAAAACCAAATGCGCTTAGCCGCCGCGTATTTAGAAGCGGGTGATCCGCAACAGGCCGCGCAACTGTATGAAGCCTGTTTGCAAGGCCCTTTTGCAAATGAACGTGAAATGCTATTGGGCGCAGCCAAAGCCCGACTGCTCTGCGCACATGCCGCCGAAGCACTCGAACTCTTAAACCGGATTCGTCAACATCACCCAGACTTTCGCAAAGAAACCACGGGACTATTATTCGCACAAGCCTACGCCAAACTTGGACAACATGATCAGGCACGCGCAGAATTTGCCAACGCCGCCCGCGAATACGGCAGCGTCAATGCCTACGTAGAATATGCGATCTGGGCTTATAACACAGGCGACAGCGCAACTGCCAACGCCCAGGTGCAAGAGTTAGAGCGCATGCAGAAACATTGGGATAGACATCACTTCACCATGCATAAAGCTTTATTGAAGCGACTAGAAGATGCGCGCAAACTTGGCGCTTAGTTCAAAAAGTCAGCGCTGCAAGACCCCGCGTAATGACTCTGGAATATGCGCCGCCGGATCATCGGCGCTGAACACATAATGTTGAAACAAACTCCCCCAAGCAGCACGCTGTTCAGGGGTGAGTTCTTTAAAGCTCAATAAAGCCTGCAATAGCAAGGCATAAGGCGTGCTCTTGGTATCGGTCGAAAAATTCGACCCGCCCCACCAATAATTCATCAAAACATTGATAGGGTCTAGCGACTCCACGTGATGCCACCACAATGCCGGAATATAGATCGCGTCCCCCGGCTCCAACAACGCCGTTTGCGCTTGCGCCAGTGCCGTTCTAAATTTTGGAAAGCGCTCAAAATCCGGTTCGCGCAAG
>JACQDW010000012.1 GCA_016200845.1 Burkholderiales bacterium | reverse complement strand
GAGATTTCCTCGACAGGGTTTTCCTGGTCAGCATTTGCCCGCTTTAAAGAGCTCGCGGGTGAGGCGGATATCGTGCACTACCATTTCCCTTGGCCGTTTATGGACGTGCTGCATTTTGCTTGTGGCATCAAGACGCCGAGTGTGCTGACCTATCATTCCGATATCGTGCGGCAAAAATATCTGCTCAAGTTATATCAGCCATTAAAAAATCAATTTTTAAAAAAGGTGAATCGCATTGTCGCGACCTCGCCTAATTATTTTGCGACCAGCCCGACCTTGGCACAGTTCAAAGACAAAACGGAAATCATTACCTATGGTTTAGATCGTCAGATTTATCCAGTGGCGAGTCCACAGGATGTAGAAAAATGGCGCGCACGTTTTCCGCAGCCCTTCTTTTTGTTTGTCGGCATGCTGCGCTATTACAAGGGTTTGCATATTTTGCTGGAAGCGGCAAAAGGCACGGATTTGCCAGTGGTGATCTTGGGCGATGGCCCGGTGGAAGCGGAGCTCAAGCAACAAGCACAGCGACTTGGTTTGCGTAACGTTCATTTCTTGGGCGCCTTGCCTGAGAACGATAAAGTGGCATTGCTCACTCTGTGCTATGCCCTTGCTTTCCCTTCACACTTGCGTTCCGAAGCCTTTGGCATCACTTTGTTAGAAGCGGCCATGTTTGGCAAGCCCATGATCTCATGCGAGATCGGTACGGGCACATCGTATGTGAATCAAGACCAAGAAACCGGATTAGTCGTTCCCGCCAGTGATCCGCAAGCCTTCCGACTAGCCATGCAAACATTGGCGGCAAATCCAGAGCGGGCACTAGAGATGGGTAGGAAAGCGACACTGCGCTACGAAGAGCATTTCACAGCGCAGTGTATGGCGCAGAAATATCAAGATTTATATCAGCGCGTCCTGAGCAAAAGCTAATTTTTGAGTACAGAAAAATCAGCGTCTATCCATTGACTGCCGATAAAAATCGCTTTATCGACGTTGATCACATCGAACACCAATAAATTATCCGACCACTCAAAATTCTGATCGAGATGTGATTCGCCGCGCGTTAATGCCGTGGTCACGGAATACGAACCAGGTCCCAGACGACAAGTAAATGGGACGCGATAAACGAGCCGGTCACCACTTTTAAGCCCGGTTTGTACAGCCTTGGTGTGCCAGGTATTGGTGCCCCAGATCACGCTACCTTGCTTGTCGCGGATCATCATGCCGAGCACTAATTCTGGAATGGCGTCGCAGACGTCGACTTCGCAATGCAAAGTCACCGCTTGCCCTACGTGGGCTGCCGCCAGCACTTCATCAGTCGCCTCGCTACGCAGCTCTAATTTTTTCACCAACGCGGCGCCATTGCCAGAGCGCGTTTGCAGCCATCCTTCTTTGCCACGGCTTTGTTCTATGGCGAGCTTTTCATTTTCTTTCTGTGCGATCAGCGCATTATAAAAATCGACCACCTCATCGGGTGCACCTTGTTTCAAGACTTGACCCTTGTCGAGCAAGATGACGCGATCGCATAAAGAACGCACATCACTCATGCCATGTGTCACCAGAATAATTGAAGTACCTTGCTCTTTGAATTGACGTATGCGATCAAAACTACGGTGCTGAAAATAGCTATCGCCCACCGATAAAATTTCATCGACGATCAACACATCGGGACGCACCGCTGTGGCAACCGCAAATGCCAGACGCGCTTGCATGCCGCTGGAATAAACGCGCAATGGCTGATCAAAAAAAGCACCGATCTCCGCAAACGCTTCTATCTCAGGCATCAAGGCATCTAAGTTGGTATGGCTCATGCCCATCAAGCCGCCCGCCATATAGGCATTTTGGCGGCCGGTAAATTCCATATTAAATCCCAGTCCCAGCTCTAGCATCGCACTGATGCGGCCATCGACTGTGATCTGGCCGTGGCTGGGTCTGACGGTGCCTGTGATCATCTTTAGCAAGGTGCTTTTGCCTGCGCCATTTTGACCAATGATCGCCACCGCTTCACCGCTTTGTACGCTAAAGCTAATGTCTTTATTCGCCCAATAACTGCTTTGCGCCTTCGCGGAAAATCCCAGCCAGTTCAGCATGCGGCCCCAGCTGCTGCTAAATTTGGTATAGCACTTGCTGACTTGTTCTACGTGCAGAACGGTTCTTTTTAACTCGCTCATAGTGCATCCACCAAATCAGCGCTGGCGCGCCGGAAAATCCAGAACGAAAATAAAAATAATCCTACGCCTATCATCAGTGGCGTGAGCAATTGCGCCCATTGCGGTGCTTCACCACGCAATAGCGCTGCTTGATAGATGCCCACCAGTGCGGTCATCGGGTTTAATTCGAGTAAATAACGAAAACGAGCTGGCAAGGTATCGACGGTATACACCACCGGCGTTAACCAAAACCACAGTTGCAAGACAATACTCAGCACCTGTCCGACATCACGCGAAAATACATTGAGTAAGCCGAGGATAATGCCCAGACCAAAGGCAAACAAAACGATGAGCAACATGCCGACCGGTAGTATCAGCCAGGCGGAAGAAATCGGATGCCCCAAGAAAAAATAAATCAACGCAATCGCCGCCAAAAGCAGCAAGTGGTTGACTAGTGCACTACCAGCGACAATCAAAGGCAAACACAGGCGCGGAAAGGCGATTTTTTTGAGTGTGTTAGCGTAGTCGATAAACACCGTCGTGCAGCGGGTCAGAATTTCTGAGAACAAACCCCATGCCGCGGTGCCCGCCATCAAATATACGGCATACGCAGATTTGCTATCCACATGTGGCAGCTTTGCCGCCAGCACTTCGGAGAGCACGATGGCATAAATCGAGGCTTGTGCCAGCGGATTTAAAATCATCCACAGCGCACCCATTTTGCTACGGGCAAAACGACCACGAAACTCGGCCTTGATCGACGAGATGATGAAGTGGCGAAACGCCCAGAGTGAGATGAGAATGGCCTTCACTTACTCTCCGTTCATGCGGCCATAAATATCACCAAAGCGCACAATATCATCCTCACCCAAATACGAACCAGACTGCACTTCAATCACTTCCAGTTCAATATCGCCCGTATTTTCCAGACGGTGTTTGACGCCCAGAGGAATGTAAGTTGATTCGTTGGCTTTTAAGGTCATCACTTCTTCGCCTCGCGTTACTTTGGCGACACCTGCCACCACAATCCAATGCTCCGCACGATGGTGATGCATTTGCATCGACAAACTGCCGCCGGGCTTGACCACGATGCGTTTGACTTGAAAGTGTTCGCCACTATCGACCGAATCATAATGCCCCCAAGGACGATATACTTTGCGATGGCTGTCGCGTTGGGTATAGTTGTCAGTCTTCAGGCGCTCGATAATCCGTTTGATATTGCTGGTGTTTGCTTTGTTCGTCACCAAGACGGCGTCGGGCGTTTCGATCACGATCACATCATCCATGCCCAGACAAGCAACCAGACGGTGATCGGACACCAATAATGAATTGCGAGAATCTTCGACCAGTACATCGCCGCGCAAGGAGTTACCGTGTGTATCTTTATCAGAGACTTGCCAGACCGCATCCCAGGCACCGACATCCGACCATCCTGCATTAAATGGCACCACACATGCCGGAATTCCCAGCTCGGGTGTCTGCGCCAGTTTTTCCATGACCGCATAGTCAATGGAATCGGAAGGGCATGCGAGGAAGCTCTCTTTATGCACGCGCACAAAGTCACAATCGATCTTCGCATCTTGATAAGAGCGCTGGCAGCTCTCAAACATCGCCTGATTAAAATGGGCGATGGCTTTGAGCCAGATGCTGGCACGGACCATGAAAATGCCGCTATTCCAGACGTAGTTGCCTTCGGCCAGATACGTTTTCGCAGTTTCTAAGGCAGGCTTTTCAACGAAGGCATTTAGTTGCAAGACCGGACCTTGCTCAATTGCCGCACCAACGCGAATATAGCCATATCCCGTTTCAGGGCGATCCGGCACAATGCCAAAGGTCAAAATTGAGCCCGCGATGGCGTGCGGTAAACCGTGTTCGATGGCGCGATGAAAGGCGGCTGTGTTGGCAATATTGTGATCGGCTGGCATCACCAGCAGCACACTGTCGGTGCCGCTTTCCATCGCCGCCAATGCCGCCAGTGTTAAGGCTGGCGCAGTATTGCGACCGCTAGGTTCTAGCAACAAGGTGCAATTATCAAAGCCAACATGCTGTAATTGCTCAGCAGTAATGAAGCGATATTCCTCATTGCACACCACGATCAGATTTTCGCTGACCTTCGTTTCGCCAGAAAATTGCTTCACACGCGACGCGGTCGCCTGCAACATCGTTTCGTCATTAAACAGCGACAGCAATTGCTTGGGATGCTTTTCACGGGACAGTGGCCACAAACGTGTGCCAGAGCCGCCTGAGAGGATAACCGGTTGAAGTAACATTCTTGCCTTTCTACGTAACTTTTACTGTACTGCCCGCGCTTGCCTGATGCTGACTCGTTTCTTATGTGCTAGCTGTGCGCGAAAGTCGGTTATTGTACATGGATACAAGGGACATCGCGCTGTGGTTTGTATGTGCTTTGTAAGAGTTTTTCCTCAAACCATCACAGTCGTATCACAGTCTTAACGCAGACTTGTTGCGCCGTATGGAAAGGATATCCCTTATACTCCTTTCTTTTGCTATTTATTCTTGGGCATGATCGAAAATAAACCGGGCGCAGCAAACGTAGAGACTGTGCACAATATTGAAGAGCTCATTCAGAGTACCTTGAGTGTTGCTGACTCCTTTCCGAATCATTTATCAGACTCACGTGCCAACGACCGTCCGCGTTTTTTTCCAGAAACTCCCGAAATTTTGAATGTGCAAATTGTTTCACTCCCAAGTGAGTCCGTGTCTGAAGGTCAGTCACGTTTAAGGGCGCGTCTGAATAAGCTATTTTCCAAAGACCTTAGCGTGAAAGAAAAAATTCGCGCTACTCCATTGCTTGGTTACGCGTTGGCTTGGGTTAACGCGCTGGTGAAATTACCCGTGACGCGCCATCATCATCAAGTAGACATCGATTTGTTGCATAGAAAGTTGGCGCTGAATGATGAAAAAATTACTCATGTCAACGCACGACTTAGTGCGGCTCAATCTTATATTGATGCTCGTGTTGAGCTTCTCAATCACGAAGTTAATAGCAAAATCGACGCGATTCGTAACGCTTTAGAGTCTCGTCTGGAGGTGCAGGAAAAGATTGATGCATCTTTTCGTTTGAAAGAAATCGAAGAGATTCAATGTGCGACACGATTATATGAATTAGAGAGTGTTAGAAGCGCCGCACGCTTGCATGAAATAGAAAGTGTTCGAAGTGCTCACCGATTGCATTCGATGGAAATGCTCGATATCGGAACTCGCTTGATGAAGCTGGAGCAGATCGAAGGTGCGCGAAAGCTAAAACACTATGCACGATTGTTACAGATGTCACAAAAAGAAAGCAGTGAGCTAAAAAATCAGGTGGATCAATTGAGTGTACGGCTTGCGCAAATGCACGTTTCTGATGACTTACCTGTCGATGGTCGATTGCGTGATCGAGTTGATGTTCCGAATAATAACGTACAGATTGATTCGCTTAAGAAAGCTAGCTTTGATCAATTCTTTTCTGATTTCGAAGACGCATTTCGCGGTGAGAGGGCGGAGATTAAACGTAGATTAGAAGTGTATTTGCCCTACGTTCGAGAAGTAATGTCCCCTTCTGCTGGGCAGTCTGATTTTCACTTGATTGATGTTGGTTGCGGTCGTGGCGAGTGGCTGGAGTTGATGACGGATCAAGGTATGTCTGCTTTGGGAATTGATCTGAACGAACAAAAAGTAAAAGCTTGTATCGATGTTGGATTGGCGGCAAAGACGGCAGATGCGATTTCATTTTTGAGAGAGCAAGAAGTGGGCAGTCTCTCTGTTGTCACGGGCTTTCATATCATCGAGCATCTGCCCTTTGAAACACTGATCGCCTTATTTGATGCGGCATTAGCGGCACTCAAACCGGGCGGCATCGTCATTTTTGAAACGCCCAATCCAGAAAACCTCTTAGTGGGCTCATGCAATTTTTATTTTGACCCTACGCATCTAAACCCCATCGTTCCTGCTGTCGCGCAATTTATGGCAACGCAGCGCGGATTTAGTCATGCTGAGATTATGCGTCTGCATCCTTATCCTGACGATCATTTGGCGCATGGGGAGACCGAAGTCGATCATATCGTGAATCGCTACTTATTTGGCGCGCAAGATTACGCCTTGATTGCGAGAAAATAAGCGCGCGAAAACAAGATGAAGATCACCTCCATACACCAATTCGCGTTCGCTTGTAGCGCGGGAAGCGGCGTGACGAATAGCCTGTTTTATGTGCAAAAATTATTGCGCGAATTGGGCTTTGAGTCTCACATTTTTTCTTCCTCGATTCCGTCGGACCTGAGCGACGTGATTCAGCCTGCCAGTACCATTCCTGATAATCCTGATTCGATTTTGATGGTGCATCATTGTCTTGGCTATGACAATGCAGATTGGTTGTTTGCATTGGCGATGCGCAAGATCATGATCTATCACAATATCACGCCACCGGAGTTCCTACCTGAGGGGAGTGAGTTGCAGCAGTATGCAGTCTTGGGGCGCGAGCAATTGCAGGCATGGCAGCCGCATTTTTTCGCTGCGATTGGCGATTCACCTTTGAATTCTGCCGAGCTGCTAGCGCATGCCTATACGCCAGTGCGCACGATTCCTTTGTTGGTTGATGCGGAGCGATGGAAAGTCCCAGCAGTATCATCGTCGCCTTGGTCTTCTTTAAAAGATACTTACAATCTTTTGTTCGTTGGACGTATTTGTGAGAACAAAAATCAGCTCGCATTGGTCGAGTTGGCGCATGCACTTTCACGTTTAACGGCAGTGCCAGTGCGCTTGATCTTGGCGGGGGAAACGACAAGTCCACTGTATCACGAGTGCATACTTCAGCGTGTCGAGGAATTGGGAATGCAATCCCAGGTTTTGATCACAGGAAAATTGTCAGATCAAGATTTGATCGCCTTGTACCAAGTTGTTGATGTGTTTGTTTGCATGAGCGAGCATGAAGGCTTTGGTATGCCCTTGATCGAGGCCATGCATTTTGATCTGCCCGTTATCGCTAAAAATAGCAGCAATATCGCCAACACGCTTGGGCAAGCCGGTTGGCTCATGTCCGCGACTAGTTCTATTTCTGAGATTGCGGCAGCTATTCTGTCTGTCATGAAAGAGCCTGCCCTCAAACGTGATTTGATTCAAACGCAGCGCCAGCATTTAAAGCACTTTTCTAAACAAAGCTGCCTGCAACAATTGAGAGAATACTTTCGTGATGTAGGCATAGAAGTCAGTGGCGGTGAAATTGTCTCCAGTCAGGAGGAGGCGCAAGAACGCTGGCAAATCGAGGGTCCTTTCGACTCCAGCTACAGTCTCGCCATTGTCAATCGCGAATTGGCACGCGCGCTCGATGTGCAAGGCGTTGACGTCGCTTTACGTTCGCACGAGGGCTTTGGTGACTTTGAGCCGTCTTCAGAATTCTTGCAGCAGGATGTTGATTGTCAGCGCATGGTGCATCGTTATGAATCAGCGGCGCAGCGTGCCGAGCCGCCTTATGCAGCGCTGCGCTTTTGCTACCCACCGCACGTCGATGCCATGCCCGCTGTGGCGCGCGTAGTGCATTCTTACGGTTGGGAAGAAACGGGATTTCCACAAGCCTATGTCGAGGCATTTAATCGGCGTTTGGACTTGATCACAGTGTTGTCAACATCGGTTGGGAAAACCTTGCGCGACAATGGTGTGCGTATTCCAATTGTGGTCACCGGTGCTGGTGTCGATCACATTCAACCAGTACAGGCGCAAGCTTTGCCTCAGTCGGTCGCATCGCAATTAAAAGCTTTCCGTTTTTTGCACGTGTCATCATGCTTTCCGCGCAAAGCGGTGGATGTTTTATTGCAGGCGTATGCCGATACGTTTACGGCGCAAGATGAGGTGACACTGATCATCAAAACTTTCGCCAACCCGCACCATCAAATTTTGCGTGATATCGATTTGCTCAAGGCGACGCATCCTTCTTTTCCGCATGTCGTGGTGATCGATGAAGACTGGTCGCAAGCAGCGATGGCGGGCTTGTACGCCGCCTGTCACGCCTATGTCGCTGCTAGTCGGGGTGAAGGCTTGGGCTTGCCTTTGGCTGAGGCGATGTTATTCGATTTGCCGGTGATCACGACTGCTTGGGGTGGGCAAACTGATTTTTGTGATGAGACCACGGCGTGGTGTTGTGACTTTGATTTTGCCAAGGCAGAAACTCACATGGGGATGACGCATACTCTGTGGGCCGAGCCGCGACGTGCGCATCTGGGCGCGTTGATGAAAAATTTGCTTCAGCTTGATGAATCAGAAAAGAAGCGTCGTACTAACAAAGCGCGGGAGCGCGTTTTAGAGCAATTAAGTTGGCGACAAACCGCCAATCGCGTCAGACAAGCGGTCGATGCATTGAAGTCAGAAAAGCTCCTTCGCAAAGAACCCAAAATAGGCTGGATCAGCACCTGGAATGCCCGCTGCGGCATCGCTAATTATTCTCATTTTTTGACGCAACAAATTCCGCCATCTCGTTTGCGCGTATTGGCAAATCACATTCCAGAACGGATGGCGATCGATCAGGATTTTGTGCTGCGTTGTTGGAATGCGGAGCAAGCAGAGACCTTTGAATATGCTCTTGAAACCATGTTGGAAGAAGGCATAGAAGCGGTCGTGATTCAATACAATTTTGGATTTTGTTCGACACAAAATCTGGCTGCCTTTTTACAGCAATTGAAAGCGCATCACATTCAGGCACATGTGTTTTTCCATTCGACGGCGGATGTTAAACACTTGAATGACTTTAAATCTTTGAGCACCATACGAGCGGCGTTGGCACAGGCCGAGCGCTTGTATGTGCACGGCGTTGAGGATGTAAATCGCCTCAAAGAATGGGGGCTGGTCGATAACGTGGTGTATTTCCCGCACGGTATCGCGCCTATGCTTGCGCGTCAGTCGAATAAGCCTTCGCGCTGGCAAGACAAGACCGTCATCGCTTCCTATGGTTTTTTATTGCCACATAAAGGCATAAGAGAATTGATAGAAGCGTTTGCGCTATTGAGATACGGAAACGACGACTACCATTTGCTGCTGGTGAATGCTCTTTATCCTGCATCTGTCTCGACCGAAACGGAACAGCTATGTCGCCAGCGTATCGCAGAACTCGGTTTGCAAGAACACGTCACACTGATTACGGACTATTTGTCGGATCAGGAAACCAAACAACATTTATCCAACGCCGATCTGATCGTGTTTGCCTATCAGGGAACGCAAGAGTCATCGAGCGCCGCAGTGCGGGTGGGTTTGTCGGCGGGTAGTCCGGTGTTGGTCACGCCACTGGCTATTTTTTCTGACGTCGAAGAAGCCGTGCACTACTTGCCCGGCACCAGTGCAGACATGATCGCTGCGGGGATCCGAGACTTTGTGCAACAAGACAAGCAATCAGAAGAAAAGAAATCCAGAATCGCTCAGTGGTTTGACGAACGCAACTGGGCGATGTTGTCGCGACGCCTGGTGAATATAATCGATGGATTGGCCAATCCATTGGAAGGCGGAGGCAGGAACTGTTAGGCGCTTTTATCTTCCAGCTGTGCAGGCTCGTCAACGCCAACAGTCGCTGCCTGACGCAATTTGTCGGGACTTTTGACTACCAAGATCGTACCTTGTTTTTCTAAAATGCCTAACTTCATCAAAGTGTGCAACGCACGGGATACCGTTTCGCGACTAGTGTTAACCATGATGGCGATTTCATGTTGACGTGGTAAGCCCTCGATTACAGCGCCCTTATTGGTTTCGCGGACAAAGGTATTAAGTTGGGCAAAGACGCGTTGGAAAGCGTTGGGGATGCTGAGGAGAGTGCGCTGGCTCGATGCTGCGCGTACAACCAAAGCAAAGTGCGTCATCAAACGTTGCGCCACAAGCGGATTATTGAAGATGAGTTCCCGCGCCTGCCCATTAGGAAGAAATACCACTTCGGAAGGCTTGACGGAAATGACAGAGGCCGAGCGTGGCTTGCCATCGATGACAGACAGTTCGCCAAAATAGGTGCCGGGGTGAATAAACTGAATACCGATTTCCCGACCATCCTCAGTGAGATCGACAACTTGGAGTTTGCCACTGATTAAAAACGCCAGATTGTCTGCTGTGTCGCCCTTGCGTATCACCTGATCGTGACTCAGATAGACGCGACTACTCATTTGACTTGCAATGGTTTTGAGGGTTGCCTCGCCTAAGTCCTTAAATAAAGGGATTTGTTCTAAAACATGGAACGGTATGGACATGAATAAGGTGTTTTGTTGGTTTAATAGCTATTAAACAGGATTTTTTCGTAAAAATTTGTGATGCACGTCACAGACACGGCAATGTTGCTTATATAGTGTTTACGGTATGGAAGTCAATAAAAAAGCAATGGGGTACCTGAATTTCTTTATAATAGGGTGTTAAGTTGTTTGAGATGGTTTTGTATGATGGTGTCGTTCGCATCATCAGATGCTATCGGGATCATTCACGGTCGTGAATGTCTATGCAGGTTTTTGTAAGGCGGTTATTGTGAAAAAATTCTTATCTGGCGCATTGGCGCTGATTATATCTGTAGGCGCATTGCTCGGTGTGAGCAATTTGGCCTACGCGCAGGATCTTGCGGGCTCCGTATTAATCGTGATTGGCGAGGCTCATGTTTCTGATACTCAGGGCGCATCTCATGCGCTCGTTCGTGGCGAAAAGGTGTATGCAGGACAGTCAATTTCTACTGGTGCAAACGGGCACGTAAATCTGCGCATGGTGGATGGTGCTGCCGTAATTGTCCGTGCCTCCTCACGTCTCAAAATCGAAGAATATTTTGTGGATACCGTCACGCCATCCAAGAGCCGCATTAAACTCAATCTCGAAAATGGGGTTGTGCGCAGCATCACTGGCAAAGCCGGCGAAGCGTCCAAAGAGTCCTATCGTTTAAATACGCCACTGGCAGCGATTGGTATTCGTGGTACGGATTTTGTGGTACAGGCAAATCGTGATGTGACGCGGGTCTTGGTGCAATCGGGGGCGATTGTGATGACTCCGAGTAGCGACGATTGTTCTCGCGATAGCTTAGGGCCATGCAAATCTGCGAAGTCGCGTGATTTAACGGCCGCAATGCGAGATGCATATTTGGAATTGCGTAGTCGTTCCGAGGCCCCGACTTTCGTGCCTGCAGAGAAAGCAATTGAATCCCCTAATATGATCGCGCCGCCTAGGCAGGATGAGCCAAGAGTGGGTGATAAGTCGAACAAAGCATCTGCTACGAATGTGGACGCTTACACATCTGAAGCGACGCGTACCGTGGCGGCCGACACTCTGAAGAGTCAAGTTGACATCGTTGCATCTAAACCAGATACAACCAAGCCTAACACAAGTAATTCGGAAGCTACCAAACCAGAAACCAAGCCAGAAACTAAGCCGGAAACCAAGCCAGAAACTAAACCAGAAGTTCCTGAAACTAAGCCAGCAGAACCAGTCGTGGCGCAGAAGATTTGGTGGGGTCGTTGGGAGTCATTTGCGAATGCGAATCCAGACGGAAAAACAGTCAAGTCGGTTTCAAATGATAAGCGTGAAGTGAGCTCTAGTAATATGGTATTTGGATTATTGCGCGAAACTAACGACAATGCTTATTTGCCGAACTCGGGCGTGGTGGGATTTAAGTTGGCCGATTCTGAGAGCTATCTGATGAAAGCGGATAAATCATTGACGGCAGCGTCGGTAAATGCGGCGACTCTCAGTGTCGATTTTAATAATCGTCGATATGACACCTCATTGACAGTGAAAGCGCCCGGGATCAACCCTGTGCAAATTCAATCTCAGGGCAGCATTACTTTTCAAGGGTATTTCATGAGTGAGATTAATTCTCCAGATACGAGTGTCGATGGTAGCTTGTATCGAGATGGTACCCAAGCCGGGTATTTATTTCAGCGAAATCTGGCAAATGGCATAACCGTCATTGGTGCCACACGCTGGACCCGCTAAGTTTGATCAGTTTTAGGGGCCGCTGGCTGACTGTTTTATACAGAAAATTCGCCTACCTCTAAGGAATCCGCACAAAGTTGTTGGCTTTGTGCGGCTTTTTTTTGTGATCTTGATGTGGTGCGTGTTTCACGCTTATTGGGAATGAAGAGCTAAGATGAGTAAGCGTCCAATCAGTGTTCTCAATATTTTTCCGCGAAGATTTTTGTGGTTAATTTTGGTCGCTTTCTCTTTGTTAATGGCCTTGGGCGCGTTACGCATCATGCCCGGTTTTTTTCAGCCGATGGCACATATTCTTGATGATTGGCGTACACGGTATTCTTGGCACAGCCCTTTAGCCCCAGAAAAAAAACATCAACTTGAACAACGCGTTGTGATTGTTGACATCGATGAGCGCAGCTTGGTCGAGCAGGGGGCCTGGCCCTGGTCTCGGCAAAAAGTGTCGCAATTAATTAGCACGATGATTGATCACTACGGTGTTTCTGGTGTCGCCTTAGATATTGTTTTTCCCGAGGTCAAAGAAGATGACATCGTGCTCGCCAATCAACTGGCGCGGGAGCAAGTCACGGGAGCGGTTGTCTATGATTTATTGGGGCGAAATCAAGCCGAAGTGACCAGCGGCCTGCCGGCGTTGCCTGCGATTCGTTGGGTGGCACAATCGCCTGTCATCGTGGGGTTGCCTGTCACTACCAATCATCCCAAGTTAATGCCCGTTCGTGCTGGGCATATTACGCCCCTATTTGATACTGATGGCTCGATCCGGCATTTACCTCCATTGGCTTGCCACCGTCTCAAGCGTACTGAGTGTCGGCCTTTGTTAGGAATCGCCGCTTTTATGGGGCTCATTGCTTCATCCTCTCTTGAGGTCAGGCCCGGTCAAGGTTTGTTGTCTCCAGCATGGCAACTCTCCATCAACGATTCAGAAAATGCGACTGTGGTGCAAGTCCCAATCGATGAGGATGGCGCATTGACCGTACCATACCGGCATCGTCCCGAAGATTGGTTGGCAATCTCCGCTACCGATATTTTGAAAAAGCGGGCGCAGCCTGATTTATTGCGGGGCGCCCTTGTCTTAGTTGGGGCGACGGCCTTGGGAATGTCCGACGTTGTTTACACTCCAGTGAGTCCTGTGGCATCAGGCATGGAGCCACATGCGGAAGTCATGGTCGCCTTATTGGATAATAGTTTTTTGGTGGTGCCTCAGTATGGCAACTACCTCGCAGGCGCCTTACTTTTGCCTTTGATCGCACTGCTTGCCATCGTCGTGTCACGTTTCCAGACGCCACTGCAGCGTTCTATGGTGTACCCGGTATGGTTGCTATTTTGCTGGCTTTACGCGACGCTCGTTAGCTTGCTTGCCTACAGCAAGTTTGACCTCCTGCTTCCATTGACTCCATTCACACTCTTTCCCGTGTTTGCCTCTGTTTTATTGGGTAGTGCGGAATTGTTTTTCGCTACGCGGGAAAAAAATGGTATTTCGGGATTGTTGGCGGCCTACTTGCCAAAACAAGTGGCGCGCAAGCTCGCAGCAGCGAATCATATCGGTGCGGGAATGGACACTTCGGTTGATGCGAGTCGCCGTATGATCACTGTTTTGTTTGCCGATGTACGCGGATTTACTGGCATCGCAGAAGGGCATAAACCAGAAATTGTGGCGAAATTGATGCATAGAATTTTTAGTGAAATGGCTGCCGCCGTGGTCGGACATCAAGTCGGGGTTTGCTTTGGTTGGTAATTTTGGTTCTGAACACCGGCGGACTTTTACTGCGCTAGGCGAGACCGTAGTGCTCGCGAGCCGCATCGAAGGAATGACCTCGCAATTCCAACGTTCGATCTTGATTGGCGAAGCCTGCGCGAAAAAATTAAATTATGTAGGGCTTGATCCGCTTGGTAATGCGCAAATCCGGGGGCGTCAGCGTGAATTGGCTTTATACACCCCACGATCAGTACCGGTTTCTTTGGGGGAAAGATCTTAATGTGGGACGGTATTCTGTGCTTGATGATTCAAATTTGCGCAGGATTGCAAGAAATCACCCGAATGCAGTGTCAAATTCTTGGCAAATTTGTACCCGCCTTATACATATCTCGCTATAATCGCTCGATCCTCAATCCCATACTCTGCATGTCCAAGGCGCTCACATTTTCCATTGCCCTCCTAGTCGGCTTTACCACGACCCATGCGCAAGCTGCGTACGTGGCTATTGATGTCAATGATGGGTACAGAGAGCAGGTGGCGCAAGTTGATGAGCGCATACTCGCGCTTGCCAAGTCAAATGTTGATGCCTTCCCTGAGGTAAAGAATTTATTGGCGCAAAATCGATTTCAAGCTGCGATCGAGTTGCTCGAACAACTTCTGCCCAACTATGAAAACGATGCTAACTATTTTAATTTGTTAGGCGTTTTGTATTTACATCAAAAATCCTATACAAACGCCGCCTCCGCGTTTGAGCGCGTCGTATTGATTCAATCCGATAATGCGGGGGCATGGTTGGATTTAGCAATTGCAAATGCGGATGCAGGTAATCATGTCATGGCACGCCAGTATTTTGATTACATTGAACAACAGCTGCAGCCACCGCCAACCGTGCTTGCCCTGATTAACGCCCATCGCACCAAGCTGGCCATCAATGAAAGGCTCTCCAAGCACTGGAGCGGCAAATTTGAGTATCAGCTAGGTTACGATAGCAACGCCAATAGTGGACTTCTCGACAAAAACATCGTCGTTACTTACCAAGGAGGGCGTCTCGAAATTCCCATTGATGGCGCTTACATCGCTCGACCAGACTCGTTTCGACATGCAGCACTGCAAAGCAATTATCAAACGGTTGTCGGTGGGCAGCAATTTTTTTGGAACGCGAATGCGCTCAGCCATCACTTCACCAACGAGCATCAATTCTCAAGCTACGACCTCTCAACAAATATAGGTATGGTTCACAGAACCAGCGCCGTTGACGTGGGCGCTGCAATGAATTTCGAGCACTTCGTTCTTGGCAAGCGATCGCTGCTTAATAATCATAATTTTTCTCTCTTTTTTGAAAAAAATTGGGGCGACTGTCAAGCAAATTTAGTGATCGAACATGAGCAGCGTCGCCACCTGGTAACGCGAATCTTAGATGGCGGCACCGTCTGGAAAAGTCTGGCACTGTCGTGCACTTCTCAGTTTAACTGGGGTGGCCTGCAAAGCACTGCAATTTTCCGGGATGGCGTGGATCGTCCTCTCTGGTTGCGGCCGGGCGGAACAGCAAGCCGCAAGGAACTGATCGCCAAAACCGCATGGCATGCCACGCGCGCAACTAAACTTGAAGTAAGCGTGCATCTTGTCCGCTCCAATGATGCTGAAGGATATAGCCCCTTATTGGAAAACAATGCTGCCCGCGAGATATTACGGCGCGGCTATCAAGTTCAATGGCAAACTCCAACGTCAGATCGCTGGAGTCTCGTCGTGAATTGGTCGCGCAATGCCAGCTTGTCTAATCTCAGCCTTTTCCGTCAGCGTGGCGCCAGCCTCAGCGTCGGTGTGCAAAAGCAGTTCTAATCTGCCGGTGTCGCGTTTGTGTCCGCATACGACAAAACTTCGACAAATGATTACTGTATCAATACGAAGTGTTTACATGGACGCAATGATCTGCGATAGAATCGCGGACTGCTGCGCCTGTAGGTTTCAAACAATAAAAACGTTTGTTAGCAGTGGTTTTTACACAAGCTGTGTTGTTTTCGCGAAAAAATATTTGAAACGTGATGTTCATCACATTTTATTTGCAAAGGCATTATTACTATATGCCCGACAAGTAGCGCATCCAAGGCTAGCTTGCTGTACTTTTTATAAATTTCCTTTTAGGAGTTACACATGGCAGTTACTACAACAATGCGTACCCAAGTTACTCAACTGTACGTTGCTCTCTTCGGCCGTGCGCCTGAAGCAGAAGGTTTGGGCTACTGGGTATCACAATTAGATGCTGGTAAGACATTCGCTCAAATCGCACAAGACATGTACAACGTTGAGCCTTCACGCGTTTACTACCCATCTTTCTTGACGAACGAAGAAGTCGTCGTTAAGTTCTACACTAACGTATTAGGTCGCGCTCCAGATGCAGACGGTAAGGCATACTGGACAGCACAAATGAACACAAAAACCAAAGGTCAAGTTATCTCTGACATGTTGGTTGCTATCGTTAACTACGCTGGTACTGACGCAGCTGCGTTGGAATCACAATCTTTGTTCAACAACAAAGTAACAGCTGGTTTGGCTTATGCAATCGGCGGTGGCACTTCCACTACAAACACTGTATTGACAACGATCAAGTCTGACCAGGCTTACACAACTGACACAACCGCTTCTGCTACTGCTTACACAACTGCAAGCACTGCTGCTACCGCTGCTGCTACCGCTGCAACAGCATCTGGCGTGTCTGCTGATGCTGCTATTGCTGCTGGTACTACAGTTGCTTTGGCTGCTGTAGCGACTACTGCAGCTGCTGCAGAAGTGACTGCTGCTAACTCATCCTCTACTGCTGCTGCCGCTGCTGCAACTGCTGCTGCTGCTTATGCTGCCGCTGCCGCAAAAACAGCGACAACAACTGACGACGCTGCTGCTGCTGCTGCAGTTGCTGCCGCTGCTGGCCAAGTAACTGCTGCAACTGCCGCTGTTGCTGCTGCAAACGCTGACGTTACAGCTGCTGCTGCTGCAAATACTGCTGCTGCTGCTGCTGCTGCTGCTGCAACTGCTGCTGCTGCTGCTGCTGCCGTTGAAGCTGCTAAAGTTGCTACTGCAACTACAGCCGCTGCTGCATTCGCAACAGCTGATGCTGCTGCAACAACAGCCTCCACAGCTGCAACTGCTGCTGCAGCAACATTGACAGCTGCTTTGGCAACACAAGTAACAGCAAACGCTGCTGCTGCTGCCACTAACGCAGTGACTTTGAAAGTAACTAGCGATGCTGATGCTGTCACTGCTGCTAATGCAGTAACTGCTGCTGCAACTGCTGCAACTGCGTTGACAGCTGCAAATACAGCCTTGACTGCTGCTGTTGCCGGTGGTAACACTGCAACAATCAACACAGCAAGCGCAAACGTATTGATCGCTCAAGCGAACGATACAGCTGCTAAAGCAACTGTTACTTCAACAGCTGCAACTGCTGCAACTTCATTAGCTGCTACCAACGCTGCAACTGCTGCTGACACAGCGTCAGCTGCTGCTGATACAGCTGTAACAACAGCATTGGCTGATGCGACATCTAAAGCTGCTGCTGCCGTAACTGCTGCTACTGCTGACGTTGCTGCTGCTGCAACTTACAGCACAGCTGCTGCAGCAACTGCGGTAACAACTGACGACACAGCTGCTGCTGCTGCCGTGACAGCTGCTGCTGCACAATCCACAGCTGCAAACGCTGCAACAACGGTCGCAAGTAATGCAACAGCCGCTATCGCTGCTGCCGCTGCTGCTGCTGCTGCTGCTGCTGCTGATGCCGCTGCGGTAGTAACAGCAAATGCTGCTGCTGCTGCTTACACAACTGCTGCTGCAACTGCTGCAACAAATTTGACTGCAGCAACAACTGCAGGCACAACACATGATGCATTGGTAGTTGACTCATTGATTACGGCAAACAACGCCGTAACATTGGCGGCGACTGAAACAACTGCTGCTGCAACTGCACAAACTTCTGCAACTGCCGCTGTTGCTGCTGCCGCTGCTTATGCTGCTGCTGCTGCTAAAACTGCAACGACAACAGATGATACAGCTGCTGCTGCTGCTGTAACTGCTGCTGCAACTGCAAACACAAGTGCTGCTGCTGCTGTAACTGCTGCTGCTGCTGACGTAGCTGCTTCTGGTGCTAAGCCAGCGTTGTACCAGCCAAATACATTTGTATTGACAGCTAATATCGATCCAATCGGTTCATTCACTGGTGGTAAAGGTATTGATACATTCACAGCAAGCACATCTGCTGGTGTATCTACTTTGACAGCACTCGATGCAATCGACGGTGGCGAAGGTGTTAGTGACGTAATTAACATGACTACAATCGGTGCGTTGAATACAGCTGCTGCGGGTGCAACTGTTAAGAACATCGAGATCGCTAATTTGTTGGCTTCAACAACAGTGACAGCAGATACATCTGGTTGGACTGGTTTGACAACATTGAATACTACAGCGGTAGGTGATTCCGATGTTATCGCATCAAGCACAACTAACGTAACTTCAGTAGTTACTTCTGCTGCGGCAAATGGTTTGACAGTTACATCTGGCGGTGCTGTTACGTTGTCAGCAACTGGCTTCACAACTGGTACAGTAACAATCGGCGGTACTTCTGCTGTTACTGGCGCAGTTAGCCTTACAGCAAATAGCACTGGCGCTGTAGCTATGGGTGCGATTGCTGTGACTGGTGGTACAACAATCACATCTTCCCAAACAAGTGACAACGCTGGTGCAACTGCTGGTACTTTCACAGTAACTGGTGGTTCTGCAACTACTAGTGTTTCCGCAACTGCTGCTGGTGTTGCTGGTTTGACTTATAACACAATCGCAATCACTGACGTCAATAACGGTTCTGCTACTGATGCAGGCAAGATCACTTCTGTGACTGCAAGTGGCTATACTACTTTGGCTATTAACGACAACGCTTTGACTACTTTGAGCGTGGCTACTGGTTCAGGTAATATCACGATCGCAAACGGTGGCTTGACAACAGCAACCAACAAGACTCTTGGCTTGACTTTGAATGGCGTAACAGGCGGCACACTGGATGATGCTGATATTTACACAACTTTGAATGTAACCACTACGGGTGCTGCTTCAACTTTGGCAAATATTACTGACACATCATTAACAGCATTGACAATTGCAGGTACAAAAGGCCTGACATTGACATCTGCTGCTGGTATGACTACTTTGGCAACGGTTGCGGTTTCTGGATCTGCTGGCTTGACAGCATCTAACTTGACTACTGCGACAATTACATCTATCGATGCAAGCGCAACTTCTGGTGCAATGGCTGTCACAATTGATGCAACTAAAGCGACTTATGCTGGTGGCTCTGGTGCTGACGATGTTACTACTGCCTCTACTGCTCCATCAAAAGCAATTAGTTTGGGCGCAGGCACTAACTCATTCACAATGACAGGTCTTTTGACAGCAGTTACTGGCACAATTACTGGTGGCAGTGGTACTGATACATTGACAATGACAGCAGCAAGTGCTGACGTTGTTGATGCAAGCAGCACATTTGCTTCCAAAGTGACTGGCTTTGAAAAATTAGTCTTGACTGGTGGCGGTACAAATACTGTGAACGTTGCAACTTTGGGCAACTACACAGACATCAGCACTGTTGGCGACACATTGTTGACATTAGCTGGTGTAACAACAGGTACAACATTGCGCTTGACAGGTGCTGGCACTGCACAAACAGTTAATACAACAACAGCATTAACAGCAGGCGCTGCTGACGTGTTGAATGTGGCATTGACTGGTGTTACAACCGCTGCTGACGTTGCATTCTCTTCAACCGGTTTGACTGCAACTAACATCGAAACAATCGCAATCACTTCTGATTACGCGTCTTCGATGACTGCTGCAAACAAAACTTCAGCTCTGGCAGGTTCTTTTGCTAACCAAATCACTGTGTTGGGTAACTCTCCAACAACAATCACTGTTGGTGGCGCTGCTGGTTTGAATTTGACTGCAGCAAGTACAGCGATCACCACGATGGACGCAAGTGGTATGACTGTCGGTGCAACAGGTGAGTTTAGTTGGACAGCAGGTAACTTGGCCGCAGCAGCCGTCGTAAAAGGTGCAGCATCTGCGATCAATACAATCAGCTTGGCAAACGCGACTGAAGCAGTTACGTACACTGGTAGTTCAGGTACTGACAGCGTTATTTTGGCAGCGACTGCTAAGGCAAACGTGTTGAATCTGGGTAATGGTGCAAATACAGTAACTGGTGTTGCAACTGGCAATAACACAATCACTGGCGGTTCTGGCGCTGATATTTTTGTTACTGGTACAACTGGTAATAACGTCATTAGTTTTGGCGATGGTGCTAACCAATTTACAGCTACTACAGGCAATAACACATACACTGGTGGTGCAGATGCCGATACAGTGATCGTTACTACAGGTAATAACACAGTAAATGCAGGTAACGGTGCAAATGCCTTCACAGCAACAACAGGTAACAATACTTACACTGGCGGTACAGGTGTAGATACAGTTTCTGTTGGCGGTGGCGTGAATACCGTTGATGTCGGTACAGCCGGTGCAGACGTAGTAATTTTCACTGGTAAAAATGCAAATGGTAACTCCTATAGCACAATTACCAATGCGCACGCTACTGATACTATTAACTTGAATGCGGTAACAACAGGTACAAGTACAGTTTCTCCATTGGGCGCAAAGATTACTTTAGCTGATACAGCTATATTCCAAGACTTCTTGGATGCAGCTGCAGCTGGTGATGGCTCTACAAATGGTATTTTCAAGTGGTTCCAATACCTTGGTAATACGTATGTTGTTGTAGATAATAGTGCTGCAACGACTTATTCAAATGGTGGTGATTTTGTAGTGAAATTGACAGGTGCAATTGACTTGTCAACTTCGACCGTTGCTGCTGACGTTATTACACTCGTGTAATACTGCTGTCGGTTTCAACCATCTTTAGGGATGGTTGTTAATAAAAACCCCCGCTTTAATTGGCGGGGGTTTTTTTAGTGCGCCGTAAGCATCCAACCACCCCACCTAGCAATTATTTGTAACCATTCAACCACCCCACCTAGCATTTACCGCACAAATACACTAAGCGCGTAATGGCAGCAGTTCATCGATCCGACTATTTGGATGAGTCGGCAGTTTTTCCAGTGTGGTTTTGAGCCATGCTAATGGTTCTATGCCGTAACATCACGCAAGACACCCATCAGATAACCGGGGTCGGATCAAATTAAGCAAAGCGACACTCAATTTCAAGTCCTCAATCAAAGCGAAAATCCGCACAAGAAATTGGGGATGGAAAAATATAAATAAATAATTAATCATGATTGCTATGAAGACTAGCCCGGCAAATCCGCGTCGGTTGTTGTGATTGCTTTCGCTTGATCTTGCTTTATCTGAGCTATATACTTGTGCTATATCCCATGGGAAGGAGCATGCTATGTCAATCAGCTCAGTTTTTACGAATAACCGCTCCCAAGCTGTTCGACTGCCAGCAGATCTACGCTTGCCGGATCATGTCAAAAAGGTTGAGGTACGCGCCAAAGGAAATGAACGAATTATTTCCCCAGTAGGACAGGCTTGGGATAGTTTTTTCCTTGATGGACCCAAAGTATCTGAAGATTTCATGTCAGAAAGAGCATCACAGAATCAATCAGAACGGGAAGCACTTTGATGCTGAGATATCTACTCGATACCAATATCGTCATTTATGTCATTAAGCGGCGACCTGTCGAGGTATTGGAGATTTTTAATCAAAATTCTAGCCGAATGGCAATTTCGGCGATTACCTTGTCCGAACTATTTCATGGCGCCGAAAAAAGTCAGAGGGTGAGCGAAAATCTCTATGCAATTGAGGACTTTTGCAGTCGCATCGAGGTTCTTTCTTATACTGCAAAGGCGTCGCAACACTACGGAGCTATCCGCAATGCTCTTGAAAAGGCCGGAAAACCTATTGGCGTTAACGACGTTCATATTGCAGCGCACGCACGCAGTGAGGGCTTGACTTTGGTCACCAATAACATGAGCGAATTTGCGCGAGTGCCCGCGTTACAGGTCGAAAACTGGATCACTTCATAATAACTGGGGCCAGATTAAATTCAATTCATGGAGGTCGCGAGCGCTACATAATAGGTACTCCCGTTTTTCTTTGCTAGTAAATGACCGACGCATTTGTGTTGTTTGCTTAGCCTTCAAAGTATGACATCAACGTATTGTGATTGAGGAAAGTTTAGGGAAAGATTATTATCTTTTCTTCTGGGTTTCTCAAACTTAAGGAGTTGTCGATGGACTGGACCGCTGGTTATGCTTCTGATGTGGAATATACGGCTGGGTTTTATCAAGAACAAAGCCCGGCATATTTGAATTTTGTCTGTGTGTTGAATGGCGTTGAGCCCATTCCCATTGATAAACCATTTACTTATTTTGAGCTAGGTTTCGGTCGGGGGTTGACCGTAAATTTACTTGCCGCTTCGAATCCTCAGGGGCAGTTTTATGCTGCCGATTTTAATCCAGCTCATGTTGCTGGCGCGCGCGATTTGGCAAAAGCTGCAGAGTTGACGAATTTGACTTTGTTTGAAGATAGTTTTGAGGAGTTGGCCGCCGGTAAAGAGCTCAATTTACCGCAGTTTGACTTCATTACTTTGCATGGTATTTATACGTGGGTCACACCTGAGAACCAACAACATATCGTCAATTTTATTTCCCGTTATTTAAAACCAGGCGGCATCGTGTATTTGAGCTATAACGCGATGCCTGGTTGGGCGGCAAGCTTGCCTTTGCAACGGTTGTTGGTGGAGTACGGCGATGCTTTCCCAAATCGAAGCGATGTGCAAATCAAAGGCGCAGCGGAATTGATCGCGCGCATGGAAACGGCATCGGCGGGCTATTTCATCGCGAATACTAATTTGAAGCCGCGCCTTGATGGTTTGAAAACTGCGAATACCAATTACCTGGTGCATGAGTATATGCATAAACATTGGGCCCCTCGCTATCATGCCGATATCGCCCGTGATTTGGCGGGAGCAAAAATGGATTTTGTTGGATCGGCAGAATTGCCACTGGCTTATCCAGCACTGTATTTGAATGATGAAAAAAAGGTCTTGATCAACACCATCAGCGATTCGGCGATGCGTGAAACGATGAAGGATTATTTTCTAAATACAGGCTTTCGTAAAGACGTCTTTGTGCGTGGCGCACGAAAATTGAGTCCCCTTAAGCAGACTGAGTATTTGGCTCAAATGGGCGCTGTGTTGTTGATTCCACATGAGAAAGTCAATCGCACATTGAAATTGGCAATTGGCGAGGTGCAAGGCAAAGACGAGTTGTTTGTGCCCGTGATTAATGCGCTGGCAAAGCGCCCTGGTTCGGTGAGCGAATTAATGAAATTGCCGGATTTGCAGGGACAATCAATTTCGAGTGTGATGCAAGTGTTGGTGCTGTTATCGGCAAGTGGACAAGCGGCCTTGTTTTTTGCGGGTCAGTCAATTTCTTCAGGCATGTCGTCGTTGAAAATGAATCGTGCCATCGCTCTTGCAGCGCGTTATAACGACGACTACCAAGCAATGTGTTCTCCCGTGCTGGGAAATGGTGTGACCATGCCTTATGTTGAGCGCTTGGTCTATCTGGTGAGCTTGTCATCGCCTGCAAACCTCGAAGTGGAAACTGTGACTCAACAGGTATGGCAAATAATTAGGGGGCACGGTCGCAGTATGGTAAAAGACGGCGTCGCACTGGTGTCCGAGAAAGACAATTTGGAGGAATTAAAACGGCAAGTGGCCGTGATATTGACACATAAATTGGCGCTGTGGGAAAGTTTAAAAATGCGTTAAATTTTTACTGTATCGGATTTTCAGAATCATATCCATATATTGTGTGACTGAAAATTTCTTCGATAAATAGTCGTAAGTGTTATTGTGATCTCAAGAATCAGGCGTGCTTTTCCTTATGCGTGATTCTTGATTTTTTTTAGTGTCGTCGGGTTTGCTTGGCCGGTAGCTTTTCTTTTAATTATGAATACAAAAAATCTTTACATCTGTTTTCTTTCCCTCATATTTCTAGCAGCTTGTGGCGCTAATTCAAATGATCAGCCTCTAAGCGCGACGAGCGGTCCGCAACAAGCGGCACCGATTCAAGACGTTGCTAATTTCAACGGCCCAAGATCCAACTATATCGTTACAGTAGTGTCCGGTTAAAAATCGAATAAATTCAATTGGTTAGCGGTGGGTGTTATTTCAGAAATGTAGTCATCGGTCTG
>JACQDW010000190.1 GCA_016200845.1 Burkholderiales bacterium | reverse complement strand
TTAGTATTGTTTATCTGGCGTCCGATGAAGATGGGAATGCAGTTGCCATTAAAGAGTATTTGCCAAGTTCTTTAGCCTTGCGACAAGTCGGTGAACTGGTTCCTGCGATTTCAGCGGAAAATTTCCCAGTGTACCGCATTGGCCTCAAGTGTTTTTTTGAAGAAGGTCGTGCTTTAGCGCGGATCTCACATCCTAACGTCGTCAGCGTTATCAATTTTTTCCGTGCCAATGAAACGGTGTACATGGTGATGGCCTACGAATCGGGGCGTTCTCTGCAAGAGCATATCTTGCGTCGTCGCGACAAAGGAGAAAAACCGCTAGTGTCCGAGCGTTTTATTCGCAAAATGTTTAATCTGGTCATGAATGGCTTGCGCGAGGTCCATACCAATAAGCTGTTGCACCTAGACTTGAAGCCCGCGAATATTTATTTGCGCATGGACGGCACACCTATCTTGCTCGATTTCGGTGCTGCACGCCAGACTTTGAAGACCGATTTACCTAAACTCTATCCTATGTACACACCAGGTTTTGCCGCGCCTGAACTGTATGCAAAAAATAGCAATCTCGGTCCTTGGACTGACATTTATAGCATAGGCGCTTCTATGTTTGCGTGTATGGTGGGCGCGCCGCCACAACCCTCGGATCAGCGTAAGACCAATGATAAGATGGAAGCGCACTACAAGAAGCTGGAAGGAACCTATTCCGCCGAATTGATCGATGTGGTTCGTATGTGTCTGAAGCTCGATCCTATGGAACGCCCACAAAGCGTGTTCGCTTTGCAAAAAGCCTTGAGCATGAAGTCACCACCTCAGCGTGAACTGAGCTTTTTAGAAAAAACAAAGTTGAAAATTTCGACCTTGCTCGGCAAAAATGGGAAAGACGCCGATGACAAAGATTTTACGACGATACAAGAAGATACGATGTAAGCTCTGAGCCTAACGCTCGCTTTACATCGCTCTAATACCAGACCAACCAGACAAATACACGCATGCGCTTTTCAGTCTATCAAGAAAGTCACATTGGCGGCCGCAAGGTCAATCAAGACCGTATGGGGTACAGCTTTACGCGTGACTCGATTTTGCTGCTGCTTGCCGATGGCATGGGCGGGCATATTATGGGGGAAATGGCAGCAACGATTGCCATGCAAACCATAGGCAGCTTGTTTCAAAAACAAGCGCATCCCATGATCGATAAGCCCGAACGATTTTTAGAAAAAGGTTTTTTGGCCGCGCATAACGAGATCCACCGTTTTAGGCAATTAAAAAACCTGCCCGAGACACAGCGTACCACCATCGGTGCCTGTTTGATTCAAAACGGAAATGCATACTGGGCGCACTGTGGCGATTCGCGTTTGTATTGGATGCGCGATGGTCAGATACTATTGCGTACTAAGGATCACTCTCGTTTAGAAACCTTGATCGATCAAGGTAAGGTTGATCCCTCCGAGCGCAATACCCACCCCGATCGCAATAAATTATTCAACTGCCTGGGCGCGCCGCATGCACCTATCGTCGAACTGTCACGCCGCGCGACATTGCAGGCCGGTGATTTGATCTTGATGTGCTCAGATGGCCTGTGGGGTGTCTTGCCAGATCATGTGCTGGCGCAGCGCTTGCATGAGCAAACCATCGTCAGAGCGATTCCCGATTTAGTCAGAACAGCAGTGGAAATCGCCGGACGACAAGGCGACAATGCGACTGCTTTAGCGATGATGTGGGAAGGCACTGACATCCTTGAAAACTCCTCTATCATCTCGACCAATACACTGCCTATAGGCTCGATTGCGACCACCATACAAATTCCTATGGATCTCGAAGATGAATTGCAAGACGGCGACATGTTCAACGATGAAGAAATAGAAAAAGCCATCGACGAGATTCGCAACGCGATACAAAATTCAACCAAACTCAGTAAATAGACATCATGACTCAAGTTACCCGTCCCAGCGGACGCAACGCCAATGCGATGCGTCAGGTTCAATTCACCCGTCAATTTACCAAGCACGCCGAAGGCGCGGTGCTGGTTGAGTTTGGCGACACCAAAGTGATTTGTACTGCCAGCATAGAAGAAAAAGTGCCGGGCTTTATGAAAGGTCAGGGCAAGGGCTGGCTGACTGCAGAATATGGCATGCTGCCACGTTCGACCCATACGCGTATGGACAGAGAAGCGGCAAAGGGCAAGCAATCTGGCCGCACCCAAGAGATACAACGATTAATCGGCCGCTCGCTACGCGCTGCCTTTGATCTCGATGCGTTTGGCGAACGCACCTTGCATTTGGATTGCGATGTTTTGCAGGCCGATGGCGGGACCCGTACCGCATCGATCTCAGGTGCGATGGTGGCTGCCTACGATGCATTCTCGGTGTTAGTGGCGCGTGGTCATATTGCTGCTGTGCCCGTAAAATCTTTTGTGGCAGCGATTTCAGTTGGGGTCTTTCAAGGCATGCCTGTGCTTGATCTCGATTATTTGGAAGACTCCGCTTGCGACACCGACATGAACGTGGTGATGAATGCCAACGGGCATTTCATCGAAGTGCAGGGCACGGCAGAAGGCGACGCATTTGAGCGTACAACGTTGAATGCTTTGCTTGATCTGGCTGAGAGCGGTATCCGCGACATTGTCCGACAACAAAAGCAAGTCTTGGGCTTGAGTGATTGAAGAGTAAAAAGATGTCCAAGAAAATCGTTTTAGCCTCGAATAATCAAGGCAAGCTCAAAGAGATGCGTGAAATTTTGCGCCCGCTCGATGTGAGCTTGCATACACAATCCGAGTTCGATGTGCCCGATGCACCAGAGCCGTATTTTACTTTTCTCGAAAACGCGCTCAACAAAGCACGCCACGCGGCAAAGCTGACAGGCTTGCCCGCGATCGCAGATGACTCCGGTATTTGCGTCAATGCCTTGGGCGGTGCTCCCGGCGTGTTTTCCGCCCGCTTTGCGGGTGAACCAAAATCGGATGCGCGCAACAACGAACACTTAATTGCGACGCTAAAGGAGCACCAAGATCGTTCGGCTTATTACTATTGTGTGCTGGTGTATGTACGCTCTGAATCAGATCCGCAACCTGTGATCGCCGATGGTCGCTGGGATGGCGAAATCATAGCCGAGCCGCGTGGCGATGCAGGCTTTGGTTATGATCCTCATTTCTATCTACCTAGTTTGCAATGCACCGTCGCGGAACTCGACGCCACGCAAAAAAATCAATTGTCGCATCGCGCCCAAGCGTTGCAAGAGCTCATGAAAAAATTGCGATGATTCCGATTAAACTTATTTCATCTGTCACGTCAGAATCATCTCCGATTGATTTGAGTGAAATTCCTGCGCAAGTCAAAGAACAATTTTTGCGCACGGGCGCATTAAGCTTGAGCAGTTTGCCACCCTTAGCGCTGTACATTCATTTCCCCTGGTGCGTTAAAAAATGTCCTTATTGTGATTTCAATTCTCACGAAGCGAATCAAGGTTTTGATGAATTCGCCTATTTAGCAGCTTTGCGTCAGGATTTAGAGCAAGCTTTGCCGCTGATCTGGGGGCGCAAAATTTATAGCGTCTTTATCGGTGGTGGCACACCGAGCCTGATGTCAGCCAAGGGACTTGATCAATTGATGTCGGACGTGCGTAGTTTGCTGCAATTGGATGGCGCTGCTGAAGTCACAATGGAAGCGAATCCAGGCACCTTTGAAGTGGAAAAATTTCGTCAATTTAGCGAGAGCGGCATCAACCGTTTATCGATAGGCATACAGAGTTTTAACTCCACGCATTTAGCAAAGCTCGGTCGCATCCATAATGGAGACGAAGCGCGTCGCGCGATTGAAATCGCTCAGAAAAATTTTGAGAATTTTAATCTCGATTTGATGTTTGCACTGCCTTCGCAAACACTGCAAGAAGCACAGCAAGATCTGCAAACGGCTTTGAGTTTTTCACCCCAACATTTATCGCTCTACCACTTGACGCTGGAACCGAATACGCTCTTTGCCAAGTATCCGCCGACCATTCCAGACGACGATCTGAGTGCGGAAATGCAAGATTGTATTCACGAAGGCATGCAGCAAGCAGGCTATGTGCATTACGAAGTGTCCGCCTATGCCAAAGAAGGGAGGCAGTCGCGACACAATTTGAATTACTGGAATTTTGGCGACTATCTGGGCATTGGAGCAGGCGCGCATTCCAAAATTTCTTTTCCTCATCAAATTGTGCGCCAGCTTCGCCATAAACAGCCTAAGACGTATATGGATAAAGTCGCCGTTGGTTTGCATATTCAAAGCAGCCAGGAAATTACGCGGGCGGAATTGCCGTTTGAATTCATGCTCAATGCCTTGCGCTTAAATCAAGGCTTTGACGCCGCGCTGTTTTTTGAACGCACTGGTTTGCTTTTAAACGCGATCGAAAAGCCGCTACAAGAAGCCGAGCAACGAGGTTTATTGTACAGAGATCATGTGCGCATACAGCCTAGCGACCTCGGTAAGCGTTTTCTAAATGATTTGCAACAGATGTTTTTATAATCATTTAGGCGGGAACTTCGATCAAGTTTCCTGCTCAAAGCGGTTTGCTTGTATTTTCATCATAGAACTGTCTCATTTTCTGCAGTAATTGTCTTTTCCGTCCAACAACATTTGCGATTTCGTTCACATTGTGAAATTGCTCTTGCAATTGTGTAATTTTCAACTTACTATCGGGATATAAATTGCTATAAAGCATTAATGACTCAGGAGAAGAGTTTTTGTTTCAATAAGGCTCTTCTGGATGAGATCGTATAAAAATTCTATGACGGAGAAGTAAGCTCATGATACCCATCGTGCCATTGCTACCGATAGTTGATAGTTCGCAAAAAATAGTCGGACTGATGCCCGATATCCGCAATCAAGACGATGTGCAGATCAAGACTTTGATTGATTTTCTTGGTCAGTTGGATTTTTTTGAACAATTATTTCCCCTGACTTTTTTCGCCCCGGTGGTCGAGCTAGCCACGATTACAGGGTCGACTGAGTATCCTCCTCATATTAAAAATATCGTGTTTTGCGTGCCAGAAGCAATGTGCACACATGAAGACGTACAGGCGCAACTGCACATGTTACAACGTAGTGGTGTGCGTATTATTGTCGATGAATTTAATTCAAAATCTTCTTTGGTTTGGCCTGACACGAAGTCGGTTGCGGTCGATTGCGCGCAGGGATTGTCCTCACAAGTTCACCCATGGATCTTTAGTTTGTCGCACGGTCAGCATCTGGCGCGAAATGTGCATACAGCGGACGATTTCGCAGCAGCACAAAGTATGGGATTTAGTTTGTTTTCTGGAGATTTTCCCTTTGCCTTGAGTCAAAAGACCAAGAGTGATGATCCTACTTCTCGTTCTCGCTTGCTAAAGCTCTTGTCGCTTGTGGCGAACGACGCAGAAGTAAAAGAATTGGAAGCGTTGTTCAAGCAAGATAGCGCCTTGTCTTTCATGCTTCTGAAATTGGTGAGCTCGGCCGCTTTTGCTCAAACCGTTAAGGTGACTAGTTTTGTTCAGGCCATCAATCTTTTGGGACGTCGTCAGCTCCAACGTTGGCTGCAGTTGCTATTGTATGCACAGCAGGGACAGCATCTGGGAACCGCACTGAACCCGTTGATGTTACGTGCTGCATATCGTGCCAGTATGATGGAGGCGATTTGTAAAAACTCAGGAGGCGATCGTGACAGTCAGGACGGTGCGTTTATGGTCGGCATGTTTTCACTATTAGACCTTCTATTCGTCGCGCCACTATGGGAAATATTACAGCCTTTGAATTTACCTGATGCGGTACGCGCTGCCTTAATTGAGCGCACAGGTGATTTGGGCGTTTGCTTGAAAATGGTAGAACGATCCGATCGTTCAGATCGCGATAATTTGCTTAGCGCGTGCACTGTTTGTTCGTGTGTTCCTGATTCTTACTATTTGAATGTCATGCAGGCTTATACCTGGGTGAACCAAGTATGTCAGGAGTTGTGATGCTTGAGGATTTCGACCATACAAATGATCTCGAATTTGGTGTGCGTTTATGCGAGACGATTTTGTGTGAGGACGAGCTTCTCTTAACGGATCAATTAAATACTTTGCTTCAGCAGTATTTTTGGGAGTTTGACCTTCGTTTCATGCGGCAATTGCCAGTCGATCGTGCAGGTCTGCATATTAGTGAAATCTGCCTGGAGCATTTCTATGTCTTGTCTGGAAAGGCGGGAATTCTTTCCGAGACAGATTTCAATAAAATGAATAGCTTGACGGCGATCTCAGCACGCTTATTTTCTAATCGACTGACATTCATGCAGCAGCGTCGGCAAGAAAAACAATCTCAATTAATTCACACCCAAATCATGGATCATATTCATGAGTCTGTCATCACCATGGATTTGGCGGGTTTTATTTTGAGTTGGAATGCGGGAGCGGAGCGCTTATTTGGATATAGTGCTGCTGAAGCCTTGGGGCGTAACGTGTTGTTTCTCTATGAGTCCGAGGAGAGCGTTGATGCGATTAGTAAAGATTCTTTTCTTGAAAATGGCGGGCGAGAAATGGAAGTGCGTCGGCGTAAAAAGACCGGTGAGATTTTTTGGGCGAGTTTGAGTTTATCCACCTTATTCGATGAAGCTAAAAGACCGATCGGCATGATTGGCTACCTCAGCGATATTACGGGACGTAAATGCTCGGAAGAGAAAATCAATCATCTGGCCTATTACGACTCGCTGACTGATTTCCCAAACCGGACTTTATTTAAGAAGCTGGTCGATAGCGCCATAGGACAAAGTCAGCGTAATGACAGCACGATCTCTATTATGTTCATCGACTTGAACCGATTTAAGTTAATTAACGATACTTTGGGACATGGTGTTGGCGATCAATTATTGAAGCAAGTGGCGAGTCGCTTTCGTTTAGCCTTGCGAGAAAACGATGTGATAGCACGACTTGGTAGCGACGAATTTGCGATCGCCTTAATCGATGTCAAACAACATTTTTATGCTGGCCTGGTTGCGCAAAAATTGTTGGAGACGCTGGAGGGAACGTTTGCGATCGGCGAACATGATTTGCGAGTCGGTGCAAGCATAGGTATTAGCATTTATCCGCAAGATGGGAGTGACGCTGAAGACTTGCTGCAAAAAGCTGATATCGCCATGTTCAAGGCAAAGCGTTTTCTTGAAAAGAGTAGCGGTAGCTATGCTTTCTATGACGTTGAAATGAACCAATCGATTACTAGCCGCCTATATCTGGAGTCAGGCTTGCGGCGGGCTTTGCGGGCGAATGAGTTTTTCTTATTGTTCCAACCAAAAGTCGATATTGCTAGTGGCCGAGTTCGTGGTGCAGAGGCCTTGATACGCTGGAATCATCCGCGTGATGGCATGATCGCTCCAGCGCAATTTATTCCAGTCGCTGAAGAAATTAATCTGATTGCGCAAATTGATGCCTGGGTGTTGGATACGGCTTGCGCTCAGGCGCGGCTGTGGCAGGATCAGGGCGTGTCACCATTTCGTATTGCGGTGAATATTTCGGCAAAAGAATTTACGGCCAGTTTTCCCGCAAAGGTGGCAGCGGCATTGTATAAGCATGGCATTTCTGCTTCTTGGATAGAGTTGGAGATTACCGAGAGCATGCTGATGCAAAATACCGACTTGGTGGTCGATATCATGCGCGAGATTACCCGTTTGGGTGTGAGTTTGGCGCTTGATGATTTTGGGACCGGTTTTTCTAGCTTGTCGTATTTGAAGCGCTTCCCGATTCATACTTTGAAAATCGATCGTTCCTTTATTCAGGGGATTCCTGATGACGTCGATGACTGTGCCATTGCCAGCGCCATCATTAGCATGGCAAAGCAAATGAAACACAGGGTGATCGCTGAAGGCGTGGAAACCCAAGCGCAGCTGAGTTTTTTGCAGGCAATGGGATGTGATGAAATACAGGGATATTTATTTTCCAGACCTGTCGATTCCGACGTGTTCTTCGCGGGCGTACATCAGCAATTTGACTTGACGCGATTGGGCGGCGAATGATTGCGACAAAAAAAGCATGCAAAATGGCATGGGATAGGCTATAATCTTTGGCTTGGAACGGAAGTGTGGCCGAGTGGTTGAAGGCACTAGTCTTGAAAACTAGCGAGGGTGAGAGCCCTTCGTGAGTTCGAATCTCACCGCTTCCGCCAATTTAAATTCTTAACGATACCTCATGGTGTTGTTTCAATCGTCTTTCCTTTGTTTTCATCGGAAACGCATCTTTGTTAATCAATCCAAATTTATCTATGTATTCACAATCGAAATCGTTATTTCGAGCTTGTGCCGTGGCCGTTTCCTGTGCGGTATTACTGCTCGCTTGTTCGACCCCGCGCCCTCAAGAGCCCGTGTTGCCACTTGTTGTCAAGCAAGAGGTCAAGCCTGAGTTAATCGTTCCAAAGGTGATCCGTGCGCCTCGCATAGGGCTGGCACTCGGTGGCGGTGCTGCGCGCGGATTTGCGCATATTGGCGTGATTAAAGTCTTAGAAGCCCATGGCATCAATCCTGATCTGGTCGTTGGTACCAGCGCAGGTAGCGTCGTAGCAGCCATGTACGCTGCAGGAAATAATGGCTACACCTTGCAAAAAATGGCGCTGGATATGGATGAGGGCACCATCTCGGATTGGTCGTTGCCGTTTTTTTCAAAATCTAGCGGCGTCTTGAAAGGAGAGGCGCTGCAAAATTATGTGAAT
>JACQDW010000011.1 GCA_016200845.1 Burkholderiales bacterium | reverse complement strand
GGGTGGGGATGGGGCTCAGTCGGGCAACAGTCACAGCTATTTACTCAATTTAACCCAAACCAAAAAAGACAAGAATTGTTAAATCCAAAGAATCCACCTTGACCCAACGCCCCACGCACAGCAAGATGAAAGCCACGCCTAGCAACAAAGCGAACACATCAAAAAAACACCCACCAACAGGAGAAAAAACATGAAACAACTCAGCGCAGAATTTTTTGGCACCGCCTGGCTGGTCTTAGGCGGCTGCGGCAGCGCCGTACTCGCCGCTGGCTTTCCCGGACTCGGCATCGGCTTTGTCGGCGTATCACTGGCATTCGGCCTCACCGTCCTGACCATGGCCTACGCCATCGGACACATCTCAGGCTGCCACCTCAACCCAGCGGTCTCGATAGGACTTTGGGTCGGCGGACGGTTCCCTGCCAATCGCCTCATTCCCTACATCATCGCCCAAGTCGCTGGCGGCATCGCAGGCGCAGCTGTACTTTACCTCATTGCCAGCGGCGCGCCGGGATTTGACCTCGCCAAAGGCTTCGCCTCAAACGGCTTTGCCGAACACTCACCCGGCGGTTATTCCATGATGGCTGCCTTCATCTGCGAAGTCGTGCTCACTATGTTTTTCCTCATGGTCATCCTCGGCGCCACCGACAAACGTGCCCCAGCAGGCTTCGCCCCCATCGCCATCGGCCTGTGCCTGACGCTGATCCACCTCATCAGCATCCCAGTCACCAACACCTCAGTCAACCCAGCCCGCAGCACAGCAGTCGCCCTCTTCGCAGGAGACTGGGCACTTGCCCAACTCTGGTTATTCTGGCTAGCCCCGATCGCAGGCGCGATCTTGGGTGCAACGGTGTATCGCTTGAGCGCTGCGGAAGAAGTTTAATTTTTGAATTTGGCACGAAAAAACGCGACTCTGAATTGATTTTGGAGTCGCGTTTTTGTTTGCTGCTTTTGGTGAGAATTGGACGATGTTCGCAAGCCGTATTTAAGTACCATAAAGGTACTTCACACGCAAACGCGCCGCTTCGAGAATTCGCATGTCCCATAAAGAAGTTTGGCGAACAGGGAAAATTCGGGGTGGCGAGCATCAAGAAAGGAAAAAATTGCCTGTATTTCCAAGGCCGTCAAAACCACGGGCAACCGAGCCTGCGTTTTGGGTCGCCCAATCTGCTGCATCCAAGGCAGGTCGACACAAATGACTTCTTTATACAAAAACAGAATCGACGACAGCGCTTGTTTATGCGTTGAAGCTGAAACGCGCCTTTCGGTCGCCAGCATAGTCAAAAACGCTTCAACTTCGATCACCCCCATCTCAACCGGATGCCGCAACCCCGACCAGCGAATAAAAAAACGTATCCAATACACATACAGCTTCTCAGTGGATAGACTGTAATGCTTATAACGCAATCGCTCACGAACTTGGGTAAGCAAACGTGGCTTTTCAGGAGTGATGTTTTTGTCCATTTGGTTATGCTGTATATTTAATCAGTATAACCAAATTTACCTATGTTTCATGCGGGCTGCAAGAGGTTTAAAACAAATTGTCTTTTTTCGAACAATCGGGTATCTTCCCATATTGTCAAATTAAAACACGTACCCGTGGAAATAGAGAGCTAGTGTGCAGGTTTTTGCGGTCGAATATGATACACAATAACTGTATGTTTATACAGCTCGAAAAAAATGCTATTTAGTGAAGCGATGAACACCAGCGCGAATAACGACAAGTCGTTGATTCGGACAGGTGCCCAGCGCTTCAGGTAAAAGGCATAGAACCGGGCGAAATTTTGGTGGATTAGTGGTGACAAATGCTTTGCCGTTACGTGCCGCTCTCTATTCCAGAGAACGATTCACTGGAAAGGGACATCGCAAAAACCGCGATGCCCTTCAGTTAAATAGTTAGCGCTCATGAAAACTATCCCAGCTTTTTTTGCAATTATCTTATTCGGGTGTAATTCACAAACATCATTCGATGTCTCGGAAATCAAGGGGCTTCCGTATGAAAAGGCAAGAGAGAAACTATTAAACGCTGGCTGGCAACTTGCGCCAAAACCCGAGTACGCTGGCACAAGAGATGATGTAATTGCAAAATACCCCGAAACCATGGGCTGCGCGGTTGATCGCCCTTTTTGTAGGTTTGCATTCATCAAATCAAAAAACGAGTGCTTAGCTGTCATCACCGTCGGTGAAGACATCAATGATTTTTTTGTCAAATCATACCTAAATGAATGCGAACAATAAAAGCGCTAACAAAACAATCAAGTTCGCGCCTTCGGCGCCGGACGTCGCTACGCGACGCCGCTTATTTTATCGTTAGCTTCTTGATTTTAGAACGAGGTGTATAACATGGGGGTCTGGGGCGAAGGACTGTACGACGATGATGAAGCATGCGATTTGCGGGATACGATTTCGCTGCTCTCCAAGATGCCGGGTGACGGCGAGTCGATCTTACGGCTCGTTCTGGAGCAGTTTGAGCGCGACGACAATCTGAGTGAAGACGGCTGCCCTGCATTTTGGATGGTAGTTGCAGACCAGTTTGCGAAGCGTGGTATCAGCTGTGAGCGCGTGGTTCAGCTTGGGCTCGCGGCCATCGATACCGGGGTGGACATTCTTGATCTTGAAGCGCGCGGAATGGACGCCAGTGGGCTCGCCGGACGGAAGAAGGTTCACTCTAAGCTCAAGGATCGAATCGCAAATCCGAAACCACCTGGGTCTAGAAAGGTTCCACAATCACCGCCCAAGTGCGCTGTGGCAGTGGGACAGGTCTACGCGTTTCCGACAATGAACGGGCAGGGGATGAATGCATGGTTCTCGTCATGGGAAGAGGCAAAGTTCAGGCCAGATGGCTGGGGTTCGCTGATTATTCTCGACGCTGGGCGCGTTTTTGACTGGTTTCCTTGGGCTGCATATACGCCATTGGTTACCGACCCAAGCAAAGAACCGGATCTCGACGCCGTCATGAAGTCCAAGACGCTCTTCTCCGATGGGGTTGCATTCTTCGCTCCGAAAGCTTCCCACATGAAGAAGATGGGGATGAAGCTTCTTGGTTGTATTGATGTCTCGCAATCAGCGGTTAATGAGCTCAAGAAGCTCTCTCGGCAAACGCCGAAGAGCGCCGTGATGTGCGACTGGTCAATTTGTAGCGGCGCCTTCAGTCGGGATGATCCGGCTCTTGGCAAGGTTGCTGTGTATGATCTAAAGGCAAGAAGCTAACTTGTCCCTCAACCCGGACCTCGCAGCAAGAACATGCCGCTCCGCGGCACGTACTGCGGGCCGGTTAGCTCGGCGTTAAAAATCAATATGAATCAGACTGTTTGGATATTCAATGGTGCAGGTTCTAGATTTCCCGGAGGGGTATTTTCCTCGCTTGAGGCTGCGGAAGATTGGGTTTCCACAAACAAACTATCCGGTGTTCTAACAGAATATCCGGTAGATATTGGTGTGCTAGATTGGGCGTCAAACAATGGTTACTTTACCCCTAAATCATCAGCACAATTGACACCTAGTTTCATTGCGGGGTTTACCTGTGCTTCTCAATCACGTTTTCACTTTGAAGAAGGTGTTCGAGCATGAAGATTTTTAACAGGATGGTTGATCGGACTGGCCGCAGTGCGGCTCGGCATTTATTAATTACGTGTGCGGCCATCCGCTCACCGTTGCGTTAGCCAGCCCACGACGGTCCAGCGATACACTACATGAACAATACGGAGTCATAATTGAAACTCACAACACTTGCTAAAAACACTTGGTGTTCTGCTATTTTTCTAGCATCGGCGCTTACCTTTTTTGGAAATTGTAAAAACGCTCGTGCTGATGATTGGAAACCTAGTCCTGCGCAAGCTAAAACGATTGCGTCTGTGTGTGAGGGATATCGACTCATCGCTGGTGCGATGTTTAGCTTGAAACAGCAAGGTAAACCAAGGGCGCCCGGATCTAATTATTTGGCCGAGAAGATTGCCGACGAAATATATTCGCCAACTACTTCCATCACGACAGAAGAATTGGCCAAGAAGCGGAGTGATGAAATATGTATTCCCATCGTCACTGAAAGCGAACGTTTAAAACAGTTGCGAGGCAATAAGTAAACGTTTTTGTTCATGTTCACGTTGGCTAACAGGACAATCGATCGGACTGGCCGCGATGCGGCAGTGTTCTTTATTAATTTGTGGGCGGCCATCCGCTCATCTCGACGTTAAAAATCAATATGAATCAGACTGTTTGGATATTCAATGGTGCAGGTTCTAGATTTCCTGGAGGGGTATTTTCCTCGCTTGAGGCTGCGGAAGATTGGGTTTCCACAAACAAACTATCCAGTGTTCTAACAGAATATCCGGTAGATATTGGTGTGCTAGATTGGGCGTCAAACAATGGTTACTTTACCCCTAAATCATCAGCACAATTGACACCTAGTTTCATTGCGGGGTTTACCTGTGCTTCTCAATCACATTTTCACTTTGAAGAAGGTGTTCGAGCATGAAGATTTTTAACAGGATGGTCGATCGGACTTGCCGCAGTGCGGCTCGGCATTTATTAATTACGTGTGCGGCCATCCGCTCACCGTTGCGTTAGGCAGCAGAAATGAGCCAGCGCCCCAAAGCTGAGATCGTGTATGCCGTTGAGGGCTACTACGACGGCCCGGAATCCGGCTTTGCCGACTTTCGCGGTCACCCGTATCGCTTTGAAGTATCAAACGAGTTGACAGTTCGCGACCGAACGGTGCGTCGGTTCAAACTAAGTCCTGTCAGCGCAGAGCTTCTTCGGCTAGCCCTCGAACAACAGCAACTTTGGTCACGCTGGAACTCCGCCTATCGAGAGGGAAAACTTCCAGAAAGCCTGCTGTATCCCGAACGCGTGTTGCCTGAAGACCTTGAGGCGTATCGAGCGCTAGAAACACGTATACGTGAGGGCTTGGCCAAATCTTCCGGAAACAATGCCTATGCAGAGGGGCGTTTCTTTGTCGGCCGCAGAACAACCGCCTTTCGCGCCTTTGGGGAGCATCTTCGTGTCGTCTGGTCTCGCTGCCGCCCTGCTGCCTAACCCTTCAATCGAGAGGACGTTAAATCGATGAGCCGAAGAAAAGATCGCCACCTGAAACGAGTGCCACGCGAAGACTTAGTGCTTGCACGTATTCGTGAAGTCGCTGATTTGCCCTTCGTTGCTCAAATTGATGATCATTATGCGGGAATGTGGAACGAACTAGGGATTCAAATCAAGATCAACGCTGGAACCTCTGACTGTGAAGTTATTGGACTTCGAAATGAAGTGTTGAAATGTTTGAGAGTTATGGATCAAGAAAACGAGTTGCTGTTCACTTGGATTGTCGGCTTCTGGCGTGAAGAAAAAAATATAGAGGTGCTTTTGCCGCAAGACGATGTTAAAAGTGTGGAAGACATACTTCGAGCGGTATAGAGCATGCGACAAACTCGATTTAACATGACATTCGGAAATGACGCGCGAACTTGCGCTCATTTGAGATTTACTTATAGGCGCACGCGCCTTTCAATTTAACGTTGGCATCACAACTTTCTTCAGCGGAGATCATCGCTCTATGACGCAACTTCTCTTTTCGTACGGAACGCTCCAGCAGCGCGATGTGCAACTGACCACCTTTGGGCGGGAGCTTCACGGCACCGCCGACCAGCTGGTGGGTTTTCATCAATCCATGGTCAAGATTGAAGATCCGGAGGTTCTCAAGACGAGTGGGAAGAGTCACCACCCCATCGTCAAGCAAACGGGCGTTGCAGAGGACCGCGTTGCTGGTACCGTCTTCGAGGTGACTGATGATGAACTCGCGAATGCAGACAAATACGAAGTGTCAGACTACAAACGTGTATCGGCCCCCCTGTCCTCCGGACGAACGGCTTGGGTTTATGTAGACGCACGCGCATAGCGCGAGCAGTGATGGCCAACCATACATTCCACCGGCGCTGCGCGATAAAGCCGCGCAGCGCCGGTGAGTTTCGACGTCAGGGCTATCTACCAATTCACTCCCCGAAAGAAAACTATGAAAACGATTTTGATTACCGGTGCTTCTTCTGGTTTAGGTGCCAGTTTGGCTTTATCTTTGGCAGCGCGTGGACACCGTGTTTGGGCAACCATGCGTAATTTAGAAAAACAAGAAGCGCTCGTGCTTTCCGCCAAGAAAAAAAATCTTAGCATCACGATTCGTCAACTTGACGTAGAGAATATGGAAAGCGTCACTCAATGCGTGGCGGACATGATTGCCACTGAAGGTCGAATTGACGTGCTCGTAAACAACGCAGGCGCTGGTTTTGTTCGCACGACCGAACAAGCTACCGAAGAAGAAATACGTTGGGTCATGGATATTAATTTCATGGGAGTAGTTCGTTGCACGAAGGCAGTCATGCCATACATGCGCGTCGCAAAAAGTGGGCATATCATCAATATTTCATCTATTGGTGGCTTGGTGGGACAACCATTCAATGAAATTTACTGCGCAGCGAAGTTTGCTGTCGAGGGATATACCGAAGCAATGGCTAGCTATCTTGAAACTGGCTTTGGTATCAAGTTCTCGGTAATCGAGCCTGCGGGTATTCAGTCCGAATTTGCGAAAACTGTCATGTCACAACTCAACTCGACAGGAGGTATCCGACAAGATGACTATCTTCCATTATTCCAACAATACATAAATCGAATTCAAAGTCGTTCTTCAGAAGAGATTGCGCGTGTTTATCAATCCCCAGAGCAAGTTGCTGAAGTGGTCGCGGGATGCATCGACACTGAAAACCCACCATTACGTTTACGAACCTCTCCCTGGGCTGACGAATTTTGCCGGTTTAAGACCGCAGCCGATCCCACCGGAAAGTTGCAACAAGCGGCTGTCATAGCAAGTCTGCTTTGAAGGTGGCTCTAACATGACAGTCGATAGTGACGCTATTGTATTACTGACCTTTCGTGCAAGCTGCAACGCGCGGTGCACATCACTTTTGTGTTCGCCATTAAAAAACTAGCTCACCCTCTCATCAAAATAGGAGCATCACATGTATTCGAAAAAATTATATGCAGGATGGGCTGACATGGATTTCAATTCACACATGAAGAACACGGCGTTTCTCGACAAGTCTGCCGACGTCCGCATGTTGTACTTTTCGGAGAATGGCTACCTCAAAGCAGGTGTGCAAGTGGACGATAAACGCCAGCCAACGACCATGGGCGTGCCGCAAGGCGGACCATTGTCGCCACTACTGGCTAATATCGTACTCGATGAACTCGACTGGGAACTCAATAAGCGTGGTCACTGTTTTGCGCGTTACGCCGATGACTGCAACATTATGGTCAAAAGCGAACGAGCCGGAAAACGGATCATGGCAAGCGTAACCCGCTGGATAGGAAACCGACTAGGACTCACGGTCAGCGTCCTTAAAAGCGCAGTAGATCGCCCACACAAACGCAAATTTCTGGGCTTTACGGTTAATCCCAAAGACGCCAGATTGAAAGTGGCAGATAAAGCCATCGATAAGCTAAAACACCGCGTCCGAGAGTTAACCCGCCGTACCAGAGGTCGCAGTCTAGCAACGATCATCGCAGAACTAAGAATGTATCTGCTGGGCTGGAAAGCTTACTTTGGCATTGCCGAAGTGATGAGTCAGTTACGTGACATCGATAAATGGATACGGCGCAAGTTACGCTGTTATATCTGGAAGCAATGGGGGCGATCTGGCTATCGGGAATTGCGTAAACGCGGAGCCTCCGTGCGAGAAGCATGGAACACCAGTAAATCAGCGCATGGACCATGGCGAATCTCAATGACCCCCGCGCTTGCAATTGCATTGCCAGTACGATACTTTAGTAGTTTAGGGCTACCGACTTTAGTGGGACGGTAGGAATATTCATTGAACCGCCGTGTACGTGACCCGTACGCACGGTGGTGTGGGAGGGAGGGGTTGTGAGACTTCTTCCTATCCCGATTATGCATTAGGAAGCACCATATGATTGCGATAAAAATTCTCACCATCTCCGCTTTGCTCGGTTCAATTGCTTGGATGGTTCACTCGCCAGACTACGAACCAGCAGTTGCATCGATTACCTCGCTGTCAGCTTGCATTGCTGCGTTCATTGTTGATCGCAAACGACAAAATAGCGCCGCGTTGCACCAATCGGTCACCAAAGGATCAATTGGGGTTCAAGCTGGAGGGAATATATCTCTTGGGAACATTAATACAAAAGATCAGGGGAAATAGGCATGCTGAACAAAGGTGACGAACAGAAACAAGAAGTGACAACCGGTGGAGTCGCATATCAGGCCGGCAGGGATATTGTAAATAATGGATTGACCTACACAGAGGTGCGTGAGGTCGTTCTTGATGTTTTTCGCTTTAATTTTCTTCAGTTAGCTGGTGAAGCCAAGGAGGTAGCCCGCCAGCGGGCTGAGGAGATAACCGATAAATTCCTTAAAAAACTTAGTGACGAAAACTTAGCGGGTTTAGCTCAAGCTCAAAGTCCGGACTTTCAATATGGACTCTTTAGTGTACAGAGAGACTATGCAAGAACGGCAGATGCAAATTTGGGAGATCTATTGGTTGATTTATTGGTTGATCGAACAAAGCATCCTGACCGTGATATGGTTCAGATAGTTCTGAATGAATGCCTCACAGTTGCCCCAAAACTCACTGATGAACAACTGTCTGCTCTAGCCGTTATCTTCTTTTTTAAATACTGCAACTCATCCGGCATGTTTTCGTTCGAGCAATTGGGTGTTCAATTGGATAAATTCGTTGCCCCATTCGTTCATACATTACCCTCTGGTATGGCAGCCTACCAACATCTGGAGTTCGCAGGATGTGGCACTATGCAAATAACCTCAAGCAGCTTGGAGGATATTTTTTGGACACGTTTTCAAGGACTTTTTGACAAGGGTGTTGATCTCTCCGAACTCAGTGGAGCGACGTTTTTTTTCAATCCTAGCCAACAATTGACAGGGCGCTGTTTGCTAGACCCAACCAAAATTCAGGTGCGAGCGCAAAACATAACGGAATTGGAGAAGCTATTTTTAGAGCATCGAATAAGCTCAGACGATCAGCTTCGCCTACGCCAAGCTTTTGGCAAGAATCGATTGACTAGTCCCGAAATAAAAGCGAAATGTGTTGAGGTGCGGTCATACATGGAGAAACTATTCTCTGCTTGGTCCAACACAAGCCTCAACAACTTTACTCTCACTAGCGTCGGAATAGGCTTAGCGCACGCCAATATAAAACGCCTTACTGGTGAATTCGCCGATCTTTCAATCTGGGTGAATTGATGCATAACAAGATGGTCGATCGGACTGGCCGCGAAGCGGTTAAGTATTTCTCTAATATGTGGGCGGCCATCCGCTCTCCGTTGCGTTATACACCATCAAAAACCAAGCTCACCCTCTCATCAAAATAGGAACATCACATGTACTCGAAAAAATTATATGCAGGATGGGCTGACATGGATTTCAATTCACACATGAAGAACACGGCGTTTCTCGACAAGTCTGCCGATGTCCGCATGTTGTACTTTTCGGAGAATGGCTTCCCGATGGAGGAGTTCGTAAGACTCAAGCTTGGCCCCGTTATCATGAAGGACGAGGTGGAGTATTTTCGCGAGGTCGGTCTTCTTCAAGAGATCACGGTGACTTTATCCATGGCCGGATTGGCTGCAGATGGAAGCCGATTTCTCATTCGGAATGAAATTCTTCGTCAGGACGGAAAACCTTGTTGCAGGGTCACGTCAATGGGAGGTTGGCTTGATCTTGCTGCCCGAAAAGTGGTTCCACCTCCAGAAGCATTGCTTGTCGCTCTTCAGGCGCTAACTAAGACATCCGACTTTCAGATACTCCCGTCTAGCATTAAAGATGCGGTCTAGCTTGGCGCTCAATCAGAGCTCTTCAAAAGCCGCTCAGCCTAGTGGGTGGGGATCAGCGTAGCCATCATTTTTATGTGTTTAAGCGTGAGTGGAAGAGTCGATAAAAAAATCGATAAAGGCGCGCAGAGCTAACGGCAGATTGACGCGACTTGGATAGTATAGGTACATACGTTCGCCTGCTGGATACCAGTTTTGCAGAATTCTTTGTAGCTGTCCTTGTGCGACGAGTTCGCTGATATAGGCGTCATAGGTATAGCAAATTCCGGCACCGTCGATTGCGGCGCGGATCAGGCTGGCGAAATCGTCAGTGGCGAACTGGCCTTTGGTGTTGACTTCCATGCGTTTTTTATTGGATTGGAATTCCAAAGCGTAATGCGTGCCGCTTGGAAAACGGTATTGTAAGCATGCGTGTTGCAATAAATCCTTGGGCGTTTTTGGCACACCGTGTAGTGCTAAATAATGCGGGGCGGCGCACACCGAGAATGCCAGTTTGGGGCCTATGGGCACGGCGATCATGTCTTGCTGCAAGCTCTCACCAAAACGCACGCCTGCGTCAAAGCCTTGCGCGACGATGTCGATCAAAGCATCATCTGTCACAAGCTCCAATTGCACATCAGGATAAGCTCTCATCCAGTCTGCCAGCCGTGGCGCAATGACTAGTTGTGCCGCGGCTCTGGGCACATTGATGCGCAGCCGTCCCATCGGTTTTTCGCGCACTTCGTTCATGACTTCTAATGCGAGTCCGATTTTCGTCAGTGCCGGGTCTAGGCTAGCGAGTAATCGCGCCCCTGCGTCGCTAACGCTGACGCTGCGTGTGCTGCGATTGAGTAAACGCAGCCCCAGACTTTGCTCCAGCTTGTTCAGGGTGTGGCTGAGCGCTGATGGCGTCAATTGCAATTCCAACGCGGCGCGGCGAAAACTGCGATGGTGGGCGACGCGGGCAAAGGCAAATAGGGCATTTAAATCGGGTTTCATAGATGAGGTAAATTCATTAGCGTGATGAGCATTATACGGATTGTTTGCATAGTAGGTGACGTCTACACTTGGCAAGGTTTTTCACTCAAATCAAGCAAGGAAATATGATGCAAACTCAAGAATTTCAACAGCAATCCATTCTGATCACCGGCGGCACTTCTGGCATAGGTTTAGCCAGCGCACAGGCCTTTCTCCAAAAAGGGGCTAAGTGCGTCTACATTACTGGCCGCGATAAGCAGAAATTGGATCAGGCACAAAGCTTACTCGGATCGAAAGCAGTGGCGATACAAGCGGATGTTGCGCAGCTGGGAGAAATCGATATCGTCAAGCGTTGCATAGAGCAGCGGGGCGACCAATTGGACGTGGTCTTTGCCAATGCCGGGATCGCCGAAAACAATGTCATCGGCACCACCAGTGAACAGCAATTTGATGCCATGTTCGACACCAATGTCAAAGGCGTGTTTTTTACGGTGCAGAGCGTATTGCCTCTGATACGGCAAGGGGGCAATATTATTTTGAACGCGTCGGTTGCGGCCAATAAGGGAATGACAAATCTCAGTGTGTATAGCGCCAGCAAAGCGGCTGTGCGCTCGTTCGCCCGTACCTGGTGCAGTGATCTCAAAGAGAGAAAAATTCGCGTCAACACCATTAGCCCCGGTGTGACCAGTACCCCGATTTTGCAAACCGGTTTACAAATGACGGAAACCCACATTGCTGAATTGACGAATTACCTGAGTGCTGTTGTGCCTGCAGCGCGCATGGCGCAAGCAGAGGAGATTGCAGCGGCGGTAGTGTTCCTGGCGTCGCCATCTGCCAGCTTTGTCAACGGCGTGGAATTGAGCGTTGATGGCGGCTTTGCGCAGGTTTGACGTAAATTTTTTGGTACAGCGTGGAGTCGGTAATTGCAGAACTTAAAGCCTCAGAGCTGCAAATCGTAATCCATGCTCTTATGCAAAATGCGCACCACTAAAATGGCGGACTTGGCGCTGGATTTGTAGAAAATGATGTGGCTACCTTGCGGAAATTTCCGATATCCTTCGCGTATGGTGTCGCATGAAACTTCCAGATTTGGATTTTGTCTGATTTTTTATTTTTTACAGCTTCTTTAGCTGCGATAATTTAGATGCCTATCAAAATTTCACAATAAGAAGTGAGAAAACACATGACCGTTCGAGCGCAGCCTTCCGTGCCGCAGATTTCAAAGTCTAACTCAGAGAATTCACTAGTTTCGGTCCCGTTGAATGAGCGAATCGATTCGATTGACACGTTGCGTGGAGTTGCCTTACTTGGTGTTCTGCTAGTGAATCTTGTTACAGAATTTCGCGTGTCCATCTTTCAACAATTCCTTCCTAGTGATACTCCGTCTTGGGACCTGAATGGACTCATTGAGACATTTGTTTCATTTGCCCTCAACTTCAAAGCGTTTTCGCTGTTTTCAATTTTGTTCGGTGTTGGACTAGCAATGCAGCTGGAGCGGCTTTCACATGGCAATCATCCCTACTACTTTTTGACCCGTCGCCTTATTGTTTTGTTGGGTTTCGGAATCTTGCATTTGGTTTTCATTTGGAACGGCGACATCCTGACCGAATATGCGATTGCTGGGTTACTGGCATTGCCGTTGTTGGGCTTCCCACGTTGGACACAGCTAACGACATCTATTTTGCTGTTCGCGCTCTATGCGGTGCTGCCAATGTTACCGCCACTGGTTCCTTGGCCGAGCACCGAGATCTTGGTCGATCATGTCGCGCAAGCGAATCTGGTCTACTCGATCGGCACACACCTTGAGATATTGAAATTTAACATTCGTGAGTTGGCGCTCATTCTGCCACTACATGTTTTCGTGTTTCCACGGACTCTTGCGTTGATTTTACTCGGCGCCTATATCTGGCGATCCGGTGTGCTTCAACAGGCTTTGATATACCGACGACAGTTGGCGAGTCTTGCTGTGATCGGTATCGTCGCCGGAATCGCATTAACATATGAATCGAGATTGGACGCCTTTGGCAGTTGGGGTGTTGCTGGTTTGCTGCTTCATGCTCTTACGCCTGTCGTGTTCGCATTCGGCTATGGTTCGCTCGTGATCTGGCTCGCACAACTTAATGGCTCTCAAGGTGTACTTGCTCCATTTGCCGCCGTTGGTCGCATGGCTTTCACCAACTATATTCTTCAGTCCGTGATATTTGGCTTTGTGTTCTTCGGCTACGGGCTGGGTCAGTTCGGACGTATGGCAGCTTGGCCAGCCTTTTTGCTCGGTGTCTTTGTGTACTTACTTCAAGCAATATTGAGCACTGCGTGGCTACGTCGATTCCGATTCGGCCCCATCGAGTGGCTTTGGCGGGTGCTTATGTATGGTCGCATGCTGCCGATACGGGCGGCGGTGTGATCGATATGCTCATATTCGTGTAAGTGACCGGGTTAAATTCAAACGGAACGATTGAACGCGCTTGCCGTGAGAATGCACTATCGAACCAGCAGTAGCTTCAATTCCGTTCCGTAATAGGGAGCGTAAACAGTCAGAACAGCTCGCAAATTTGACGCGAGTGGTCTAACAATTCAAGCCGAAGCCGTTTCGCGGTTCGGCTTAATTCAGGCGTTATCCCCAGGTAAATCACTGCGATGGGTAAACCAAAAAGAACAGCAGAAATCCTTAGTTACAATCCAAAATGGCCTGATGTTTTTGAGCGTGAACGGGTTTTCTTAAAAGCGAGCCTTGGAGACGTGGTAAAAGAGATTTTTTATATTGGGACACTTCGATTCTTGGACTCTCTGCCAACCCTATTATCGATATTTTGATGGATGTTTCGGATCTTGCCGAGCTTGACCGCATGAGTATAGTGCTGGCTTTGCGTGAGTGGAAAAGTTGATAAAGAAATCGATCAGGGCGCGAAATGCCAAAGGCACATAGGTATAATAATTTTCCGTACCGTCAGTGGTAGCTCGGATCAGACTGGCGAAATCGTTAGTGGCGAACTGGCCGTTGAAAATAAGGTTTAGGATTTGTTTGGATCGAAGGTGGGTAAGCTTAGTCATTTTGGTCGGGGCGCTATGTTATTTAAAATAAGTAAAACTGGAAAACACAGAGGCAGTTTTCACCGCTGGATACAATTTGCGTTTTTGATCTGGGCTGTGGTGTCGACCTTGTGGCTGGCGAATTCTATGCGAACGCAGGGTGTTGATCCTGCATTGATGCAGAGTGCGAGCTTGGTTACTGTTGTTGATGAGGGGACGACCTTGGCGTTTTTTCCTGGCAAGCAGGGTGGTCGGGTGGGCTTGATTTTCTTTTGTGGTTCTGGCGTTTCGGCAGTTGCCTATGCTCCGCTGTTGCGTCCGATTGCGGATGCGGGATATCCGGTGGTGGTTGTCAAGCTTCCCTATCGTTTTGCTCCGCTTGATGCGCACAAAGAGGAAGCAATCGATCGTGCGCTGAAAGTGATTGCTGATCATCCGGGTATTTCACGTTGGGTCGTCTCAGGACATTCATTGGGCGGCGCGTTGGCAGCCCGTATGGCTAAGGCTCATCACGGCCTCATCGCGGGATTGGTGTTGGTCGGTACTACGCATCCCAAGCAAGATGATTTATCTTTTCTCCAGTTACCCGTTACTAAAATCTATGCGATGAATGATGGTGTAGCGCCCGTCGATAAAGTGTTGTCGAATCAGGATTTGCTGCCAAAGAAAACTAAGTGGGTGGAGATCGTTGGTGGTAATCACTCGCAGTTTGGTCATTATGGACATCAGTTGTTTGACGGTGATGCGACTATCAGTCGAGAAGCACAGCAGGGCGTGGTACGTACTGAGCTTCTTGATGTGCTGGTGGGTTTGCGAACTGGTACTTAAATTGTTTAGAAGTGTGTTGAATGAGCCTGCGTTATTCGTGGGCTTTTTTTTGTGGTTTGTTTTGTGCTGAGTATGCGCTGGGCGTCATGATAATGATAAATAAATAGCACATTCCTTTGATTCGACTGTAAACTTATCAAGTTGTTTGATACGTAAAATTATTGTCGATTGATCGTCGCTCACAGAATAGGAGAAGTCATGAAACGAGTTACTGGTATTGGTGGTGTTTTCTTTAAAGCGAAAGACGCTGAGATGATGCGCGCTTGGTATAAGCAGCATTTGGGAATTGATGTTCAGGTGTGGGGTGGAGCTGCTTTTTCTTGGGCGGACGATGAGGGCAAACCTGTTGCTGGTACGACGGCGTGGAGCATCAATTCTGCCGATAACGATTATTTTGCGCCTAGCACGGCTCCGTTCATGATCAATTACAGAGTGGCTGATGTGCATGCCTTGGTGCGGGCGTTGAAGGAGGAAGGCTGCAATGTGTTTGAAAAAGTGGAAGAGTCGGAGTACGGCAAGTTTGCTTGGGTGATGGACCCGGAGGGAAATAAAGTTGAATTGTGGGAGCCGCCTGCTGGGCAGTGATGGAGTGACGCTGATGCGATTTGCGATAGTAGGAAATTCTGGGTCTGGAAAATCAACTTTGGCGCGGGCTTTGTGTGAGCGTTTTAGTTTGCCCTTGTTGGAGTTGGATTGCATAGTGTGGGAGCCGGGGCAGATTGCGGTGTTGCGTGATCGGGCTGCAATTGAAACTGATTTGCTGGCGTTCTTGCAGCAGCATGAGAGCTGGGTGGTGGAAGGTTGTTATGCGGAGTTGATTCAAATGGTGTTAGGTACTTCGCCTGAGCTGATTTTTTTGAATCCTGGTGAGGATGCCTGTGTTGAGAATTGTCAGCGTCGCCCTTGGGAACCGCATAAATATGCGACACCAGAAGCGCAGGAGAGTATGTTAGTGAATTTGATGGCGTGGGTGAGGGATTATTATCGCCGGAATGATGAATGGTCTTTGTCGGCGCATCGTCGGGTGTTTGATGGGTATGTTGGGGTGAAGCGTGAGTTTGTCGTTGGGGTAGAAGTTGCCGATGTTGCGATGAAGTAGATAAGCAAGTATGAATGTGGCGAGCGCAGCAGCAAAGTCCGATGGTGTCGGGCTTTGTGCTGCGCTCGTTTTTTTTTGCTTACCTGATCGCGTGTTGGATTAGAACACGTTGATCAAATAGGCGTTCATTTGGCTGGTGTAGGCTGCCAGGTCGTTGCTGTAGCTGACTGTGGTCATGCCGCCGCCGGAGATGTTGTAGGCGATGGCGCCGCCACCTGCGTAGTTGCCGAAGGTGAAGGTGAGGACGACGCTAGTGGCGCTGGGGTTGAGTGACTTATAGGAGGACAGATAAGTGCTCAATGGCAGCGATGCGTTGACGGCTGCACCGAAACCATTTTGGTCTTGTGCGAAGACGGTGATGGAGCCGTAGGTGTTGGTGCTGTCTGGATTGAGTTGAATATTGATGAAGTTGTCGGCGTTAGGGACGGCGATTGTCACACTGTTGCTGGTGTTGTTGAGTTGTGTTGGCGTTGCCATGTGCTGCTCCTTAAAAGATAAAAGCTGATGTGATTGCCCGTTGTGGGCGTATTCGCGTCAGTTTGATTTAGTCGGAATAGAAACTCATTGGTGCAGAAACTGGGTGCTGGCCTTGCATGCAGTATCCACAAATTTACATACAGCAATACGCGTGCCATGCTGGATTTTGGCTTGATTTGTTGTTGATTTGTTGATTTTTGAGGGGTTTTGGTGCTTGTTTGCCAGCTTTTGTGTCATTTTGGTATTTTATTTACATGTGAAATTTTATGTTTAACATGTTATGTTTTTGGGTGCTTACATGAAAACGACTAGTCGATTGGGCTAATGCGCGGTTTTTTTGATGGCTGGTTTTACCGCCTTGAACGATGTGTTGTTACTTGGAAACTTGTGGTCTTCCTTGCTTGAAATCTGTTTCCCCAAAGCATAAGATGTTTCTCATCGCGGGCTGGGTTTCTTCCTCTCACGACATGAGCGTGACATCTTGGATGTAGGGAGCATGGCGATGATGCGATGGGGATTTGCTTTTTGTGTCGTGGCACTTTCTGATGCGGTCAAACTTGCGTCCTTGTGCTTGCGCGTTCTGCTTTTACTTTCCACCTTATTGTGTATTCCAGTGCAGTTTGCTGCTGCCGAGGCTTTGCCGCGACTTGCTGCCCAGGTGGTGCCGTTTTTGAGCGTGCGGGCGGGGCTAAGTAGCGTTGCGGATGTGGAGCGTGTCTTGGGTGCGCCTGTGCGGCAAATCAAGCCAGATTTGTTTGAGTATGCAGCACCTGCCGGTAGTGCGGGTGCATCTATGGATATGCAAAAAATTCAGGTGGAGTATTTTTCAGATTCACACTTGGTTGCGCGTATCGATGCATGGCTGGGAACCCCCGTGTTGGCGGCCGATGTGCGCTCGCGGTTTGGGCAAGCGGTGTTGACGCAAACGCGTAAAGATGGTCAACGCGAGGAGCTTTTCTTTCCGCAATTGATGGGAGTGATTACGAGTCTTGATCAGCCTGATGTGGTGCTGGCGATTAGTTATCTGGCGCCTGCCGCGCTGGCGAATGTGTATTGTGATTTGTCGCAGCAGGCGATACGTGAGCGTCGTTATGCGGATGCGAAAGAGCCTGCAGATAATGCGGTGTTGGTTGATCCTGATTATGCCCGCGCTTTTCTGGCGCAGGGTATTCATTTTTATTATTTGAAAGAGTTTGACGAGGCGATGGTGCGCTTTGTGGCGGCGACGCGTGCTAAGTATCCAGCGCGCAAAATCGCTCATGCACATGCCTGGCTGGCGGCGGTGTATTGGATGAAAAAATCGCAGCCGGAGCAAGCGCGTGCAGAGTTTGCGAAAGCGCTGGCGATTGCGCCGGACTTTGATTTGGTGCAGTTGGAGTATGGTCGTTTTTTGAAAGCGCAAAAAGAATTGGATGCGGCTATGCAGGCGTTTTTGAAAGCGAGTGAGCTTGGACAAGCACAGGGACAAACACAGACTGCGAACGAAGCACGCATGGAGCTGGCGATCTTGTTGGTGGGGCGCAAAGCGTCAGATAAGGCCTTGCCGTATTTGACGCAATTGGCGGCGTGGGCAGATGGCGGCGGGAAGTCGTCGGTGTCGATCTTGAGCGCTGATTATATTTATGCGTATTACGGCTATGCCTTGGCAGCGGTGCGGGGTGAGCGCAATCTGATGATGGGTGGTGACGACCCTGAGACGCAAAAGGTGATTGCGGCGTATGAGAAAGCGGTGCGTTTGGAGACCAAGGCGACCTGGGTCTATGCGGCTTTGGGAAGCGAATATGAGGATTCGTCTGAATGGGCAAAAGCAGAGGCGGTTTATCGACGTGGTTTGGTTTTGGATGCGCGACATCTTGGTTTGAATCAAAAGCTTGCTGATGTGTTGGTCGAGGCGGGGCAATATGAAGCGGCGTTGCGGCAGGCAGAGTTGGCGTTGACGATGGCGCCGAACGATGCCGAGAGAATGATGACGATGGCGCGTGCATATGGTTTGTTGAAGCGCGGGCAGGAGGCAGTAACTTGGTTGCGCAAAGCGGGAGCGGCGGGATATAGGGCGCAATACCGGCGCAGCATTATGTTGGAAGAAGGTGTTTTTGATGACTGGCTGAGTGAAGAAGAGTTGCGGCGCTTATTACCTGGTGGGAGATAGTGATGAGAGTATCGTTCTTGACGGTGAGAAGATCGGAGCAAGCGTGGAAAAGCGTCGCTCTGTTTTTTTTATCTTTGATATTGATCGCTGCGTCGTTTGTGCCGATGCCGGTGCGGGCGCAGGACTTGCAGTTGATGGAGGCGATTAATGCAGTGATGATGGGAAATCCGACACCCATGCAAGAGGCGCTGGTTGTTTTTCATAATCGCGATATCAATCGACTGGCTTTGCGTGGGAAGATTTCTGATGCCGCCTATCAGGCATCGCAAAAACACTTTGCCGCGGTGAATAATAATGCGATTCGTGATTCAGCTAAGGCGGCGGGCTTGTCGGCAAAATTGCAGCCTAGTGCGGGTGGTAAACATAATCCCGGAACCGATACTGACGTGCTGGCGGAGGCGATGGAGCCAGGAAAAAAATTAACACTAGAAGATTTTCAGGCGGCAGACGAGGCGCATCAAACCAATTTGCGACGTTATTTAAAGCGTAAAGGCTTTGACGCACCGCCCGGAAGGATTGAGGCAGAGACTGATTTTATGCCAGTGCGAAGTAGTGTCACTGACGAAGAATTTACACGAATCAATCGAGATATCAACCGACGGGGTGGCACAGCATACACCCGTCCAGGCGCCGCAGATATTGAGTTTCAGATGCGTACCATGAAGAACAATCCGGGTGTGAAACTTAATTTGCTCGACACTAGTGAATATGTGAGTCAGATGCAAGAATTAGCTCAGCATAAATTTCACATCGCCGATGGCATGGAGGCGAAGGCGAATCAATTGATGAAGACCAATCCCAACGCTGCGGAAGACTTGCTAGCCGATGCACAATTGCTGCGCTCGCAAGGGGCGAAATACTTACAACGCATTGATAACCTGACCAATGCTGTAGCCGAACAGCATGGTCTGCCAAAAATAGACATTCCGGTTGATTCGCGGGGGCGAATTTCTCCAGATAGCTTAGATCGGGCTGTACGTAATATTGATAAAAATAAGCGTGGGGTCATGACAGCCGATGACGCAGCGATGGTTGGTGAATTGGGGGAGCTGGGCGTCGGCAAGGGGATATTAAATTACACGAGAAAACTGTCCGAAATCGGAGCGACGCAACCAAGTAAGCTAGAGGCGATACAAGCGATTATTGCGGAGCAAGCCGGAAATTTAAATCCAACGATGAGAGAGGCTTTACTGATTAAAGCAACGCAAGCTTATGAGGCCGCAGGCGGAACTCCCTACGGCAAGATTACTTTTTTAAAGAAATTGCAGGCGCTTGCATCTGATCCGGAGGCACTCGCAGCCGCCAAAGCACGGGTGGCGGGTGGGGTTGGCGCTGCACCTTTTGAATTGCCCGCAGGTGTTGCTGCAGGGGCTCGCGTGGCGGGCGCTGTTGGCGGTGTCTTGGGCGTTGCGACTGTGTATTTGGATTATCAGGCTTGTATTGAATCGGGTAAAACGCAAGCGCAATGCGATGAAGAGTTGAAGCACACTTTAAAGACGACCGTGATCGTGGGTGCAGGCATGTTTGCAACGGCGAAAGGCTTAATCGCTGCGGGAATTATTAGTCAATCCACCTTGGTCGCGGTGGGCGCTGGTATGGCCTTCGTTGGCGTTCCTATGGCGGTCTATGCGGCGTACTCGGCGGGAATTAATTGGGCCAATGCGCCAGAGAAGAATGCCTTGACTCAGCAATATGCGATGGAAAAAGATTTGCTGATGCGGTATGGCCAGAGCGCCGCGGTGGCACAAAGTGAACTTAATTTGATGGCGGTTTTGCGTTCGGCAGCCGTTCAGATGTGTATGAAAATGGTAAATCGTGGCCGCGCAACTAAAGTGTTGATGGATACCTCAAATGTCATGGCTGCGCAGTGGAAAGAGAGCTTGGGCGAGACCATAGTTGCGAGTGATAGCTGTGAAGGACAACGTGAACGTATGGAGCGTGTTTCTCAATTGTCTCAACAGAGCAGTGAGGGTGAAACCAAAGCCATTGCACAATTGGATGAAGCCAATGCTTTGGGAGAAAAATGTACTTCAGCTGAACAAGCAGACCGCATCAGGCAGTTGATGGAGAGTAGTAATATGATCTCCGCGCAGATGATCGTTGATGCCGCAGAAGCGCGCGGTTACAACAATAAGATTGGGCATCAAGATGAAGCGGCGTTGGAGCAGAGAGTGAAATTATCGGAAGCCATGCGTGATCGTATGTTCGCTAATAAAAAACATCTGTCCACACAGCTGGCTGAAATGCGCGAGTTGCAGAGTGATATGCATGCGATGATCACGGCATATAGCGAAGCGCGTCAGACTTTTGTAAGGCATTTTGGATTGATGTCTCAAGCCCATCCCAAGCAGACGCCTTCGCCACTTTATAATTTGGAATTTTTGAACGCAAATGCCCAGCAGGCCAAGTTGTCCAATCAATTTGACGGGTTTCAGGAAGTCTTAGAGTGCACCGCAGGCGATAGCGAGGCGACAAAATTATTGACCGCGGATTCGATCGTTGATAATCAATATGAAGCCTTAGAGGATAGACACAATCAGTTACGTGACGAAGCAAAACCATGTAAGGGTGTCGAACGACAAGATAAAGCGGTTGATGATATGTCCGCGTCTGCAAATTGGGTGCAGGCTGCGGTCGACATCAATAGCCCCCTATTACAAAAAGCAGATGCGTGCAAACGCAAATTTAAAGGGAAATCTGCAAGTGCAGCGAAGGCTTGCCCAGCAAACGCGGTTTCTGTGTGGAATCCAGATCAACAAAAGAATCTCTGTCAATGTGCGCAAGGTTTCAAACTAGGCGCGGATCAAAAATCGTGTGAACCTAAAAATGAACCCGTGGTGATCGCATGTAATACCACGACCAAGGCAGGCACCAATCCACCTCAAACCATCGTGGTTAACGTTGGCCATAATGCGGGCACTGCGCAATTTCAATATGAAATGTTCGACGTTCCCGATCATATGATTGTGCAATATGGAGGACAGGTCTTGGCCGATACCGGATGCGTCAGTGGAAGAAAGAGCTTGCCACTGGCATTGTCGGGGGCAAGTGAGCAAGTGACGATCGTGGTGCAACCTGCCTGTCGTAAATCAGAACGTACTGAATGGAACTTCACCCTGAGTTGTCCCGTTGCAGATAAGGGTAGCGCGACTGGAACACAATCCTTTGCCCCCGGTGGGCCTAGCCAGATTTTATTGGAAACGGTGACTGGACAGGCCATGATCGTCCTCGGCACTGGTGCTACGCCACAGTCGCTCACGGCGGGGATTAATTTGACGATAGGGGCGCAACTGCAAACGGCGGCGGACGGTCAACTTGTGATGAAGAGTCCCAACGAGACACGTTTGACCTTGGGACAAAATTCACAATTGCGTCTTGGTGAACCGAACGCAGATAAACAATTTGTGAAATTGGAACGCGGAACTCTGGATATTTATCACGATAAATCTGGACCGGGAAGAGACGATGTCGCCGTCACCATGGAATACGGTAATGTGGTGGGTCTTGATACCCGCTATCGCATGGTGCGCGATGATCGTGGTACCGAAGTGTTCGTGTATGAAGGTTCGGTGCGCTTAAGAGGACGCTATATTTATCGGACTTATGCACCTAATGTCGAAGCGGGCAAGCCATCGCCAGTGAAAGAAATGATCTTGCACGCTGGCGAAAGGGCGCTCATCGTTGATACAGATATGTCTGCACCTTCCGATACCGCCGCAAATACACCGTCGGGTGCAGTCGTAAACGGTACGTCACCAAATGCGACAGGAGAGGTCGCATCGGTCCCACCGCGTTGGTCGAATCCTCAACGCCCCGGTGATGACAGGCTGGCGGAGGTGGTATCGATATTGACACCGGTGACGCGAGAAGTTCGCAAGCCGCCAGTCACGCCAGAAGTTGTTCCACAAGTTGCTCCACAAACGCCAGGACGAGGTGTTGCCGACAGAGTTGCACCGCCTGCCACGTCGGTATTGAATACCCCAGATCCGTGGAACGATCCACGCGTACAAAGTCTGATCGACCAATGGTTGCATACTGCGACTCCTGTGATTGCCGCTTCGCGTCCCGGAAACTTTAGTTATTCGGAGTGGGGACAAATCAAAGGGCCAGGGATCACGATTGCTGGCGCACCCGACCATCCGGCGGGCTGGTCGCGTTATCAAAGCATGTGGGCGGTGCGCATGAAATTTGACTCGCTCAATTTATGCACTTTGGGCGAATTTGTTGAGCGGCAAATTGCAGGCAAGAGCATGGATGGATGCCAAAAAGCAGTGACCAAGCCGAAGGCTTTGCCAGACTGGCTGGCACCGTCTGCGCCGCCTGCGCAACCCGTAAGTAATCGTGGTGAGGAAGCCTTGACCTTGGCGCGTACGGCGGTCAATCGCCGGGAAGCCGATGTCGCTGCCGCACAAGATTTTTCTGGTGAGTGGGGCTGTGAAGTGCGCGAAGGTAGCGAGTCGTCAGCCTTGTTTCCGACGATTACGCGCTCAGGGAATTCCTATACGGTCAGTACCATCACCAGTGGTGTCGAAGGCATGTTGAAGGCGCATACAGTGCGACTAGAAGGCGGCAAGCTGATCGCAGTGCATGCGTTTCAGGTGACCAATGGCACATTGACCATCAGTTTGACGAAAACAGGTTCTAAACTATCAGGAACCTACCAAGCCGTGCGTGTTGGCTACCCCACAGAAACCCTGCCGATTACCCAGTGTGAGCAAGTGCCGGAAGCCTCATCAGTAGCGACGCCATCAACGTCAACCATGTCATCAAGCGCGAGGCCAGCGCCTGTGGCGCAAGCTAAGGTTTCGACCCTGCTAGATCAGATCGCGGCGATTCCTGATGCGGATTGGGTTGGTAGCAAGCCGCCCTTGGGTAGTGATGGACGTTCTGTATTCGCGCTCGTCTCGGAAGTAAATGATAAGCGCACCAATGCCTGTGCATATGAAGCAAAACGCAAAGGATGGAATGTGGTCGGCTTTAGTTCGCGCATGTCACTACAACACGCGCAATATCCCAGTGCGCCGAATTTTCCGTTGATACTGGGCAGCAAAGCGCGCGATATGATTTACACCATCCACATGGCAGCCGGTCGTAAAGACGTTCCCATTCCGTTTGCCACCGCTTACCTGATCGACCCTAGTGGACGCATCACTCAACAGGGCATTTGCTATGAGATGTTGAAGATTGATTTTGGGGTGAGTGATGGCAAGAAATGAGGGAGCGAGAAGCCAGTGTGTAGCGATAATGCGTGGTGAGGGTAGTCTAAGCTAGGGTTTGCACTTAAATAGTTCATGTGTCAGTAATTCGCATCGTATCGGTGCAAATTAACTGAGTGGACATGATGATGTGGAATAGTTTGTACGGCATGATTTTTGCTGTCCCTTAATTATCTCCATCAATTTAAAGCCTAAGTATGAGACCCTTATCAGATATTGTAATTCGCCCTGCATTAGATACGGATGTTGATTCTCTGTTGAAAATCTATGCGCCGTATGTGGCAGCTTCATCGATTTCTTTTGAATGTGAACTCCCTTCATCCGAAGAGTTCTTGCAAAGGATTATTAAATATCAATCTCGATGGCAGTGGTTAGTGGCTGAAATCGAAGGGAACATCGTTGGATATGCCTATGGCTCACCACATCGTGAGCGCTCTGCATATCAGTGGTCTGCTGATGTGAGTGTTTATGTGAGTGCTTTATCGCATGGACAGGGAATAGGAAAGAAGTTATATCTACATCTATTGCGTGACCTTGCGAATAAGGGGTATCGCCAGGCATTTGCAGGGATAGCACAGCCGAACGTGAAGAGCGTTGCGCTGCATCGTAGTGTTGGTTTTGAACTGCTCGGGGTCTATAAATCAGTCGGTTTTAAGCACGGTCAATGGCATGATGTTGCATGGTATCAGCTGCCCCTTGGTGTGGGTTCTGACATGGCACCTACTGCTATTCTGTAGATAACTCATTGCGCTAACAGATACTCTCGCACTAGTTCACGCGCCCGGTGTAACCGACTTTTGATCGCGCCTGCTGGCTCCTTGAGTTTCCCGGCGATTTCTGCGATGGTCAATTCTTCAAAATCACGTAGTAAAACCACCTCTAAATAATGGGCAGGCAGCGATTCTAATGCATGCGCGAGGTCGATGCGCAGATCCGTGTCGGTGCGGTGCGCTAATTGTTGTTCGGCGGTTTCATCGTCTAGCGGTTCGTGCTTGAGTAAGATGCGTTCAAGTCGGCGACACTCGCGTTTGATAACGACAAAAAGCCAGGATGAAAATGCCGCTGCCGCTTTGAGCGTGTGAATTTTTCGTGACATGAGCAGGAGCGATTCCTGCACTGCGTCATCGACATCACTTGCAGCGCAATGCCGATACGCATAGCGCCGCGCATCGGCATGACACAAGGTCAGCAGACGGCTGATCGCCTTGGGGTCGCCCGTCTGTGCGGCAAGAATTAAGTTGGTGTCAGTGTTTTTCATATTTACGTAGTAGGGTGCGCGTGTTTCTCACGCAAACCGCTCCGGCTTTGTTTGTGGCTGCGCGGCGCGGCTTTTTGCTTCCCTCTATTTCTTTGTGAGTTTTCGCCCCAGCATCGCGCACATAGGGCAAAAACCAAATAAACCTGTCATTGATAACATCGCTCCGGCAATGCCAGCACCGACCGCAGCGCCAGATGTGCCAAAATTGATCATCGCGAATCCCAGGCAGACGATGCCGATCAAAATACGCAACAGACGCTCCCATCCGGGGACATTTTTAGTATAAAACATAGCTAACTCCTTTTGACTTCGTTTGTGTGAGGACGTCCCTCCCATACTAAGAGGCGGTTAGGTGGTAAAACGGTTCGCAGAAAAATAAAAATACTCGCCCGGTACTGTGTGTCAGGCGTCGCGGCATGATGTCGAACTAAATAAGTCGTCAAATTGTCTCAGGACGAACATAATGCATTCGACGGTAATGTTCATCATGGTTGTTAATATTGAAGGAAGCAAATCTTGAAATTAGAACGCTTTGTTTTTTTATGCGCCGCAGGCATTGCCATTTTTGGCGCCGTGATCCACTGGATCGCCCCTTTACTTGGACCTGATTGGTATGCATTTTTAACCGCGCCTCATTGGGTGGTTGAATCTGCCCGGCGAGGCACCTGGGATGCCCCCGTGAGTGGCATGATCATTGGCTGCTTGATGTTGTTGTGCGGCTTGTACGCGTTTTCAGCAACGGGGCTGATGCGACGCTTGCCTTTCCTTAAGACTGCACTGTGTGTGATCACCACGATTTGTCTGCTGCGTGGCTTGTTGTTGATTCCGTTTTTGATTAAAGTGCCGCAGCGTTTAACTGCGTTTGATATCACAGCGTCCCTAGTGTGGTTGATTGCGGGTGTGTGTTTTCTGATAGGGACGATAGCGCGTTGGAGGGCGTTGAAGTCACAGTGATATTGAGAGCACTATGACCCGATGTTGCATTTGGTTCGCTTAGTCGATACGTTCAACCCGACACTGAAAACAGTTGAATCTTGAACGTATATGCACATAGCTGACCTTTGGTTGGCTGAGGATGCTTTCGCACGCCGGTGTGAGTTCTGTGCCAGCGACGACACTGCCGGTTTCGTAGAGTATCCAGTCTTGTTGATCATAGCCACGAATGATGGCGGGGTTGATATGCGGGAACCAGACTGGTAGTTGATGTTCTTGGTAGTGTGCACATTCATTTTTGTGCAAAAAAATAGGGCCTGTTTCTGCGTAGGCTTGTACCGTCTCAAATGGGCGATAACTGAGTATCAGCATGTCGTCGCCTTCCTCTATGAGTTGCAGGCAATGGCGACAGGGGTTCGCTTTCCCTTCAGCTTTGACTTGGAGTGGGACTTGCCCATTGGCGTCTGTACCCCCATATCTGTAGTGGTTTGCATGTGCTGATGGTATGCCTTTGACGATGATCATATTGCGTTCCTTTTTGTGGGTGACGAGGCTTGCTATTAGACCGGAAGTCGGGCATACCAACTCGCCATGTTCGGACATGATATGCTGTTGTCGGTTTAGATACGGAGCATGTTTAGCCCTGCTTGATTCAAACCAGTTTTGAAATGAGAATTTTTTTCGGAGTAATAACGATGCAAAGTCCACCTAAGTATGCTCAGTTTGCGCAAGCCACTGCTCGGTTTTGTGGCCGCCCTAAAACCTTTGCGATCGCAGTGAGTGTGATTTTGGTTTGGCTAATCACTGGCCCTCTATTTCATTTTAGCGATACCTGGCAGTTGGTCATCAATACGGGGACGACCATCATTACTTTTCTAATGGTGTTCTTGATTCAGAATACGCAAAATCGGGATACCGAAGCGATACAGGTCAAACTTGATGAATTGATTCGGGCAACCAAAGGCGCGCATAACGCGCTGTTGGACTTAGAAGAGCTTGATGAAGAAAGCTTGGAATTTTTCCGTCGAAAATATGAAGCCTTGGCTCACGAAGCGCGGGAGCAATTGAAGCGGGGTGAGCAAGATACGGATACGCCAGATACTTAGGACGATAAGGCTAGGCTTGGTGATCGATAATATTTTAGGACTTACGCAAAACAGACGCTGGCGTTGTTGTGTTCGCCTCGCCGTACAATTGTACTGTCTTCGGCTCCACGCCTAGCCAGCGCAATTTTGCGTAAGTCCTATATTTTTTTAAAAGAGTGCATAATTTTATGCAATTTAAGGCAAACTCTCTTTCTATTTGTGTGTGAGGTGACGATGTTTCCTGTTCCGATTAAGCTGATTCGTCAGCTGCGATTTTTCTTGTGCCTATCTGGTTTGTTGATTCTGAGTGCTTGCAATATTCAACTCATCAGTCATTACGATGAAACTACCGATAAAACCGTCACTGCCTTGCAGAAAAAAATGGAGTCGCATTTGCTGACGTTGGAGGCGAAGGACGGTTTGCCCGAGTGTGTGTATTCATTTTTTCAATCGGCATATCAGGATTTGAAAGTCGATGCGAGTGCGATTGCAGTGCGTGCGGCGGCGATTCCTAAAAATGAATTAACAGCGGAACAGACGCGATTGCTGGGTAAGAGTATCGAGACTCTGGAGCAGCTGCATCAGATTGCTTGTATATCGAAAGCGCAGATAGCGCCTTTGCGTATGCAGTTTAATGCTAGTTTTACGGCTATTTTAAAACTGGAGCTTGCGAAGCGGCGCGGTGCTTAATTAATTCGATCGAAGGGATTTGGAATGAGTCTGAATACATCACAATTGACGCAAGATATGCTGGCCGCGTTTCAAGGCGCCTTGGCAAAAAAATGGCCGGAAATAAAAGAGTATGCCGAAACTGAGGCGAAGAAAATGGCGCAGTCTCTCGCCATGATTGAAGTCTTGTCGGTGAGCGGAAAAATCAATGCAGAGCAAGCTACTTTGCATTTGGAAATTCAAAAAAATGCGACGCGTATGGTGTTTCTAACTTTGGAAGGGTTGGGGATGTTAGCGGCAGAGGCGGCGATTAATGCGGCTTTGAATGTCGTCAAAGAGAGTGTGAATACGGCACTGGGTTTTGTTTTGATCAATTGAGTTGTTGATACCACAGGACTTACGCAAAATCGCCCCAGCGTTGTTGCGTCTCCTAGCCGTGCTACAGCACTGTCGTCGTCGGCGACGCCTAGCTGGGACGGTTTTGCGTAAGTCCTATACCAGAGAAAGGGAAAGCATGTCGATATTAAAAATTGCCGCGTTTGCGGACGGCGATGTGGGTGGAAATCCGGCGGGTGTGAAGATCATGAACGCGTTTCCAGATGATGCGCAGATGCAGAGCATGGCAGCGGAAGTTGGATTTTCTGAGACGGTGTTTGCGGTGCAAAAGCCAGATGGTGCTTGGCGTGTGCGTTATTTTTCGCCAGAATCGGAAGTGCCTTTTTGTGGTCATGCGACGATCGCGTTGGGAGCAGCCTTGGCGATGGAATACGGCGCTGGTAAATTTAATTTGGAAATCAATCGCGGCATGATTTCGGTTGAAGGCAGACGCGATGGAACGGGTGTTGCAGCGACGTTGCAATCACCGCCTACCCATAGTGAAGGTCTGGCGGCGGAGTCGGTGGCGGAATTATTGAGTTTGTTTTCGTATGCGGAATCAGAGTTGGATTTGCGGATTCCCCCAGCGCGCATTCATGGCGGCGCGGATCATTTTGTCTTCGCATTAAAGTCGCGCGATGCTTTGGCGCGTATGCAATACGATTTAAATGCCGGACGTCAGTTCATGCGTCAGGCGGGTATCGCGACGGTGATGCTGGTGTTCGCCGAAAGTGAGCAGCGCTTCCATACACGCAATCCGTTTGCTTCTGGCGGCGTATATGAAGATCCGGCCACGGGCGCGGCCACCGCTGCATTCGCAGGGTATTTACGTGATTTGGAATGGCCGCATGGTGGCGCAATTGAAATCGTGCAAGGCGAAGACATGGGCATGCGCTCTCGTTTGCATGCGGAGATTTCTGCTGAAGCTGGGGCGTCGATACGGGTGTCTGGTCGGGCGCGTTTGATGTTGGAGTAAGTCCTGTAAATCGTGCTTAGGCGAGTAAGCTTGATGTGTGTTTTTTGTTGTTACATTCAGGAGAGAACATGATGACATTACGAAAAGCGGCTGGCTTATCCGCCTTGGCTGAGGCCGCAATTTATTGTGCTATCTTTGTATTTTATGGCGCATATTGGCCTTATCCGGGACGGGGTAATGTGGCGCAGAAAATCGCATTTTTAGCGGAGCACCAACACGCTCTGATGGTGTCGAATCTGGTCGGGTATGTGTTGTTCGGCACACTGTTGGCGGTGTTGGTGGCGGGCATACATCGCGCTTTGAAGTCGCAACAAGAAAGCTTGTCGCAAGTGGCTAGCGTGTTTGGTTTTGCCTGGGTGGTATTGGTGATGGCGAGCGGAATGATTGCGAATATTGGCCTGGCGCAGATGTTGAAGTTGTCGGCGACCCAGCCCGATCAGGCGTGGACTTTGTGGATCACGCTGACGACGGTGATCGAAGGGCTGGGCGGCGGCAACGAAGTCGTCGGTGGCTTGTGGGTTTTGCTGGTCAGCGTGGCGGCGTGGAAGGCGCGTTTGTTCCCCTCTTGGATCAATGCGCTAGGCGTCGTCGTTGGCGCGCTGGGCATGGCAACGATGTACCCTGCCAGCATGCTGACGGAGATGTTTGGCCTGATGCAAATTGTGTGGTTTGCTTTAATCGGTTGGCGCTTGTTGCGATAGGACTTACGCAAAACAGACGCTGGCGTCGTTACGTTCCCTTGCAGGGCGCGATAACACAAGCATGTGTTATCTGCTACGTGGGCAAGCAGCATGCCGCTTGAATTCCCCACTGCGCCCTCGCCGTACAAGTGTACTGTCTTCGGCTCCGCGCCTAGCCAGCGCAATTTTGCGTAAGTCCAAATTTACTGGGCTTGCTGGTTGTGAAACCATTGCAGTTTTCGGTGCAGCGTGACCACTTGTCCTATGATGATGAGACTAGGGGACTTGAGCCCCAAGGCACGGCACAGATCGGTGATGGTGGTCAGTGTGCCGCACAGCACGCGTTGTTGGGCGCTGGTGCCTTGTTCGACTAGCGCGACGGGGGTGTTTTCTGGCGCGCCATGCAAGAGAAATTGACGCGTGATTTCGGGCAGCGCTTGCAGCCCCATATAGATGACCACGGTTTGATGCGGACGGCTCAATGCATCCCAGTCAAGATTCAAACTGCCATCTTTTAAATGCCCCGTAGTGAATACGCATGATTGCGCAAAATCTCTATGCGTTAATGGAATGCCCGCATAGCTGGCAACGCCGCTGGCTGCCGTGATGCCCGGCACTACTTCAAATGCGATGCCTTGTTCAGCCAGGGCTTCGACTTCTTCTCCTCCCCGTCCAAAGATAAATGGATCTCCCCCTTTTAAGCGCACGATGACTTGGTGTGCGCCAGCGATTGTGAGTTTGTGCTTGCATGCATCGTCATGCGGAGGATGGTTTTGATACTGTTTTGCGAGATCAACCAGCAATTGATTGATTTGTTGCTGCGGCAGCGTATGACAGTTGGTTTGCTTGCCAACATAGATGCGCTGGGCATGAGGCGCGGCGTAGTTGAGCACATCGTCACTGACCAGATGGTCATAGACAATCACATCGGCGCATTGCAATAGACGTGCAGCGCGCAGCGTCAATAGCTCGGCGTCGCCGGGACCGGCACCGACCAAAAAAACTTTAACTTCGGAGCAGGTCTGTTGATGGTTGGCGGGTGCCGGATTCAAGCTTGGGATAGCTTCTTGTCGAGCTTGCGGAATGGGTTTCACGTTGACTTCCTTATGCTTGGTTCGTTGCGAAACATTCTAATGAGCGCATACGCTAAGGGCAAACTGGCGCAGTGGTTCTGGTTTGATTTCGCGCAAACTTTGATACTCCGTTTTTTTCTGATTTTTCAATTTTGATTTCGTCAAATTTCGCCTGCTGGAAGCACTTTTTGTGAGTGAAGAAGATATCTGTCATTGCTGATGCTTGCATGTCTCTCTAGTTCTTTCTGCCTAGTTTTCGCTCCACTTAGCTAGTCCCAAAAATGCGGCGCTTAGTTCGCTTGCCTTGCGCACTTATGCCAATGACGCATGGTGATGTCATGGTGTGGGGCGTATTGTTTGCGTTGTTTTTATTGCGACGCTGGGTCTGCGAATGAAGCCCAAATTTCTTTTTCAAGTTGGTTTGATATGCGTGTTGGCGCTGGTGTTGAGCTGCCTCATGATGTTGTCGTCGCAGGCGCAATCGACTGGTATTCAACAAGCTGAGATCCCGCGAGCGGTCGACACTATTTCCAAGGCGCGCAAAGTGGAACTCATTCGCTTGGTGAGGCAAGACTGCGGTTCTTGTCATGGTCTGAGTTTGAAAGGCGGCTTAGGGCCGGCCTTGTTGCCCGACACGTTGCGAGCGCTTCCTGCGGACAGTTTGCTGACGGTGATTTTGCAAGGGCGTCCCGGTACGGCGATGCCACCGTGGAAGCGATTTTTAAATGAAGAAGAGGCGCGCTGGATCGTCGCCCAATTGCAAAAGGGGTTTCCGCATGAAGAGCCTTAGTTGTTTCGGATTTTTCTCACCTACTTTTTTTCGGTGCCTTAGCGTTACGGTTGGCGTGACCACACTTGTTGCATGTGGCCACGTTGGTGTGCGCGGCACTGGTGATCTCGGCATCATTATTGAACGTGCTTCCGGGCGAGTGCAAATCGTTGAGCATAGTGGCGCGACGCGACTTGCCAGCGTGAGTGGACTTGGCGATTTGTCGCATGCTTCGGTGGTGATTTCGCGTGATGCGCGGTTCGCCTATGTGTTTGGACGTGACGGTGGTTTGACGAAAGTAGATCTCTTATTGCAGAAAATTGATAAGCGCATTGTGCAGGCGGGGAATAGCATTGGTGGCGCGATTTCTCAGGATGGTCGCTTGATTGCCGCGCAAAATTATCAACCTGGTGGTGTCAAGATTTTTGATGCGGCGAGTTTGGAATTATTGGCCGATATTCCCACCAGTTTTGGTAGTGAGGGCAAGCGTTCTAAAGTGGTGGGTTTGGCTGATGCACCGGGTCAGCGCTTTGTCTGGAGTTGTTTTGATAGTGGCGAGATTTGGGTCGTTGATCTGAGCGATCCACGTCACCCGCAAGTGCGCACGTTTAAGCAGGTGGGGCGCGAACCTTATGATGGTTTGGTGACGCCGGATGGTCGTTATTATCTGGCGGGTTTGTTTGGTGAAGATGGTATGGCGATGCTCGATTTATGGCACTTGGACAGAGGAGTACGCAAGATTTTGCCTGATTATAGTAAGGGAGAAGAAAAACTACCCGTCTATAAAATGCCGCATTTGCGCGGGTGGGCGATCGCTGGTCGCTATGCCTATGTGCCTGCGATTGGACGTCATGAAGTCTTGATTGTGGACACCGAAAGTTGGCAAGAAGTGGGGCGGGTCGCCGTCGCGGGGCAGCCTGTGTTTGTGATGGCGCGGCCTGATGGCAAACAGATTTGGGTGAACTTTGCGTTTCCCGATAATGGGCAAGTGAATGTGATCGATGTCGAAAGTCGGCAAGTGATCAAGACACTGACTCCTGGCAAAGCAATTTTGCATATGGAATTTACGCCGCGTGGTGAAGCCGTTTGGATTTCAGCGCGTGACGATCATCGCGTGATGGTGATCGCAACCGATGATTTTACGACGCGCCAAGTGTTGCAGGCCGATTCGCCTAGCGGAATTTTCTTTACTTCGCGTGCTGCACGCATCGGTTTTTGAGGTGCATGGTATGGGTGATTCTTCAAATTTGAGCCTCATGGAAATGCAATTGCTCAACCAGTTTCAGCATGATTTTCCCTTGGTGGCGCAGCCGTATGCGCAGATTGCGCAAGCCTTGCAAGTGGACGAGGCGACGGTGATGGAAACCTTGGCACGCTTGCAGTCAAGCGGTGTGATTAGTCGCGTTGGTGCAGTGTTTAAACCTAATCGCGTTGCCGTCAGTTGTCTCGCTGCGATGCAGGTGGACGACAGCCGTTTGGAGCATGTCGCAAGCCTGATTAGTGCGCACCCCAGCGTCAATCACAATTATCAACGTGAGCATGCATACAATGTGTGGTTCGTGATTGGTGCGGCCAATCAGCATGCTTTGCAACAGGCGGTTGTTGAATTGGAGACGTGTTGTCAGTGCGGGAAACTATTGCTCTTGCCGTTGGTCGAGGAATATCACATTGATCTCGGGTTTGACTTGAATATGGCGCGAGCAAATGTGATGAGGCCATCGACGCGGCATAGCCCAGAGCGACCTTTGCTGTTGAGTCTGCGCCAGCGCCATTTGTTACACGCCTTGCAGCATGGTTTGTGTTTTGAATCGCAGCCTTTTGCACACCTTGGCGATGATGAAGATTGGGTCTTGCAGCAACTGAAAACATGGAAGATGCATGATGTCATGAGCCGCTTTGGTGTCGTACTGCGTCATCACGAGCTGGGTTATCGCGCCAATGCGATGTTGGTGCTAAACGTGCCTGCACAGCGCTGTACAGAAGTGGGAAGACGTATCGCTGCCAGCGGCATGGTCAGCTTGTGTTATCAAAGAAAATCAAATCTTGCCGACTGGCCTTATCAGCTTTTTTGTATGTTGCACGGCAAGGATCGCAGTGATGTGCAGGCGAGTATTGCGCAGTTGTTAGTCGAGTGTGAACTGCACTCTTACCAGCATGCGGTTTTGTTTAGTCAGCGACGATTTAAACAATGCGGCGCTCACTATGGCGCGCCCACACCCACTATCACAACAGAGCAGGGGGAACATCTTGCCTGCGTTTAGCCCACAACAAAAAGCGGTCATCAATCACCTGCAAAGCGGGATAGGCATTTGCGAACGCCCTTATCTGGAGGCGGCGCAACGCTTGGGGATGAGTGAGATGGAATTGTTGGAACTACTGCGCTCTTTGCTGGGACAGGGCATCTTGACGCGCATCGGGCCCTTGTTTCAGATCGAACGTATGGGTGGCGCTTTTACCTTGGCTGCCTTGCACGCGCCACCAGAACGATTTGACGAGGTGGCGGCTGTGGTGAATGCCTTGCCGCAGGTTGCGCATAATTATGAACGCGACCATGCGCTGAATATGTGGTTTGTCTTGGCGTGCGAGGCACCAGATCAGATCGATGAAGCGATACGTTTGATAGAAGATAAAACGCAGTGTGAAGTGAAAAATTTTCCAAAAATGCGCGAATTTTTTGTTGAGCTGAAGTTGCAGGTGGAGGACTGATGGACGCGATTGATCGTTCTATCGTGGTCGCGTGCCAAGCTGGCTTAGCTTTGCTGCCGCGCCCATATCATCATATCGCTGAGCAGCTAGGCATCGATGCCGAAGAAGTCATGCAACGACTAAGAGCAATGCAAGCGGCAGGCATGGTGCGACGTATCGGCGTCGTGCCTAACCATTATGCGCTGGGCTATCGCGCCAATGGTATGACAGTTTGGAATGTCGATGATGCGCAGATCGAAAGACTGGGGCAAGAAGTGGGCGCCTTGAGCTTTGTCAGCCATTGCTATCAGCGTCCCCGTGCTTTGCCAGACTGGCCGTATAACTTATTTGCGATGGTGCATGCGCAGACCAGAGAAGAAGTGGAACAAAAGGCGGTCTTGATTGCGCGATTGCTAGGTGATTTTGTGCAAGAGAAATCGATTTTGTATAGCAAACGGATTTTGAAAAAAACAGGAATGCGTTTGTGATAGAAATTTATATCAAGAGAAAACTATGTTCAGAATGACGCACTACATGCGTGAGATTGCTCACCCCACGCCACTACCAGCCAATACAGTGAGAAAAAATCCGCCAGGTCCGGTGGTGATCTGGAATCTGATACGACGCTGCAATCTCACCTGCAAACATTGCTATTCGATTTCGGCGGACAAAGATTTTCAGGGCGAGCTTAGCACTGACGAAGTGCTGAGCGTGATGAAAGACTTGCGCGCATTTGGCGTGCCAGTCTTGATTTTGTCGGGTGGCGAACCTTTGCTGCGTGAAGATATTTATACCATCGCAGATGCGGCAAAGGCGATGGGGTTTTATGTTGGCTTGTCGAGCAACGGTACCTTGATCAACGAAGCAAATATTGAGCGCATCGCGCAAGTTGGTTTTGATTATGTCGGTGTGAGTTTGGATGGCATACGCGAAACCCATGACCGGTTTCGTCGCAAAGAAGGTGCGTTTGCATCGTCTTTGCATGCAGTGCGTTTGTGTCGCGATGCCGGAATTAAGGTGGGGGTGCGTTTTACGCTCACTCAAGACAATGCGCATGATCTGCCTGCTTTGCTGCAATTGGTCGAAGACGAAGGCATCGATAAATTTTATTTGTCGCATTTAAATTATGCCGGGCGTGGCAACAAAAATCGTGAGCATGATGCGTTCTTAGAGACCACGCGCAAGGCCATGGACTTGTTGTTCGACACTTGTTGGCAAGCGCTGCAGGCGGGAAAAAATAAAGAATTCGTGACTGGAAATAACGATGCCGATGGCGTGTATTTATTGCAGTGGTTGCGTCAGCGTTTCCCAGAAAGAGAAGCGGATCTGCGCGCCAAATTGGCGCTGTGGGGAGGTAATGCATCGGGCGTGAATGTCGCCAATATCGATAATCTGGGCAATGTGCATCCCGATACATTTTGGTGGCATCACAATTTGGGTAATGTGCGCGAGCGAGCTTTCTCCGAAATCTGGCAAGACACTAGCGACCCTTTGATGGCGGGTTTGAAGTCGCATCCACGTCCACTAAAAGGGCGCTGTGCAGCTTGTTCCTATGTTGATGTGTGTGGCGGCAATACGCGGGTGCGTGCACTGCAATTGACCGGCGATCCCTGGCAAGAGGATCCTGCCTGTTATTTGTCGGACGCGGAAATAGGCGTGCATGGCGATGCTGCGCGTTTGAAGACCGTGCCTTACTTTAAATTGAAATTGGACGAAGGTCTGCCTAGCGCTAAAGTGAAGGCGGAGGAGACGCAAGTATGAAAACGATATGTCAATATGTGTTGTTTAGCATGAGTTTATTGACGGGATTTGCGTATGCCGAAGTCGATGTGACGAAGGTACAAGCGCTATATCAACAACATTGTGCCGTCTGTCATGGCGCAGATCGCTTGGGTGCAGCAGGGCCCGCCTTATTGCCCGGCAATCTGGAGCGTCTGCGCAAATCGGAGGCTTTGAAAACCATTAGCGAAGGTAGAATCGCGACACAAATGCCCGGGTTTCAAACGCAATTAAATACAGATGAATTGCAAGCGTTGAGCGATTTTATTTATACGCCACTCGCCAAACTTCCGGCGTGGGGCATGGAGGAAATTCGTGCATCACGTATCGTCCATCACACTGATTTGCCAAACAAACCGGTGTTTGTCGCTGATCTTTTGAATCTATTTGTGGTAGTGGAAACGGGCGACCATCACGCCAGCATTTTAGATGGCGATAAATTTGAAGTGATACAGCGTTTTCCTACACGTTATGCCTTGCATGGCGGGCCTAAGTTTTCACCCGATGGTCGTTATGTGTATTTTGCTTCACGCGACGGCTGGATTGCAAAATACGATATTTGGAATTTAAAACTGGTGGCCGAAGTGCGGGCTGGCATCAATACGCGCAATATGGCGGTCTCTGGCGATGGGCGGTATGCGATGGTGGCGAACTATTACCCCAACACGCTGGTGGCATTAGATACCCGCGACCTGAGTCCGATACGCGTCATCGATGTGAAAGATGATCAGGGCAAATCCTCCCGCGTCTCCGCGGTCTATGATGCCGCGCCGCGCCATAGTTTTGTCGCTGCCTTAAAAGACATTCCTGAAGTCTGGGAAATGTCGTATGACGATCATCCAGCACCTGTCTATCCGGGCTTGGTGCACGACTATAAAATGGCGGAAGGCTTAGCACTGCCTGGACCATTCGCCGCCCGCAGAATACGCCTTGATGATTTTCTCGATGATTTTTTCTTCGATGCAAATTACGATCATTTAATCGGCGCCTCGCGTGAAGGAAAAGGGCAAGTCATTAACCTCAACATCGCCAGAAAAATCGCCAGCGTCGATCTGCCCGGCATGCCGCATTTGGGCTCAGGCATCAGTTGGAGTTATCACGGGCATCCTGTCTTAGCATCACCGAATTTGAAGGAAGGTTTGGTGACGGTCATCGATATGAAAAACTGGCAAACCATCAAACAAATTCCGACGGCAGGCCCGGGATTTTTTATGCGCAGCCATGAAAATAATCCTTATGCCTGGGTCGATGTCTTTAACGGAAAAAGAGACAGGGATGTGATTCAAATCATCGACAAACAAAGTCTGGAAGTGGTGAAGCAACTCAAACCCAGCCCGGGCAAAGTCGCCGCCCACACCGAATTCACCCGCGACGGAAAATTTGCGCTGGTCAGCATCTGGGAAATGGAGGGCGAGTTGGTGATCTATGACGCCATGACGTTAAAAGAAGTCAAGCGACTACCCATGAAAAAGCCATCTGGAAAATATAATGTCTTCAATAAAATTACGCGCTCTGAGGGGACGAGTCATTAGCAGTATTGGTTTAAGTCTCTGGCTCGTCAACGTAGTTACTGTCACCAGCATCAGCCAGTTCACGCTCAATTTGTTCGATACTGGGCAAGCTGGTTCGCAACTCGGCAGGCAGGGATTCTAAGAGTTTGTATTCGGCGATGCCCATAGGCTGGGTTCTGTCGCCCAAGGCATATTCGGCCACCACTTTATTCTTACTCTTGCAGAGCAGAAGGCCGATGGTGGGATTATCGTGTTCACTTTTGACTTGGCGATCCATGGCGGTCAGATAAAAACCTAGCTGACCCAAGTGTTCTGGTTTGAATTTGCCGCCCTTGAGTTCAATCACCACATAGCAGCGCAGTTTGAGGTGATAGAACAGCAGATCAATAAAGAACTCGTCGCCACCCACATCCAGCAGCACTTGGCGACCAATAAAGGCAAAACCTGCACCCAATTCTAAAAGAAAATCGGTGACATGTTTTACTAAGGCGTTTTAGATTTAGCGTTCCTGCGCCCCGTCGCTCAAACCGAGAAAGTCTAAACGGTAGGGGTCTTTTAGCGATTCGCGGGCTAAATCAGACTGTGGCTTGGGCAAACTGACCTCGAAATTAGTGACCGCAGTGCCGCTACGTTCCAAAAGACGGGTTTCGATTTGCATTACGAGGATGTTGCGCGACCAGTTGTGTGCGATCGCTTTGGTCGCATACCAGCGGCGGGTTTCGGGGCTAGCTAGTTTGTCCAGTAGCGCCAATTGGTGGTACCACGGTAATTGTGCAAGCACCTCTTGCACAAATTCCACGTCAGGCCAGGCATCCGCAAATGCGCGCATGTATTTGAGATTACGCGGCGAAAAACCTTTCATATCAGGAAACGCAGCACGTAAATCTAGCGCCAAACGTTCTATCACCTTACTGCCCCAGCCCTGTTCGCTTTGGCGCGCCAGAATGTCTCGGCCGATTTGCCAATACAGTATTACGAGCTCGCGGTTGACTGCGAATGTTGCGCGCTGCTGTGCGTTGTGAATGCGACCTTTCAAGTCGGCCAGCCAGTCGGCATAGCCGACGGGAGGTGGCAAGAGGCTTGGAGGAGTTTCACTAACGCTCATTTTTGGTTCTCCACATTAATTGGCTGAAAGATTGGTATTAATTGTAACAGTTGAGCCACTGTTGCGCGATTTTCGTGACTAATTCCACATTGAGGCATTGGGAATAAAAAGACAGGAAATGCGATCGACTCTCAATTTGCCTTACGCACCAAATGGGCGAGCCAGACGCTACTTCATTGACAATCATGTGGCTTTCTCGGTCCCGTCTCTACACTGCGGTTCTTTTTAAAGGAGCTGGCAATGAAATTGAATTCTCTGTTGTTCTCCCTGTCTTTGTTTTGCGCGGCGCACATGTCAGTCGCCTGGTCTGCGGAACTCTCCTTGTATGCAAAAGCGCAGGCGCAAGTGGAGAAGCTAAGTGCTGGTAGTGCAGAAGAAGCGGAGCTGCAGTATCACTTAGGCATGATGCTCAATAGTGGCAACGGTGGCGCGAAAAAAAATCCGCAGTCGGCGTTGGTCTGGTTTCGCAAAGCGGCGGAAAATGGCAATCCACTGGCGCAATATAAATTGGGATGTTATTACGCAGGACAGTTTGGTTTGTTGAAGGATGAGGCGCAGGCTTTTGACTGGAAAATGCGCGCAGCGCAAGCTGGTTATTCTTTGGCTCAACACGATGTGGCTTTGATTTTCTATAAGCGGCAGGACTATAAGAACACGGCACTCTGGTTACGTGCTGCTGCGGATCAAGGTGAGTTTGCGTCGATGATGCAGTTTGCTTTGCTACACGCGTCTAAACGCTTTCCCGACGCCGACTCTGTGCTCGCTTATGTCTATACCAAAGTCGCCGCTGATCTCATCGCTGCCAAATTCAACACTTTGCCTGTGCAACGTGACGAAGATAAAAAGTTGATCAACAAATTGCAAGGCGACATAGCCAAAGCTGCGCAAGAGCTCAGCGCAGAAAATCGCACTAAGGCGGAGCAATTGGCAACTCAATGGCAAGCCAAAGCCACCAGCGTGACCTTGACTGCCCGAGAGGGGATAAAAGCGGTGGAGCGTTTGCTTAATTGAGTAAATGACAGAGCCGCGATTTTCGACTCAATCCTCAAAAAATATCTTCTCTATCGGTTTCCCAAATAGCTTGCTGATGGTGAATGCCAGAGGCAAGCTGGGGTCGTAACGACCGGTTTCTATGGCGTTGACTGTTTGGCGCGAGACGTCGAGATGGTCGGCCAGTGTCGCCTGGCTCCACTCTTTTTCTGTGCGTAGTTCTTTTACGATATTGCGCATTATTCACGCTCCAGAAACTTGCGGATCAAGCCGATCACAAACCAACCCAACATAAAGACGGCGTAGAAAGTAAATCCGCTTTGCTTGGGATAGCCCATCCCTTCCAAAAAACCATAGCTAAATGCGAGAAAAGCGGTGATGCCGCCGGATAGTGCCATCACTTCCAACATGCGCATGCGACCATAATCGTCCATGCGATTGACGGCGCGTGTTATGGCAAACAGTGCGCCCAGGCCAGGCAAGGTGGGCGTCAAGACGATGAGTGTACGTAGGGTGCCAGCTTCCATGTCTTTGGCGAAATGGATAGAGGTGATGAGGGTGACCATATAAAGACCCAATGCGAGTCCTAGTTCGATTAAATATTTTTTTGCGATGGCACGGTCTTTTTTGGACGTTTCATTCTTCAGCATGTGGTGCTCCTATCGAATTATTCAGGTTGTTTTCGCTTTGTTCTGTAAAGCATGCTTGACATCATATAGAAGATAAATTGAATGTCAAGTCTGCTTTACATATTTTTGTGGATGTCAGAGTAATTCGGATGCCTCACTTCTGATTTTGATGAAAGTTGTTGTAAGTATGCGTAATTAAAGATGGAGAAGGGTACTTTTGTTTAATAAATGAAGCATGCAAATAATTTACTCATTGACTTTCGATTTTGCAGGTTGCACACTTTTTGAGTCCAGATTTGCTTTGACGCTGGTCAAGTTTAAGTCGTGTCGCAATCGTCGTCATCGGGTGTTCAGTCTTTCTTCAGCTGTTCTATGTTGGGAGGAATGAGTATGTCGAATATCGCAGGTAAAGCGTATGCCATGAATGTGATTACGCCTGTGCGTTGGTATACCGCATGGGTGAATAAATTATTCTTTTGGGTTGCGTTGAAGCGACCGTCCACTTTGCGTGGTTTGATCACGCTGTCTTTGATACATTATGCGCGTTGGGTCATCATCGGGCGCAAGCAGTTTCCACATCTGGCACCAGAGCAGCCGAAAGAGGAATTGAATTATTCCTACATGCTGTTTTTCAGTAATTTCAATGGCAGTTGGGATCAGTATGTTGATTCGTTTACGTTTGCGATTCCGGGTGGGCTTGATTTGTTTTGGAAGTGGAATATCCGCTATCCCAAATCAGTCCCGTTGACGCCTTTTCATCACTATATCCGTTACAACCAAATCGAGACCATCCACTATTACAACGCCTATCCGCTCGCCGCGTCGAACGATGTGAAGAGCGCCAAAGCCGTGAAAGATGCCCTAATCGATTTTCAGCAGCACTCAAACGAGAACGAAAGTAATGAGGCTTTCATGCGTCGTTACCGTGCGCTGTTGCGCGGCTTGCAGCATGACCTAGGCGACATGCACCCCACACCTATCGTCAGTATGTCTGCCTATCAGGTCGAACGCAGACAACGCTGGCATGACGGTCGATTGCAGAATGAGATAGAGACAGCGAATTGCGCTTATTGCCCGCCACCAGCAGCGGCGACGCCAACACGAGGAGAGCAACATGGCCGGTAATGTGAGCGGAAATGCCTATGCCTTGACGGTAATGTCACCGATAAAAAATATCGTCACGCCAGACGAAATTGCCTATGCAGACGTGATTCGCGATCGCCTGCAAAGCTGGAATTTTGAAGTGAACAGCCCTATGGCACGGGTGCCGCAGACTTATTTGTGTCGATTCTTTGTGCTCGACGATGTGTATACCGAGTCTTTGCCCAGTGGCTGTGCGCCTGATCCTTTGAGTGATTTTTTGCCCGTGGTGCCGGATGTGATGCGGCGCAAAACTGTGCCTAAGGAAGATCATCTTAAGAACCGCTATCTGATTTTCTCTTGTAATTTTCATGGCGGTGCGAGCGCAGATCTGGATGGCTATCTGAGCGGAATGTGGGAAGCAATTGGCGATCGCATTGGTGAAATTTGGGGCTATTGCTATGGTTTTGATGCGGTACATGATGCGGCCAGTTTTGTCGCATATATGAAGCGCTGCCAATTGACGACGTCTTTGTTTTTTAATGGCTCTAATGATGAGCCATTGGAGGAGCAGTTAAAGGCACTCTATCTAAAACAAGAGTTCGTCCGATTTGCGAGTGACAATCAAGGTCGGGATGCGGCGCAAATTCGTGCAAACTTACGCGATTTTTTTCAACGCACCGCGCCTGGCGATACCGTTGCACCGACCTGGCCAGCGGGGAAATATCGGATTGTTGATAATCATAGATAATCATAGGAAATCTTATGACGACCCAATTAGATCTGACCGACATTCAGGGTAATGTGATACGTGCTTACGGACGATTTGGCTATCCGGTGGCGCGCTATGTATTTTTGAATATCCGCCATTCGGCTCGTGCCCGCGCCTTTGTGGCCGAGGTGACGCGGCGAGTGACTTCTTCGGTGGAATGGGGTGATCAGCCGGGGCAAATTAAGCAGCCTGATTGGACCGTGAATATCGCTTTTGCGTATCAGGGTTTAAAAGAATTGGACTTGCCTCGCGCTTCTTTAAATGGTTTTTCGCCTGAGTTTGTCGAGGGCATGAAGCAGCGACGCGATATGCTGGGCGATGATGGCCCCAGTGCGCCAGAAAATTGGGACCCGATCTGGCGTGGTAATCGCGACACGCGGGACAAAGATGTGCATATTTTTATTTCGCTCAATGCGCGTCTGCCAGCTTTGCTGGAGGCGAGCTATCAATGGTTGCTCTCCCTGCTGGCTAATTATAAAGACGAAGTGGTGATACTCGGTGGGCATAGGGCAGACAACGGCGCGCTGTTGGACTATCAGGACGTGTGTGTTGTCATGGAAGATGGTAAGCCTACGGCGAAAGAACACTTTGGCTACACCGATGGCATCGGTGATCCGGTATTTGAAGGTGCGCCCGATTACGACTTAAAAGCGCAGGGGCGCGGCAAGCAGATGGAAGACGGCAGTTGGGCACCATTGGCGACCGGTGAATTTTTGTTGGGCCATGTCGATGAAGCGCACGAATATCCGCCCGCACCGCAACCCGTTTTATTGGCGCGTAATGGTACGTATATGGTGTACCGCAAATTACATGAAAACGTCGCGACTTTTGACCGTTTTTTGGAGCAGCATGCGAAAGATTATCCCGGCGGTAAAGAATTGTTGGCGGCGAAATTTGTCGGACGCTGGCGCGATAATGGCGCGCCTTTGGTGCGTGCACCGGATGCCAAAAGTAAGGCTGAATTTGATCAGGCATTTGCGCAGGCAGACGCGGCAACGCGCGACAAGATGCTCAGTGATTTTACTTACGACGAAGATATGAGTGGCGCAAAGTGCCCGTTTAGTGCGCATATACGTCGCATCAATCCGCGCGCCTCGCTGGAGATGGTGAAGGGCGACAAACCCGGCTGCATGATAGCCAATCCGGGGGCGTTTGATACGCCGGGTGCTTTAGCAAATCGTCGTCGCTTATTGCGTCGCGGGCTGCCTTATGGACAGGTGAAAGATCGTAGTCGGGACGATGGCAATCACGGCATTATTATCATGATGATCAATGCCGATATCAATCGTCAATTTGAATTCGTGCAACAGCAATGGGTCAATTACGGCAATGATTTTCAGGCAGGCAGCGACAAAGAAATTTTGCTGGGAAATCATAGTAGCGATGCGCGCTTTCCAAGTAAGGCTGTGTTGCAAGTCGATCCCGATAGTGATGACGCTCCCTATATGCTGAGTAAAATTCCACGGCTGGTGGAAACCCGTGGCGGTGAGTATTTTTTTGTGCCTAGTCTTACGGCGCTGAGGATGATCGCTGCTGGGGTGATCGATCCAACCTGATCACTCGTTTGTGGAAGTCGGCAGATCCCAGCTATCTGGCTCTGCCGCTTGTTCTTGATTTGCAGCATGCCGGAATTGTGCCAGCGCCTGATACACAGCGCGCCGCGCACGATTGATGCCACCCAGCGGGCGGTGCTCAGGCAAAGCGCGCCAGGGATTGAAGGATAAATTTTCTCCAAAGTGATCGTGCGCGGCATCGTCGAAATCTTGTTTTAAGATGCGTATCGTCGCAACTTTTTGAAACGGCGCTTCTTTTTCCGACCAAGTGATTTGCGGGTTTTCTATCGGCATGTCTTGTTCATTGGTCTGCACTTGGATGCAAAAGTCAAAATAAGCATCGCCTCGTTTGAGTTGTGCCTGCATCACAGCACGCAGATAATCATCGTCGGGCTCCATTGGTAACAAATCTGGCGCTGTAAGGAGGGGAATAGCGGCATACTTTACTGCGCGTCGGCCTAATAAATAAGGCACTGTGCTGTGATAGCGGGTTTGCAAAGGGTTGGCGATACTGATCAAGGAAAAAAACAAATTCCACACCAGACGTGGATGGCTGCCGAAGAACATCAACTTGTGCCAGAGCGAGCCTGCAATCGCCTTTAACATGCCATTAAATTGCGCAGGGTTTTTTGCGATAAACATGGGGGGATTGATTAAGACGAAATCGTGTGTCAAACAATAGTGTGGTTGATTCGGTTCTTCCGGCGCCATTGCTTGCTCTGAATCTATGAGTTTTTTGTGCCGCACTTGCATTAACTTGATCGCCATTCCCCGGATATCGCGGGAGATGTCTGGTTTATTGCTAGTGTCTTGATTGGAAAATCGTATCCAGGCTTGATAAGTGTGTGCCTGGCGGAGCAGGCCGACGGCCAGTTCGGCAGGGAGATGCGGTTCGATGATGAATTCGGCCTTGACGACGCCATACATTTTTGAATGCGTATCGCGGCGCATCAGCCCAGTTGGATTTTCTTCCACCATTTTCTGTCGTAAACGGTTGACGATGTCGGCTATGACTTCGTCTTCATCGGCGGCATAGACTTCTTGCACGGGGTGCATGAAAACTCCTGGCGGAAAAAGATGGGCAATGAAATCGTCAAAGAGGTGCGGCTATTGTTACATCGTAGTACAAATTCTTGACATTGGAAGTTTTGAATCTGGGCGGAACTTTTTAGTGATTTTTCTTTCTATGTTTAGTCATATGCCGCACATATAAAACTAAAGCAAAAAACCAAGGAGATTGAATAGATGAAACCCAATTTTTCCCAAATCGTCTTTGTCTGCATCGTTGGCTGCTCCAGCCTCGCCGCAGCCCAGGAAACGACGACACCAGTGGCGTCAAGCGAAAAAGTAAAACCTGCCAATGTGGTCAATGAACGTTTGCTGCCCGCAGAATCGGCAGTTCATTCGACCGGGCAAGTGATGATTAAATCGAAACCAGTTCCTTATAAAGTGACGGCAGGAACACAGCCCGTGTGGGATAAGGATGGCAAAGTGATTGCCTCTTTGTTTTATACCTACTATCAACGTAGCGACGTCAGTAATCGCGACAAGCGTCCCCTGGTGATGTCGTTTAACGGCGGTCCAGGTTCTGCTTCGGTGTGGATGCATGTGGCTTACACCGGGCCGAAAATGCTTAATATTGATGATGAAGGTTATCCGGTGCAGCCCTATGGCGTGCGTGATAATCCGCATTCGATTTTGGATGTCGCCGATATTGTGTATATCGACCCTGTCAATACTGGTTTTTCTCGTATTCTAGATGCCAAGGCTGATCGCAATTTGTTTTTTGGGGTGAATGCCGATGTGACTTATCTGGCTGAATGGCTCAATACTTTTGTCTCGCGTCAGGGGCGCTGGAATTCGCCCAAATACCTGATCGGTGAGAGCTATGGCACCACGCGTGTGTCTGGTTTGGCAAAAGAGCTGCAAAATAATCATTGGATGTATTTGAATGGCGTGATCTTGGTGTCGCCCACCGATCTGGGGATTAAGCGTGAAGGGCCTGTGAACGCGGCGACTTCTCTACCTTATTATGCAGCGACCGCTTGGTATCACAAGGCTTTAGCGGCGGATTTGCAGCAGCGTGATTTGAATGCGCTCTTGCCGGAGGTCGAAGCATTTACGCTCGATGAATTGATCCCTGCATTAAGTCGTGGTGGCTTTATCGATGCGGCAAAAAAGCAAGCGATCGCAGAGAAAGTCGCGCGTTATTCAGGGCTCTCACTTAAAACGGTGTTGCAACATAATTTGCAAGTGCCGGCTTCTTATTTTTGGAAAGATTTATTGCGTGATCAAGGCAAAACGCTAGGGCGTCTGGACTCCCGTTATTTGGGTGTCGATCGCAGCGATGCTGGCGCCTCGCCTGACTATAATGCGGAGCTGACTTCATGGCTGCATTCATTTACGCCAGCGATTAACTCTTATTTGCGCGACGTCTTAAGATACAAAACCGACCTCAAATACAATATGTTCGGACCGGTGCATCCTTGGGATAACACCAATAACAATACCGGTGAAAACTTGCGTTTGGCGATGGCGGAGAATCCGTATCTGCATGTGATGGTGCAATCGGGATTCTACGATGGCGCGACTAATTATTTTGATGCGAAATATACGATGTGGAATCTCGATCCCAGCGGCAAACTCAAAGAGAGACTCGAATTTAAAGGCTATCGCAGTGGACACATGATGTATCTACGCGCCGAAGACTTGGCGAGTTCAAATGAACACATTCGTGAGTTCATCAAGAAATCAACTCCCGCTGCGGGACAGCCTGCCAAGTACTAGAGGAAATTTGGCCTGATTGCTTTGAGCAGGCCACTTTATTAGTTAGGGACTTACGCAAAATTGCGCTGGCTAGGCGTGGAGCCGAAGACAGTACAATTGTACGGCGAGGCGAACACAACAACGCCAGCGTCTGTTTTGCGTAAGTCCTAAGATATCAGTTGGATGTCCTGAGCATAATACGTCGTACAACTTCGTTAAATACGTGCACCATGTCCGGGTCGAACTGAGTTTCAATATTGGCGTTGATTTCGGAGATGGCACTGAGCAAACTCTTTTTGAAGGTGCGATCTGAACGCTCGTTGGTGATCGAGCAGAAAGTGTCAACGATGGAGAGCATTTGGCCGCCGGGGTGGATGGCATGACCGACTACCCCGTTGGGATAGCCGGTACCGTCGAAGCGCTCGTGATGGGCGAGTACCATTTTCGCGGCTTCCTCCCAACCGCCAAAGCGCAGTAGTAATTGGCTACTGATCAATACGTGTTCCTGCACTTTGCGAATTTCTTCGCGGGTCAGTGAGCTTTCTTTGTTAAAAATATTGTGCGGGATAAAGCTCATACCAACGTCGTGCATCAAGGCGGCGGCGTGGAGTTGTTTCGGGTCAACCGGGAAGTTTAATGCAGCATTGAGCTGTTCGATTAATTGTACGATTTGATCGCTACGATTGAGTCTATAGATGCTGAGGTTATCAATGTGTAGCGAGAGCATACGCATCAATTCCATGTCGTCAGGCAGTTCGAGTAAGACTTTCTTTTGCTTGACGTCCGCCGCTGCGGTGCGGGCTTTGTGGCTGACCTGAGCAATGGCGTCACCAAAAATTTCGCTGATGTTGTCAGGAGTTAGTCCGTTGAGAATCTTGTCGCTGACATGACATAAAAGCAGTCGCCTGTCGTTATCCACCTGTTTTTGATTGATGAGCTCGTTGAGCAAAATGTCGATTTCGTCGGTTGCCAATAAGATAAACTCACCTATGCAAGGCACATAGGGGATTTTATGGGAACGTAAACGAGCGACGATCTCTTCTATTTTGTGTAGCGGTTCTGTGAACGCCGCCAAACCAACCATTTGGCAATTGCCTTTGAGAGAATGCAGGCCGCGAAATAAGCGATGAACATATTCGGGGCCGCCATGACGATTGAGCGCCTTGATGCAAAGTTCGGTTTCGTCACAACTTTCGTTGGTACAGCTCACGAAGTCATCAATGATGGACTGCTCCATGCTTAAAAATTCTGGGCAGGTGATGGTGTGTGCGTTCATATTTAAAGCCCCTTATTGCTTGCAGTTGGAATGCAGTGTGAGCGATAACGATCAGGCAAAAAACAAACTTGAGATAAAGTGTGGCTGAACAACGTAGTACAACACGATCATGGTTCAGTTCATCTTAGCAAATTAGCGCAAAACTTGGGATGTTTATCTACGGAAATGTCACAAAATTGTTTGGATAAGAAAAAAGCGACGGTTTCGCGTCGCTTTTTCATGTAATTTTGATTAAGTTGATTAATTAAAATCTAACGTTCTATGCCTTTTCTTTCTGAATTTTTGTCGCGTTCTGATTTCGACGAGCTTGGTGGGTTTTCACGTTTGGGTTCAGGCGGCGTCACGCGTGGTTCCGCTTTTGGCATTGGAGCTGCTTCACGGTTCTGCACCCGTTCAAAAAAACGACCACCACTGCGATCACCGCGATCTTCTACGCGTTCGGGAGTTCGTTCTTGCACACGCTCATTACTCCGCTCGAAGGCACGGTTGCTACTGCGCTCTTCATTTCTTTCCATGCGTTCCACCCGACGTTCAAAGCGATTGCTGCTGTCAAAAGCGCGATCATTGTTGGTCTCCAATTTACGCTCAACTTGACGTGGCGTCTGCTCTTCCATCGCGGCGCGGCGCACACCAGTATCGCGTTTATCTTCAAAACGATTTTGATTGAAGCTGCCGCGCGAGGACTCATCAGCATTGCGCGCTGAATTGACAGGGCGTTGGTTCATTTCCTCTATGGTGCGTATGCCCGTTCCATTATTGACAGACTGAGGCTGCGGTACTGTGGCAGGCATGGTAGCGGTTTGCGCCGGGAGCACGCGTTCATTGATACTACCGTCGATCCGATTACCCTCAATGCGTCTGCCTGGCTGACGTGGATTGTTGTAGGGTGCTTCTCGATCGTTGTCATTGAAACGGGAAGCACGTTCGCGATTGTTCGAAGGCAAGGATGTGTTAGGCGTACCGGCATTGATGGCTGCATTATTTGTGACAGCTTGATTGTTGCCTGTGCCAATGACAACATTGCCGCTGCGTTCCTGACGCTCTGGCGCGTTCACGACGGGATGTCGCAAATTCTTTTCACTGTCTTGCCAATAGCGCGGACGTTCGTCACCAAAGCGATTATTTTTCTCTGGCTGCAAATTCAAATTTTCCTGCACATGCATTTGCTTAATTTGTGCCTGAGTGACTGAGGTTGAGTGCGGGAAAACGTGTTCACCACGCACGAAAGTTTGCGTCGGAACCGAGGTCACTGCATCGCGTACATCCTGATTATGGTAATGGTAGTTATTGTTTTGAATAATGGTGGTGTTGTTGATCACGATATTTTGATTCACGTTATGAAGATAGTGATCACTGTAATGATAGTAGGGACGGTAAACTTCGCCGGGCCCGAGTGGGAACCAGGAGACAGAAGGGCCAAAATCTTGGTAACGATCATTGCCAACACTTATCCCGACGTGCACGCCACCGCGATTAAAACCAACAAAGGCGACCAAAGCGGGCGCATAAACTGCGTGATAATGAGGTTCCCAGCGCCCGGGAATCGAGCGCCAACGATGTCCAACATAAGTCCAGCGACCATAGTGGTAAGGAGCAAAGCCCCAAGGCGAGCGATCGACCCAAGTCCACCCCCATGGTGAGACCCAGACCCAATGACCGTCACGGTAAGGAGCCCAGCCGACCGAAACACCACGCGGATACCAGATCGCTCCGTATTCGACATGGGTATCCCAGTTGCCATATTCGTCGAGTTGCTGATATCCGACCATATCGCTGTCATAGTCATTGACGTTGATACGGTATTCGCCCGGCTCTTGTATGACAAATCGCAGATTGGGCGTGTTGATTTCAATATTTTCCCGTTGTTGCAAGGCGCGTACCCTGAACACGACGCTGCCTAATGATAAATTGATTTGTATGTTGTTATCGTCGAGATTGACAAAACTCAGCCGCGTATTGGCATTGATGCGCAACGAATCGGCACCAACTTGTAATTCAGCTTTCCCCAGCTCGGGCACCATGATGCTGTCACCGGTCGAAAGTGGGCGATTAGGCTGTAAGCTGGTCCAGACATTGCTGCCCGCGTCGGCAAAACTGATATTGCCATAAGCATAGCCAACACGGGCAACCCGTCCCGGTGGTTCGGGCTGGTATTGTTGGTTAACATCTTGAGGATTATTGGAGGGAGCAGGAGGCAGTGATTGCGCCTGGACTGGAAATGCACTCAGCGCGGTCATGAGGGCAATGCCGCTCAGGCTGAGAATTTTTTTTGTGGGGAGAAACATGCTCATGAATGTCTTTCGCACAGTGAATTGAGTAAATAGAAGAATGATCGCCGACCTGTGGGGGCTCAACGCACGAGAAGGTGCTTTGGATGTCACAAGATGCCACAAATTTTTGTTGCAAATTGTAAGTGATATGGCGACGAGCCATGTCGTCGCCATTGGGGAAGAGCTTAATGTTTGCTTTGGCTAGGCGTAATGACGCCTTCGGTCAAGGTGGCCGCAGTAAACAGTTGAGCGCAATCGACTTGATCAAAGCCATAATGTTTTCCACAGAAGTCGCAATTGATGTCGAGCTGGCTGAGCTCATTGATGGCGGTTTTGACTTCTTCTTCACCCAGCATTTTGAGCATATCACCGACTCGTTCGCGGGTGCAGTTGCAATAGAATTCCGGGTGCAAAGGATCGAAGACGCGCAGAGTTTCTTCCCAAAATAAGCGCGTCATCAAAGTTTGAATATCGGTGTTTAGGAGTTCTTCTTGCTTTAATGTGCTGCCTAAAATCACTGCACGGTTCCAGGCTTCGGTTTCGTCTTCGACCTGCGCTTCGCTACCACCGTGCTTGGGCAGCTTTTGTAAGAGCATGCCGCGTGCCACTTGTTTGTCGGCCGCCAACCAAAGTTTTGTGTCGAGCTGCTCGGAGCGCATCATATAGTTTTCAATAATGCCGGCTATCGACTCGCCGTCCAAAGGCACGATGCCCTGATAGGCTTGCTGGCCGGGTAGTTTGTCGTTCGGGTCTAGCGTGATCACGAAACGTCCATGACCGTGACTGTGCACCAGGTCTGTGAGGCTGGCGTTGTCAGCGATGTGCGCGTCGGGAGCAAGTTTGGCGGTGGCACGCAGGCGCAAATTGGCATCGCACTCAACCACCATCAGGCGCACTGGGCCGTCGCCGTGAATTTGCATAATCATGGTGCCATCGAATTTGAGATTGGCGCTGAGCAGCGCTGTGGCTGCCAGCAATTCACCCAAGATGTTTTGAACTGGCTGGGGGTAATCGTGATGCGACAAAATTTCTTGCCAGGTGTTGGGCAGCTCGACTAATTCGCCACGCACACCGGCGTGTTCAAACATAAATTTTTGGAGTTGATCTTTCACTCTTGGTTTCCTTCTATTTTCTTGAGGTCGCGGCGATAAGCTTGCGCGCGTTCCACATAATGTTGGGCATTGCCTTGCATTTGCAAGACGGCTTCGTCGCTGAGTGTGCGTATGACTTTGGCGGGCGAGCCGACGATCAACGAATTGTCGGGAAATTCTTTCCCCTCCGTGACCAGAGCACCAGCGCCCACCAGACAATTTTTACCGATTTTTGCGCCATTGAGTATCACTGCCTGAATCCCGATCAGAGAGCCATCTCCAACGGTGCAGCCATGCAGCATGGCTTGATGGCCGACCGTGACATTGGCACCGATGGTTAGCGGATAGCCCATGTCGGTGTGTAAGACGCAAGACTCTTGCAAATTGCTATTCTCACCGATGTGTATCAGTTCATTATCGCCACGTAATACGGCACCAAACCAGACGCTGGCCTTGGCGTCAATTTTGACTTTGCCAATGACGGTGGCGTTGTCAGTAACGTAAGCAGTCGGATCAATCTCCGGAATCGCATCGGCAAGTTGATAGATGGGCATGGTGTTTCCTGTAGAAATGGCGCAAAGTGGGGGGCGAAATGAGGGGCGAAGCTGGGTGCAAAATGCCGTAAAATGCCAGCTTCTGATTTCGTATCACCCTCTATTTTACCGCCCTCCGCATGAATTCCACAGTATTCCCCTTATCTTCGACGACCGAATTGCGTCAGCAAGCCTTGCTCTGCCTCATAGAAGCTGACCCCAGAACGAAAGCAGCGCAGACCGAAGAATTGCGCGCTCGCTATCTGCGCGGCGAACTTACAGTGCAAAGCGATGCTCATTTGACGGCGCCCGACGGCGTGCCCGGTCGTCCAGATCGTCCCGAACTGGTACCTCCATTGGCTGTCAAGCGCCGCGCCATGAATACAGTGGAAGGGCGGGCTAGTCTGATTCATGCGTTGGCGCATATAGAATTTAATGCGATCAATCTGGCACTCGACGCGGTATGGCGTTTTCCAAATATGCCGGAGGCGTATTACGCCGATTGGCTGCAAGTGGCGCAAGAGGAGGCATATCACTTTTGCTTATTGGCGGATCATTTGCTAAGTTTGGGATTTGCCTATGGCGATTTCCCCGCACATAACAGCCTGTGGGAATTGGCAGAAAAAACCAGTGGTGATGTATTGGCGCGCATGGCCTTGGTACCGCGTACCATGGAAGCCCGCGGCCTCGATGCAACGCCCGCCTTGCGTGCCAAGATCGCACAAGCAGGCGACCTCGCAGCCGCTGAGATTTTGGACATTATTCTACGAGAGGAAATCGGCCACGTCGCCATCGGCAACCGCTGGTTTGCTTATCTATGCCAACAAAGGCAACTCGATCCCATCACCTGTTTCGCTCAATTAGCACAGCAATTCAAAGCGCCCGTCCTGCGTGCGCCATTCAACGTAGCAGCACGTTTGGCGGCGGGGTTTAGTCAGGCTGAGTTAGATGCGATGAAAATCGTATAAAGGCTAAAGGTTGAAAATTGGGCGTAAAAAACCCTGTTGTGTTAAGGATTGAACGTCCGGCGTCCATGCTATAAGGTCTGAATAGTCCTCATCATCGATTATTCAGGAGACCTGATAATGCGTGGCAAATCTTTTTCCAGAAGGCTGTTCTGGTCTATTTTCTTAATTTGTAGCCTAAGTCTGAACGCTTGTAGTCTGTTCTCTAAGCCCAAGGCTGTGCAATACCATGATCGTGTTTTAAAGAAAAAGATCGTGATGACCGCAATGGCGGTGAAATTGGCGTCGCAGGTGCAAGATGTCGATGATATTGCGCAAGGAATGCCGCGCGAGATCTTGAGCCGGCTTGATGATTCCGGCAGTTTTTTGGTGCGGCAGTCGCACAATTTACTTTCTCTTGATTTGCAACAAGAAGCGCCATCGACTCGTTTAGTGCAGCAAGTGGCGGCGGAACATGATGCGCAATTTGTGATTGCTGGCGAGATCAGAAATGCTGGCGTACGTGTCGAGCCCCGCTTTTTGGGACTGTGGGAGAGTCGTCAACGGCACATAGAAATAGAATTTGCGATCTATGATGGCGTCACTGGCGTGCGTATCAGTCGCCATCATTTATATCGACCTGCTGGCGATGATTCGAAAATAGGACGTGATAAGCCTTTCGGGAGCGTCACATTTTATGCGACCAAATTCGGTCAAGCGATAGACTCCGTCATGCAAGAATCGGTCGCATGGATACGCCAAGATTTAGCGAGTTATCCTATGCTTGCCAAAATTGTTCAAGTGAAAGACCAGCAGATTTATCTCGACGCGGGTGCCAGCTCCAACTTAACGGTTGGCGATGTTGGTTTGGCCGTGGCCGCTTATGAGCAACTTCCCGCTTGGGGCATGAAGGCGCAACTTAGCCAGCCGCTCGCCTATGGCACGGCGCAGGCGAGCATGGGCTGGGTCAAGGTGGCGCAAGTGCAAATGCCGTTCTCGATGTTGGATGCCAAGGAAATTGCAAGCAGTGAGTTGGTGCAGCTGAAAGTGGGGGATTATGTGCGTTTTGATGGAAAACCAGTGAAATAAGCGAGATTGACTGGTTTTTGCGGTAAATTGGTGAAAGCCGATGGCCGGATTTGTATTCGGTTATAATAATCGAACGATCGTTCTTTTTATTGGATTCCTTGACCATGCCTACCTCACTCGTCAGTCGTTCCGAATTTGTTTCCCTGCGCGGATTGCAAGTACATTGCCGTCACTGGGGTCGTGAAGATGCCCCGACATTATTTATGGTGCATGGCTGGATGGATGTCGCTGCTTCGTTCCAGTTTGTCGTCGATTGTCTCGCGCAGGACTGGCATGTCATTGCTCCCGATTGGCGCGGCTTTGGATTGACGCAATCTCCTCCGGTTGAGAGTTACTGGTTCCCCGATTATGTTGCTGATCTTGATGCTTTGTTACAGCACTTTTCGCCCGACCAGCCCGTGGATTTGTTGGGGCACAGCATGGGTGGAAATATCGCCATGGTCTATGCAGGGGTGCGCCCCGAACGTATCGCCAGATTGATCAATCTCGAAGGCTTTGGGATGCCAATGACCCAAGCGAAGCAAGCGCCGGGCCGATATCGCAAATGGTTAGACGAGTTGCGCGAAGTCCCCAGCTTGCGTACTTATGCCAGTGTTGATGAAGTGGTAGCTCGCCTGCAAAAAACCAATCCCCGATTGCGCGATGACCGTGCACACTTCTTGGCACAACATTGGGCGCAAGAAAACGCAGAAGGGCGCTGGGAAATTCTGGCGGACCCTGCCCACAAAAATTCTAGTCCTTTGCTTTACCACGTTGACGAAGTCTTAGAGTGCTGGCAAAACATCGCCGCACCCGTGCTATGGGTAGAAGCGAACGATACCGACATCTACCGCATGATCGGTAATAAAGAAGAAGCCCGCGCAGAGATAGACAGACGCATGAAATTCGTACCAAAGATGCGCACCGAAATCGTGATGGACGCAGGTCATATGCTGCATCACGACCAGCCCGAGGTGTTGGCGAAGTTGATCGAGGATTTTTTGACGATAGCGTAAGTTGTTCTCGTTGTTGTGTCGGTATTCCTAGCTTGGTGATTCGCTGTCGTGATTTCATCAGAGTTCGGATTTACGCAAAATTGCGCTGGCTAGGCGTGGAGCCGAAGACAGTACAATTGTACGGCGAGGGCGTAGTGGGGGAATTCAAGCAGCATGCTGCTTGCCCACCTAGCAAAAACACATGCTTGTGTTATCGCGCCCTGCAAGGGAACGCAACAACGCCAGCGTCTGTTTTGCGTAAGTCCTAGAGCGATGGTTGGAAACTTATTGCTTATAGTGCTGCCTAAAGCTTTTTGTTTATAGGTTAAACTCTTGCTTTCGTTTACCTATCTTCGCAAGCACAGGGCATGATGAGCACAGATAACACTTACGGTTTCACCACCACCATCCTTCATAACGACAGACAAAAGGAGATCGAGCACGGATCTCCTCACAAACCTATTCATACTTCCGTGACTTTTGGGTATCACAACGCGCGTGAATTGGCCGATGTGTTTCAGGGCAAGGCGAACGGATTTCGCTATGGTCGCCAGGGCAATCCTACGGTGTCTGCCTTGGAAGATAAAATCACCAAGATGGAAGATGGCGTTGCCAGTTTGTGTTTTGCGACCGGCATGGCGGCGATAGGTGCGGTGTTCCAAGGCTTGTTGCGGCGTGGTGATCAGATCGTGTCGTCGCGCTTCTTGTTTGGAAACACCAATAGCTTGTGGCAAACCTGTGCTGAGCAAGGGATTGCGGTAGCGCTGGTCGATGCCACTGATGTGGCGCAAGTGGAAGCAGCCATTACACCTGATACGCGCATGGTGTTCGTCGAAACGATTGCCAACCCACGCACACAAATCGCTGATCTGGCACGCATAGGTGAGCTGTGCCAGCAGCGTGGCATTCTGTATGTCGTCGATAACACCATGACTTCTCCCTACCTGTTCCGTCCCAAAAAAGTGGGCGCGGGATTGGTGATCAACTCCCTCACTAAAGCAATCGCCGGACATGGCAATGTCTTGGGCGGGGCTATTACGGATACGGGCTTATTTAATTGGGCCAGCTACCCGCATATCGCTGCTAACTTCCGCAAGCAAGCGCCCGCGCAACAAGGCATGTCGCAATTGCGCGCCAAGGCTTTGCGCGATTTCGGCGCGAGTTTGTCGCCCGATGCGGCGCATCAGATTGCAGTCGGTGCAGAAACTCTGGCATTGCGCATGGAGCGTGAAAGTGCCAACGCCTTGGCATTAGCGCAGATGTTAGAAGCTGATCCACGGGTGGCGCGCGTCCATTATCCCGGTTTGGCATCGCATCCTCAGCATGCTTTGGCGACAGACTTATTCCGCTCTTATGGTGCTCTGTTTAGTTTTGAATTGCAGCCTGAAATCGATTGTTTCGATTTTTTGAATCATCTCAAGTTGGCGATCAACGCAACGCATTTGGGCGATACTCGCACCCTTGTGATTCCTGTGGCGCATACCATTTTCTTTGAAATGGGAGCCGAGCGTCGTGCTGAGATGCAGATTGCCGATTCCTTAATCCGTGTCTCGGTGGGGATAGAAGATACCCAGGATTTGTTGAGCGATTTTGCACAAGGTCTTTCGAATTATTGAGTTGAAGGCGGCATAAAGGAGCGTCATGGTTTCTAAGATTCCCACTTTAGCCTTGCGCATGATGATGCGCGATTGGCGCGCTGGCGAGCTGCGATTTTTATTAGTGGCGCTAGTGGTAGCAGTGGCTTCTTTATCGGCAGTGGGTTTTTTTGTCGATAGGATGCGCAGTGGCTTGGTGCGAGATGCGCATCAAATGCTGGCGGCGGATTTGAGTATCGCTTCGGTCAAAACTATCCCGGATGAATGGAAGCGGCAGGCCAAGGCCCTGGGTTTAAACTATGCAGAAACCGTGGTGTTCCCCAGCATGGCTTTGGCGGGCGAGGGTGAAGCAAGCAAGGCCAAGTTGATCACGCTCAAAGCCGTCAGCAGCACTTATCCTCTGCGCGGCAAAGTGAAAGTACATCAGGGACAGCAAGAAGTCGCGATGAACGAGGCGCCCACGCCCGGCACCGCCTGGGTTGATCCAGCTTTGCTGGTCAGTCTGAATATCGCAGTGGGTAGTCAAATTCAACTTGGTGAATTGCGTGTTAAAGTGACGCACAGCATTGCGGTTGAACCCGATCGTGGCGCGGGTTTTCTGGGCTTCTCACCTCGCGTCATGATCTCAGATTCCGACCTCGCCACTAGTCAATTAATTCAAGATGGATCGCGCGCCACCTATCGCTTATTGCTCGCTGGTGAGGCGGACAAGATCACGCAATTTCAAACACAACTGGAAGAGCAAATTCAGGCTCAGGATCTCAAAGGCATACGCATAGAAACCATAGAAAATGGGAACGAGCAAATGCGCACGACGATGGCGCGCGCCGAGCAGTTTTTGGCGATGGTGAGTATGTTGTCGGCCTTGCTGGCGGCAGTCGCTATTGCGATGGCAGCGCGACGATTTATGCTGCGCCATATCGACGCCTGCGCCATGCCGCGTTGTTTGGGGCTGACCCAAAATCAAGTCACCTCTTTGTATCTGATCGAGTTTGTCATCCTCGGTGTGGTGGCAAGCGTGATCGGTGTCGCGAGTGGTTTTGCCGCGCATTATGTGTTGCTTGATTATTTGGCGCAATTTGTCAGTCATGATTTGCCCGCTGCGAGTTGGGTTCCGGCGCTGCAGGGCGTGGCGATTGGCATTTTGCTCTTGATCGGGTTTGCCTTGCCACCGATTTTGCAACTGCGCGATGTGCCGCATAATCAAGTTATCCGCCGCGAGCAAGAAGCTCCCAAGGCGATGAGCGTATTGACGTATGGTATGGGCCTCATCATCTTTTTAGGTTTGATGTTGTGGCAAAGCGGTGATGTGAAATTGGCCTTGATGGTATCGCTTGGGTTTGTATTGTGCTTGTTTTTATTTGCCCTGTTGGCGCGGATTTGTTTGTGGAGTTTAAAGCGTTTGCGTACGCAATTTGATTCACAGGTCTGGCGTTTTGCGATCACGGCTTTGCAAAGGCGTAGCGGCGCAACGGTGATGCAAGTGGTGTCGTTAGCATTGGGCTTAATGGCCTTGTTATTATTGACCGTGGTGCGCGGTGATTTGATTTCGGCGTGGATGCAAGCCACTCCCAAGGATGCGCCGAATCACTTCATTATTAATATTCAGCCAGACCAAAAAGCGACTATAGAAAAACGTCTCGCGCAATTTGGACAGCCAACTTTGTATCCCATGATACGGGGACGCCTGATACAGGTGAATGACGATGTCGTCAAACCGGAAAATTATCGTGACGAACAAACTAAGGGCCTCGTGACGCTCGAGTTTAATTTATCCACAATGAACGACTTACCTGCCACCAATACCGTGATCGCAGGGGCATGGTATTCCAATGCAGAGAAAGGTGAGGCAGAAGCATCGGTCGAGGAGGGTTTGGCAAAAAACTTGAAATTAAAACTGGGCGATCGTATGAAGTTTGATATCGCCGGTCAACAAGTCACCGCCAAAATCACCAGCTTGCGCAAGCTGGACTGGGGCTCGATGCGAGTCAACTTTTTTGTCGTGATCAATCCCAACGCCATGCAAAACATGCCGCAGACTTGGATCACCGCATTCCGTTTGCCCATTGACCAACAACAATTTGCCAATCAATTGACACTGGAGTTTCCCAATCTGACGGTGATGGATGTCGGTGCGATACTCAAGCAATTGCAAGACGTTTTGGATCAGGTGATCAGCGCGGTGGAATTTTTATTTTTGTTCACCTTGATCTCAGGCGGCTTGGTCTTATACGCAGCACTCTTGGGATCGCAAGACGTACGTATGCGCGAAGCTGCTTTGTTGCGAGCGCTGGGAGCAACGCGTCAACAGTTGTCGCAAGCACAGTGGCTAGAATTTTTGTTGATAGGCGGTCTGGCTGGATTATTGGCGGCAAGTGGTGCGATGGCGATAGGATGGGTGTTGGCGACATTCGCGTTTAAATTTGCCTGGGTGTTTTCACCAGCAGTGATGGTGGTCGGTATCGTGATCGGCGCGTTGTGCGCCATGGCAGGTGGCTGGCTGGGTTTGCGACATGTGTTGAATCAGCCGCCTTTGCTGTCATTACGTAATAGTTAGCGGGATAGTGAAGGAGAAAGTGTGACAAAACTAAAGAAGTTAGGGGGGCTGGGCATCGCGTTGATGATCAGTATTTTATGCATCTTATTTTCGATTAAATTGTCCGCTTGGATCTTGCCATGGTGGTTTGGCTTGAGTCCAATGTGGGTATCGCTTTTTAATTCCACTATGATGTTTGTCAGCCTGATTGTTATTTGGCGATTTATGCGTCATTTGAGACGAGAAGATAATAAGCGATAAGCTAAGTAAAGTTTAAAGTCAGGTAGAAAATGGAATCAGAAGCAGTAAAACCAACTCTCTACGAGTTGATCGGTGGTGCGGAAAAGTTGCGGGCGATGGTCGATCGATTTTATGATCTGATGCAATTGGAGCCGGAGTTTGCTGGAATACACGCGATGCATCCGACGCCGAATGACAGTTCGCGCGATAAATTATTTTGGTTTTTATCGGGCTGGATGGGCGGGCCTGATTTGTATATTTCTCAGTTTGGCCACCCTCGCTTGCGGGCGCGGCATTTGCCTTATGCGATTGGAGTTGCCGAGCGTGATCAATGGTTGCGCTGTATGGCGTGGGCTATGCAAGACGTCGGTATAGAGCAGGGCTTGCAAGAACACTTAATGACATCGTTTTATCAAACCGCCGATTGGATGCGGAATACACCAGGTTAATCAACATGAATAATTGGACGGAAATTGCGACGCTGGCGATTTTGCTGGTGTTGATTGTGGTCGCTGTTTTGCAATGGCGGATTTTATCGCGCCAAGCAGGTGACAATCTATCAGAACAATTCAGAAATGAATTAGAAAAAATTGAGCGCAGTATGCGTGAGCAAATTCAAGCCAGTGCGCAATCGACGCGGCAAGAGTTGGGTGGTAATTTCGCGCAATTTCAACAAAGTTTGGCGGCGCAATTGACCAGCGTGGCGACGCTGCAAAATAGTCAGATTGATGGATTCTCTCAGCAGTTGGTGAAGCTCAATGAAAACAACGCCCAACAGTTAGAGCAAATGCGACTAGCACTGATCCAGCAAGCGCAAACGGCACGAGATGAGCAAGGCTTGAGCCTCAAACGTTTTGCCGATACGCTTAATCAAACCTTGGCCAGTATGACTGAATCGAACGCACAACGCCTCAATGAAATTCGTCAGACATTGGAGCAAAAGATAGGGCAACTGCAAGCAGACAACGCGGGCAAGTTGGAAGAAATGCGCAAGACGGTCGATGAAAAATTGCACGCGACTTTGGAGCAGCGCTTGGGCGAATCCTTCAAGCAAGTGTCAGATCGACTGGAAAAAGTGCATCAAGGTCTGGGTGAAATGCAGCAGTTAGCGATTGGTGTTGGCGATTTAAAACGTGTACTGACCAACGTAAAAACCCGTGGCACTTGGGGCGAAGTGCAATTGGAAATGGTGTTGGAACAAATGCTCACGCCCGATCAATATGCGAAGAACGTCGAGACCGTGCCCAATAGCGGCGAACGCGTCGAATTCGCCATCAAATTGCCAGGCAAAGAAGATGACCGCGCTCCGGTCTGGATGCCGATTGACGCCAAATTCCCCAAAGAGCAATACGAACGTTTGCTTGAGGCAGCGGAACGCGCTGACGCCGAAGGCGTGGCGCAAGCAGGCAAAGAGTTAGAACGGGCCATCCGCAACGAGGCAAAAACCATCGCAGAGAAATACGTCTCGCCACCACTGACCACCGATTTTGCGATCTTATTTTTGCCGACCGAAGGGCTCTACGCAGAAGTCATGCGCCGCCCCGGCTTGGCCGACGATTTGCAACGCACTCATCGAGTCTCGATCTCCGGTCCATCGACGCTATCGGCATTACTCAACAGCTTGCAAATGGGATTCCGCACTCTCGTCTTAGAAAAACGTTCGTCCGAAGTCTGGCAAGTATTGGGCGCCGTCAAAACCGAATTCTCCAAATTCGGCGACGTACTCACCGCCACCAAAAACGCACTGGTCAAAGCCGCCGACAACATTGACAAAGCAGAAGTGCGCACCCGTCAAATGACCCGTAAACTCAAACAAGTCGAGGCATTACCTAGCGATACAGCACAGAGTTTGCTGGGTATGGATGAGCTGGCGGTGGATGAGGGGGATGCCTAGGGGCACCGTCAATTAATTAAACGATTCTCGTAGGGCGGGTGAAACCCGCGTTGCTTAGGCATTCGATGTGCTGGCGGCGCGGGTTTCACCCGCCCTACAAATTTGCATCCGCATCGTCGTGATATTTAGGTTAGCGCGATCAGATCAAGCAAATAGAGCAGGTTTATTCACCATCAAATAATAGACCCCGACCATCGCAATGAAGGCGGGGTAGCCCAGCCACTCCCAATAACGTGACCAGGTCCAATATTGCGCTGGCAATTCGCGTCCTTCTTTGAAGCATTGTTCAGCCAGTTTATGCATTTTGATTTGCAATACGACGACAGGCAGCCAGCAGATACCCGCTAATGTGTACAGCGCAAAAGATAGCGCAATCCAAGGGGTCGTGAGCGGCCATCCCGCCATTTGCATCATCAGATAACCGCTAATCGGTTGAACGATGACAGCAGGCGTGGTGAACCACCAATCGGCTCTCACAACCAGACGCGATACGACAACAATCGCAACGAGATTTTTACTGCGATTGACAAAGAAGAGATAAAACGCCGAACCAAAACCAGTTCCAACGAGAAGTACCGAAGAAATAATATGGATAGTCTTGAGTAGAAGATAATCGTTCATTTTGTGTCTTTGAGAACCGGTGCGAAGGGGTGAAACAAAAATTCGGGTAAGAAAAAACTAATCAAAGCGCTATACACGATCACCAGTCCAATCTGTGCTGCCCATAGACGCTTGCTCGGATAAAACAGCGTCGCGATGCCCAGGAGGATATCGATGCACGATGCACCCATCAAAGTGATGGCTGCCACCTCACCATGCAAACCAAAAGGCGCTAATAAAGCATAGCTGCTCTCGTGCGGATAAAAAAATAAAGGAATGAAGCCCGAGGTCAACCACAGCAGGGCGAGCACCCAGCGGAATAAGTAATTTTCCCACATTGAGATGGCAGCAGAAGCAAGCTGCTGAGGTGGCGTTCCGGCGAACCAGTTTTCTGCCGATGTGGGCGCGCGATGTAGTGTTGCAGCGAACTCGCTGGCGTCAGCAATATTGCCTTGTTCTAACATGATGAGTGTGTCAGGTGTGAATACCTTTTGCGGCAGGTAAGTGGCGATACTTGCGGCGAGGCGCATGCACCGCTGAGGGATAGGTATCCACAGCGCTTTTCCCAGTTCCATCGCATTGCGATAGTGTTCTAGCATAGCTCGATAGCTCATTTGCTCTGGCCCGACCGCACGCAATAGTGTGTGGCGGGGAAGCGTATCTGTTTGCTCTGCTTGCATGATCCAATTGCCGATGGCGAGGCAAATATCATCGATATGTACTGGCTGAAGTTGTTGTTCGCCTTTGCCAGGTAAGCCGATTACGGGCAAGCTCGACATCACCCTAAAAAACTGGCTACTGGTTCCGTCATCACCAACAATGAGTGAGGGGCGAACGATTAAATGAGGGCAGCTTAAAGTCGAGAGAAAGGCATCAGCCTCGCGTTTGCTTTGCAAATAAGGCGTGAGTTGAATCGTCTTTGATAGTGAATTGGGGTGACTTGCTGCATCGTCCGGCCCCAGCGCAGAGACGTGAATAATTCCCTTGATAGCTAGTTGATCGGCAGCTTCAAATAATGCGATTGGTGTTTGTTGATGTATGGTGTGGAAACGCTGACTCTTTGTTTCACTCAAGATGCCCACTGCGTTGACCACGAGATCAATTTTCAATGATTGTAGGCGGGCTTGCCAGAGCTTGACGTCGGTGTCTTGATCGAAATCGACACTGAGTTCAGTGATGGACGCCGTAGATTGCGTCTGACGCACACCGTGAATCACTTCATGGCCCAATGCGCTTAAAGCCGCACTGATGTGTCTCCCGATAAAACCATTTGCGCCACATAGAAGTATTCTCATTTTCTTCTCCCTGTACTCCCGGTCTATATCTAAATTCATTTATTTCTGTCGAGACAGAAATTTTGAATTAAAAAAACAGACGCAAATTTGCGCCCGCTGAATTTATTTGTCGTCACGACGTATCAATTGCTGAACCTTAGCGCCCATTTTTAATAACTTCATGAGCGTAGTCGGTTCGAGTCGTAACATTTCGTCTGTCCAGCTTGTGATGGTTTTCATCAATGCAAGCGTTTCGCTGATGCGCGCTTTGCTGGCACGGTCTTCTTGGTCAATGTCAGGGCTGTCCAGACAAGCTTGCAAAGTCGTAATGGTAGGCATCAATTCACGTTCTTTGCGTTCACGTACCACCGTGCGAAATAGCTCCCATACGTCGAGAGACGTGGTGAAATGCGCTCGACGATCTCCCATGACATGCGCTAGCTTTACCAAATTCCAGTTTTGTAATTCTTTGAGTGAGTTCGAAACATTGGATCTTGCCACACCCAGCGTTTCTGCAATTTCTTCGGCGGGCAGCGGCGTACCAACGATATACAACAAGGCGTGAATTTGGCTCACGGTGCGATTGACACCCCATAAGGTGCCCATCTCGCCCCAGTGCAGAATAAATTGTTGTTTGACAGGTGTGAGTTCCATATTGCGTATTCTAGGAATGCTAGTTATTTCTGTCAAGAGAGAAATGTGTGTTGTGTGCCCTATCTACTTGCAATGATCCGTCGCCACCTGATAAGCCACGACAAATAACGATAAGATGCTGCCGCCTTGGCGTAGGCAGTCTGGTTTTGCCGCGCGGTTGGCGGCTTGTTGGAATTTTTCTTGTTGGGTCAGGCGATCGTCTGCCAGTGATTTGCCGCTTTTTTCTGCTTGTTTTTGCAGCTCGGTTTTGCTGTCTTGGTAGGCGTGCCGGAGCTTGTTGCCATCGATGCTGGTGTGTTTGCTTGCGATCGCTTGATCAACGGCATCTTGACTCTTAAAGGCGTCGTCGAAATCGTTTTTGGTTTCTTGTTGCGTGGGGATTTCTGTTGTCTTGGTGGTCAGTGTGGCGTTTGTTGTGGCGAGTGTTTCGATATGGCGTATTTTAGTTTGCCTTGGTGCGTTAGCTGGATTGTCTTGATGTTGTGGGGGCGTCGTTGCGGTGACTAGCTTGGGAAGTTGAAACCAAATTAGTTGTGACGTGTGTTGAGTGAATTTGTGATTGGCGGCGTGCCGCTGGTTGAATTGAAATACGCTGAGCGCAGCAAAAACGATGAGAAATGCCATGCTGGCGGACGCGCCACGCTGCAATACGCTAGAGCCGGGTAAATTGTGATCGATTCGAGCTGCCACGATATCATTCCTTTGAAATATTGAATTTCTCACTCAGGAAAAAGCGCAGCATAGGGGGAAGTGAATGTGTCTGGCAAATGATTTTTTGAGAGGCTCAGAAATTTGAATGAAGGTATCGCCTGATGAACCTGTTTTGTTTATAGCTGAGGCGGATTGATTGCGTAGCGATTTTTACCTGCGCGTTTGGCGGCGTACATGGCTTCGTCTGCCAGATGTAGTGCGTCGGTGGCGTCAAATTCTGGCGTGTTGACGTAGGTGATGCCAATACTGGCTCCAATATGGATTTCCATATGTTTTTCAAGCAGATAAGGGCGGCCAGCGTCATTGATGATTTTTTGCGCGATGCTTTGCGCTTGCTCCTCCTGATCGATGTCTTTGAGTATGATGATGAATTCGTCGCCGCCCAGTCTTGCTGTGAAATCGCTCTTGCGCACGATCATGGTGAGCAATTGGGCAAAGTTGCAGAGAACCTTATCACCAGCTTCATGACCGTGGTCGTCGTTGACTTTTTTAAAGCCATCGAGGTCGATCATCAATAAATAGAAATTGGAAATGAGTTTGGCATGCATTTCAAATTCCATGCGAGACATGGCTTTTTCAAATCCAAGCCGATTGGCAACGCCAGTCAAGTGATCGGTGACTGCAAGCTGATTGGCGGATTCTTCGATTAATTTTCTTTCGGTAATGTCGTTGACTAGACCTTGCAAGACGCCGTCTTCGACCGCACTGAGAACCAGATTGATCCATTTTTTTTGTAGTGGGTTGCCGACCTCGATCACAAAATCTTCGGATGAAACGTTATCTTCAATGGCCGCATTTTGCATCATGCCGTGCAAACGTAGAGCATAGTTTTGCAGGCTGGCATTGAGGCTGTGGCGAATTTCGGTATTGT